>NZ_DATEPI010000268.1:0-14166 GCF_035273305.1 Bradyrhizobium sp. | reverse complement strand
GGATACTTCCCGCCAACTTGACGCCAGCGTCGAGACGTCAGAACCACACGACTTCGCCGTCCGCATCACATGCCGTTCGTCAGCGGCACATCAGCGTCCATCGCATCCCGTCCCGCGTCCGTGACGATCGCGAGCGCCCCTGCATGGGACGAGACGGCGGCGGCGCTTATGAAGTGATTTGCGTCAAGCGAGAACAAAAATGTTTTTGCAGGCGGGACTGGACAGGCCAAATCAGGTTGATCCCGTTGCGGAAATCACGATTTCAGAAAATTCGGGAGCCATCTTCTGGACCCGTTTTCACTTCGCAAATCGGTACGCCCCGCCCTTCTCGATCGAACGCTGGAACGCAGGCCGCGCGTGCATTCGGGATAACCAAGCGGCGAAGCTGGGATAAGGCCCGAGTTTGTCGAACACCTTTGCCATCTCACCAACGAAGCTCATCTGGACGTCGGCACCGGTGAACGTGTCGCCGATGAAAAACTCCCTGCCCTTCAGCGCGCCATCGATATAGCCGAGGTGGTTCGCAATCTCGCTGTCGATGCGCGGATGCAATAGCGCGCCCGCCTCCTTCAATCTCGATACGTAGAGATTGAGCATCAGCGGCAGCATCGCCGAGCCTTCGGAATAATGCAGCCACTCGTTATAGCTCTCGTATTCGGCGGTGCCGGGTTTAGGCATCATCGCGGGCTTGCCGTTGGCCTGCCCATAGCGACGCACGAGGTAATCGACAATCGCACCCGATTCCGCAATCCGAACGTCGCCATCGGTGATGACGGGTGACTTGCCGAGCGGATGCACCTCCGCGAGCTCCGGCGGCGCCAGCCGCGTCGTGGCGTTACGCTGATAACGCTTCATCTCATATGGCGTGCCGAGTTCTTCCAGCAGCCACAATATCCGCTGCGAGCGGGAGTCATTGAGATGATGAAGCGTGAGCATGGGTTTTCCTCGCCTGCGTGTTGAGCATCGAGCTCTACCAGAGGTTCCTCCGGGCGGTAAGCTCCCGCAACCCTGTCATCCGGCCTTATCTTACCCATCTCGCCCGTGCGTGGTAACGTCCGGCGTGCTCGATTGATGGTACCAATCTTTCCCTTGGGATAGACCGATGACTTTGCGAGCAATTTTCGCCGCATGCGCTATTGCGGCTTCTGGATCGTTCATGATGACAATCGACGTGCTTGGTCAGAAGCAATCTCTAAAAGATCAATTGGTTGGTACGTGGACCCTGCTCTCGTGGGAGCAAAAGAAAGGCGACGGCACCAAGATCGAGCGTTATGGGGCCGCTCCGAAGGGCATCGCCTTCTTTGACGCGACTGGGCGATACATCATCACGGTGATGCGCTCAGATCGAGCCAAATACGCGAGCAATACCCTGTGGCAGGGTACACCTGAGGAAAACAAGGAAACCGCCGACGGCACGATAACGTACTTCGGAACATATTCAGCAAACGAAGAAGATAGCAGCATCGCAATCCGTGTCGAAGGCAGTTCCTTTCCAAACTGGAATGGCACTGAACAGAAGCGCTTTGTCTCAATTGCGGGAGCCGAACTGACGCTGACCGTTCGTCCCCCGGCGGGAGATATAGTCGACGTGATTTGGAAACGAGCGAAGTGATCCGGCCGTCGAGTCTGCTTGTGGCCCATCACTACAACTCGCACTTGGCGCAAAACTTCGGCCGCAAACGGGGCATAGCGGAAATCGACGGGCAGCGATCTACCGCAAGGGGCTACGCTGGTAACCCGAAGCGGACATTGTATGACTTTGTGCCCGATAGTCCGGTCAGTTTGAATTTAGGTGCAGCGCCAGAGCGGCCTGAACTCCCCACTGCTGGTGGGTTGAGACCACGGCGCGGCTCGTAGTGCGCCCTTCGCACAGGAGCAAAATCTATGACGCCATCTTCTACATTCTTGTCATCAAGTGGCAGCGGTTATGAAGCTCAGATGGGGCGCTGGAGCCGCCGCCTCGCGCCATTGCTGATCGACTTCTCGGGTATCAGAGATGGCCGTGTTCTTGATGTAGGCTGTGGCACTGGGAGCTTAACCTTCGCGCTCGCCCAGAATCCAGCGGTTGGGGGCGTCACTGGAATTGATTTCTCAGGCCCCTATGTCGAGCATGCAAAGACCCTGAACAGAGATAGTCCGCGTGTCGCGCTAGAGGTCGGGGACGCCTGTGCTATGCCGTTCCCGGACGGCTCGTTCGATCATGCGATCTCCTCGCTGGTTATCCAATTCATCCCGGACGGCGCAAGGGCGGTGCGTGAGATGCGCCGCGTCACGCGTCGGGGCGGCACTGTCGCGGCCGCCACCTGGGACGTGCGGGGTGGTTTCGTGCCTTGGCGCATGTTCTTCGATACGGCGTCAATGCTTGATCCCAACGCAGCCGAGCGCCGTGCCAAGGCGTGTGCTCGCCCACTGGTGAAGCGTGAGGGCCTCTTGCGCGCCTGGTTGGATGCCGGCCTTGCAGGCGTCGAGGTTGATGCCCTGACGATTCGAATGGACTTCGCGTCGTTCGATGATTTTTGGACGCCGCACGAAGGAAGCGACGGCCCTTTGGCCGACTATCTGCGGACCCTGGAGCCGGACCTGAAGCAGAAAGTGCGCGGAGCTGTCCGAGCTGCCTATCTGGATGGTGAAGCGGACGGCGCGCGCTCCTATACAGCAACGGCTTGGTGTGTGAAGGGAACGGTATCCTGAGCCAGGACGTCCGAGGTAATCGCAACCCGGCGACACCCTCTCTGTCGAGGGCCGGTTATGGCCCATCGCGACAGACTGCGCTGCCGCACGAACTTGCTCGCTATAGGAGCAAAGCGGATGCCGTCACCAATCACATGACGCTACGGCGGGTAAAACCTCGAAGCAGTCGTGAAGCCGACTTTGAATGTAAAGACGCCATTTGGCGGCTAGCTGAAAGCAACGGTCCTGACTAGCCATCATGCTTGGCGCTGCATGCGAAGCAACGACCGGAGTACGCGTCCGCGTTACAGCCCCGTATATCCTGCCTTGACCGGATCGCTGCTACCGTCGAGCTGACGCAAATAGGTCAGGCCGCACACCGTCAACCGGTTGGTGTCTTTTTCGCCGGCCTCGAACAGCGTCGTGACGTATTCCGTCACCTTGGCCCGTGCCTCGGCGCTGGCCGCGGCGGAGCGGTTCACCAGGAGATCGTAGGTCATCATGATGCGGTCGATGGCGGCTTCCATGTTATCCTCTCTTATCCCTTCCGGTCAGACCAGTTCGTCGGCCTCAAATTTCGCGATCGCCTTGTTCGCGAGCTTTAATCTGTTGAATTCACCGCGCTCGAACAGCCGCACGATGATCTGCAGCAGCCGTTCGTTGGTACCCGACGTGTCCGGTATGGCGCCGGTGCGGCGCAAATAATTGGAGGCGATGCCATAGGCGTCGCCGACGACTTCGACGTTCATGACGAGCAATCCGCGCTCGACCAGCATGGGTACCCTCCGACACCGACCAATAATCGCGCGGCCGGAAAGAAGTTCCATTTTGGGGAACGGGACCTTGCAATGCCAAAAAGCATAGCGCACCGGTCCGGGAAATCCGGGCCGATGCGCTTGGGGGGAGTGCCTTCTTACCGCTTAGTGGCCGCCGGTCTTTTCAGGTCGCCGACTTGGCCAAAAATCATCAGAGCCGATAAAGGATCTGGTCGGTCCAGAAGCGCTCGAGACGATGGAGCGACTTGTTCAGCGTAGCGAACTCGTCATTGGAGATGCCGC
Organism: Bradyrhizobium sp.; assembly: GCF_035273305.1. Classification (GTDB taxonomy): domain Bacteria; phylum Pseudomonadota; class Alphaproteobacteria; order Rhizobiales; family Xanthobacteraceae; genus Bradyrhizobium. The sequence goes on along the minus strand of NZ_DATEPI010000268.1, from coordinate 10,438 downwards.
CGACCTGCTCCACCGTCTTGACGTGCTTCTGGTAGAGCGCGTCGACGATGCGGCGGATTTCCTGGCCCTGAGCAGTCAGGCGGATGCGCACCGAGCGGCGATCGACTCGCGAGCGCTGATGATCGAGGAAGCCGAGTTCGACGAGCTTCTTCAAATTGTAGGAGACGTTGGAGCCGAGATAGTAGCCGCGCGTGCGCAATTCGCCCGCGGTCAATTCCTTGTCGCCGATGTTGTAGAGCAACAGCGCTTGCACTGAATTGATGTCGGCGCGACCACGACGATCGAATTCGTCCTTGATGACATCGAGCAGGCGGCGATGCAGCCGCTCCACCAATGTCAACGCCTCGAGATAGAGCGGCTGCACCGGAGCCTGGCCGGGAGCGCGTTCAGCGGTTTCCACCGCCGTTGCAACGGCTTTCATCATGACACTTCCCCTGTTGTCGTTTTATCGACTTATTCGACGAAACTTTTGTCCCGCCTGATAGCCTCAACTTAAGGGGGCCGATTGAACATCGGCTTAAATAAGAGAATAAAGAGATCATGAATTTAAGACAGTGAATCGCGGATTAAGCCCGTCGACAAAGGACTTTTCGCAACCTTTCATTGAGGGTGCATGTCGCCTGTTCACGCTTCGTCTGCCGCGCGTGTCGCATATAGGAACAGCTTCGCTCAAATTGGAAACGTCTGCGTAACCGATGTGGCCGGCCCATTAAAGTGACCGAAAAGTTACCGCAAAAACACCCAGATATTGGACACGCCGGATGAGGTTTGACCGGCTCTGACGCGCCCGAGCCAGGCGATCGCGCGCGACCGGCAGTGAAGAATAAAATTGAAGCGATCTATGGCGGCCGTTCGCGTGCCGCCATCCAGGCGAGCGCGAGATACGCTCCAAGCATCAATGCCTCGAGCGCAACAACCGTGAGGCTGCCGCCATAAATTGCAGGAAACATCAGCTCGATGATCGCCATCGAAACTACGGTGGTCAGCCACACCACCGCGCCCCACGGCGTCGCAAGCCAAAGCCCCACCGCAGCAACCAGTTCGATCACAGAGAAATAGACAGTTGCGGTCTGCCAAGCCATCGGCTGGCTTTCAAAGGCCTCTTCCTCGCCTCCGATGAAGCCGGTTACCTGCGCCCAATGGTAAAGGCCCTTGGTCACGGAAATGACAGCCATGATGCGCAAAAACAGGACTAGCCGCCGCGTCCACACGTTCTGGTCGGATTCGATTCGTTCCGAGGAAATCGCCGCCGCCGACATGGCGCCATCCCGCGACGGATCGCGCGAGGGGATTTCAGACATGCGGACTATCCATCAGCTTCAATACGCCTCCATTTCGAGCAGTCATGACCTCTCAGCTTGGCAAAATCAATTGGAGAGCTGAGTCTCGCATATGGTCAAGGCTTCCGTGACGAGCACGGCGCCGGCGTGCTAGACTCGGAAGCAACGGCGTCAGGAGAAACAGGCAAATGGCGATCAAATTCGGGCGGCCGATCGAAATGCGCGATGCGCCGCGGCGCGAGACCGCGATACCCGCCCCTTCCCTGGACCTGGTGGTTCGCCCCCGTCGCAATCGGAAGGCGGAATGGGCGCGCCGGCTGGTGCGGGAAAATGTTCTGACCACTGACGATCTGATCTGGCCGCTATTCGTGGTTGACGGCCATAACAAGCGCGCGGGCGTGGCATCGATGCCTGGTGTGGAAAGATTGAGCGTCGATCAGGCGGTGCGCGACGCCGAACGCGCCGTGAAGTTGAACATCCCCTGTATCGCGCTGTTCCCCTACACCGAACCCAACTTGCGCGACGAGCACGGATCGGAGGCAACCAACCCCGAGAATCTTGTCTGCAAATCGGTGCGCGCGATCAAGAAAGAATTTCCGGGCCTCGGGGTGCTTTGCGACGTCGCGCTCGACCCTTTTACCAGTCACGGACATGACGGGCTGATCGAGGACGGCAGAATTCTCAATGATGAGACCGTGGCGGTATTGGTGCGGCAGGCATTGGTTCAGGCCGAGGCCGGCTGCGACATCATCGCGCCCTCCGACATGATGGACGGTCGCGTCGGCGCCATACGCGCCGGACTCGATGCCGCCGGATGGCTTGACGTGCAGATTATGTCCTACGCGGCGAAATATGCTTCCGCGTTTTACGGGCCGTTCCGTGACGCGATCGGCTCGGCCAAGACGCTCAGTGGCGACAAACGCACCTATCAGATGGACAGCGCCAATTCCGACGAGGCGCTGCGCGAAGTGGAGCTCGACATTGCCGAAGGCGCCGACATGGTGATGGTGAAGCCGGGCATGCCTTATCTGGACGTGCTGCAGCGGGTCAAAACCTCGTTCGGCATGCCCACTTTCGTCTACCAGGTCTCCGGCGAGTTCGCGATGATTGCCGCCGCCGCCGCAAATGGATGGATCGATGGGGAGCGGGCGATGATGGAAAGCCTGATGGGGTTCAAGCGCGCCGGCGCGGACGGGATTCTCACCTACTTCGCGCCGCAGGCCGCCGAGAGGCTGAAGCTCGAACCAAGCTGAAGAGGTACTATGGACCCGCTTTCGCCTCTCACTTCTTGAAATGGTCGAGCGGCACCTAGCTCTTGCGGTCGAAGCCGAGCGTTCCCATGTCCTGCGCGACGTGGTCGGAGGACGGATCGATGTCTGACAGTTCGGGTCACAGCGACAGAGGCTGGCGAAGCGGCGAGGCGGATTTCCAGCCGCATGCGTTCGATCCCTGGGCAGAGCCCGAATTGTTTCGTGGCGTACTGACCAAGCGGGTGTTTGCGTTTCTGATCGATCTCCTCGTGCTTTCGATTCCGGTGATCCTGGCGATCATGTTTATCGCCGTATTCGGGCTGGTTACGCTCGGGCTCGGATGGGCGCTGTTCTGGCTAGTATCACCCGCCACGGTGATCTGGGCGGTGATCTATTACGGCGCCTCGCTTGGCGGTCCGCATTCGGCGACGCTGGGCATGCGCGTGATGGATCTGGAACTGCGCACGTGGTACGGCGCGCCCGGTTATTTCGTGCTGGGCGCCATGCACGCCGTGCTGTTCTGGGTTTCGATATCGTTCCTTTCGCCGCTTGTCCTGCTCGTGGGGCTGTTCAATAGCCGCCGCCGATTACTGCACGATGTGGTGCTGGGAACCGTGATCATTAACAATTCGGTTCGCAAACCGCTTGCGCAAACCGCGCGCACCTTCTGAGCGTGCCCTCTATACGCAAATTGATTGACCGTCGGCTTCCACGGCGCGATGCTGGCTTTGCTGTGCGTTTTCCAGACTGAAGATAGCCCGTGACCCAGCACTCGCGTGACACCCCGCAATTCTATCTAACGGCGCCTTCGCCGTGCCCCTATCTGCCCGGCCGGCACGAGCGCAAGGTCTTCACCCACCTGGTCGGGGACAAGGCCGGCGATCTCAACGACCTGCTGACCCACGGTGGCTTCCGGCGCAGCCAATCGATCGCCTATCGCCCCGCCTGCGATCAGTGCCGCGCCTGTGTGTCGGTTCGGGTGATCGCCAACGAATTCCGGCCCTCGCGCAATCTACGAAAGATCCTGGCGCGCAACGCCGACATCACCAGCGAGCAGCGCAGCGCGGTGCCGACTTCCGAGCAGTATTCGGTGTTCCGCGCCTATCTCGACCACCGTCATCGTCACGGCGGTATGGCGGACATGACGGTGCTCGACTATGCGATGATGGTTGAGGACAGTCACGTCGAAACCCGGGTGATCGAATATCGCCGACGCGGCGCTGACAGTGGTACGACCGGGCGTGGTGAGGAGCTGGTCGCTGTCGCATTGACCGACGTGCTGAGCGATGGGCTGTCGATGGTCTATTCGTTTTTCGAGCCCTCGGAGGAAAGCCGCTCACTGGGCACTTTCATGATACTCGATCACATCGCGCGCGCCAGGCGGCAGGGCTTGCCATACGTCTATCTCGGCTACTGGATCGAAGGCTCCAAAAAAATGGACTACAAGGGCCGCTTCCTGCCGCAGCAGCGGCTGGCACCCTCCGGCTGGCTACGGGTCGATGCCTCCGGCGAAGTCCGCACCGAGCCGCAGGATTGAGTTCTGACGCCGTTCACGGACTGACGTAATCCCAGAGCAGCTTCGCGTTCAGGGCGATGATCACCGCCGCGGTCACCGCGGCGAGCGCCGTCAACCAGCGCGGCGAGGTGAACGGCCCCATTTTCGCGCGGCTTGCCGTAAACATCACCAGCGGCACCACGGCGAACGGCAATTGCAGGCTGAGCACGACCTGGCTCAAAATCAGCAACTGCCCCGTCGCCTTCTCGCCAGCCCAGATCGTCACCACCACGGCCGGAACAATCGCGATCATGCGCGTCAGCATGCGCCGCAGCCATGGCGCAATCCGCAAGCGCAGGAAACCCTCCATCACGATCTGGCCCGAAAGCGTCGCGGTAACCGTCGAATTCAATCCGCAGCACAGCAGCGCGATTGCGAACAGCGTTGGCGCCAAGGTCGAGCCGAGCAAGGGCGAGAGAAATGAATAAGCCTGATCGAGTTCGACGACGTCGGTCTTGCCGACCCGATGGAAGGTCGCCGCTGCCAGGATCAGGATGGACGCATTGATCGTCAGCGCCAGGCACAGCGCGATCGTCGAGTCGATCGTGGCGAGCTTTATGGCCTCGCGCTTTTCTTCGATCCCCTCGCCATAGCCGCGGGTCTGCACCAGGCCTGAATGCAGATAAAGATTATGCGGCATCACAGTCGCGCCAAGAATGCCCAGCGCCAGATAGAGCATCTCGCGATTGCGGAAAATATCGGTTGTCGGCGCAAACCCGCGAAGCACGGCGCCCCAATCCGGATCGGCCATCGCAATCTGCACCGCAAAGCAGGCCGCGATCACCGCGAGCATCGCGACCACGAAAGCTTCAATCCATCGGAAGCCGAACGCCTGCAGCCCCAGGATCAGGAATACATCGGCGGCGGTGATGATCACCCCGATTTCCAAGGGAATATGAAACAGCAGATTGAGGCCAATGGCAGTGCCGATCACTTCGGCGAGGTCGGTCGCGGTGATGGCGATTTCCGCCGACAGCCATAGAGGCAGCGAGATCCAGCGCGGAAAGGAATCACGGCAGGCCTGCGCGAGGTCCCGGCCCGCCCCAACGCCGAGCCGTGTGCACAACGATTGCAGCACGACCGCCATCAAATTCGACAGCAGCGCGATCGTCAGCAGCGCGTACCCGAACTTGGAGCCGCCGGCGAGCGAGGTCGCCCAGTTGCCCGGGTCCATATAGCCGACCGCGACGAGATAGCCCGGACCGAGAAACGCCAGCAGCTTGCGCCAGAACGACCCGCCCTTTGCGGTCTGGATCGATCGAAACATCCCCGCCAGCGAAGGCTCGCCGCGTGCCTCGCGCCAGCCGGATCTACCCGACGGCGCCGTGATGGCAGCCTTCGGCGGCGGTTCAGGTGGTAGCCGGGGTAGTCTCGCGTCCATTTCCACAGGATGACCGACTATAGCTCTTATTGCAACTAATTTGCATCTGCATCTAGGCCCGCGCGGGGATTATCCGAAACCGGGTGGTTTTGTGGGTCACGACCCGACACATTCGACCGAACCACGGGAAATGCGAGCGAATGCGATGAGCCATCAAACCAACCTTCCGCCTCGCCTGCCGTCGACCTTCAATCGGCTGGCCTGGTCCAATCTGGCGGCGCAATCGGCCGAGCAGGTCGCGCTTGCGGCGGCCCCGATTGTTGCGGTGCTGTTGCTCGGAGTCGGCGAAGGCCAGACCGGGGTGTTGCAGACCGCGCTGACATTACCCTTCATCCTGTTCGCGATCCCCGCGGGCCTGTTGGCGGACCGAATGGCCCGGCGGCGGCTGATGGCCGGAGCCGAAGCACTGCGGGCTGTGGCTCTGCTCGCCATCCTCGCGTTGATCGGGCTCGACCTCCTAACCTTGCCCCTGCTCGCGCTTGCGGGCTTCGCCGCCGTGTGCGGCACGGTCGTCTATAGCGTAGCGGCTCCAGCGCTGGTGCCGTCACTGGTCTCGGCGCAACTGCTGCCGGCCGCCAACGCGAGGATCGAACTCGCGCGTACCGTAGCCTTTGCAGGCGGACCGGCCGGTGGTGGCGTGTTGGTGGGATGGGTTGGCGCCGCGCCAGCCTTCGGTTTCGCCGCCGCGCTTTCCGTGGTCGCCGTGGTGTTGCTATCGGGGATCTATGAGCCGGCGCGACAATCCGCGCCGCAGCGCCAACCGCTGCAGGAGATCAAGGAAGGGGCTGCCTTTGTGCTGCATCATCCACTGCTGCGGCCGGTATTCGTGACCCAATTCATTTTCAACACGGCGTCGTTCCTGCTGCTCGCGGTGTTCGTGCCCTATGCGGTGCGTCGTCTAGCGCTGTCGGCAACCGGCGTCGGCACCACGCTCGCAATGTACGGCGTCGGCATGGTATTCGGCGCGCTGCTGGCGACGAGGGTAATGCGCCATCTGCCATTCGGGATCGTCATCGGATTGGGGCCGGTAACCGGGTTTGTCGCGGCGACTTTGATGGCTTTGACGACGCTTATTGCCAGTCCGGCATTGGCCGGCTTGAGCTTCTTCCTGCTCGGCGCGGGACCGATACTTTGGGTGATCAGCACCACCACCCTGCGGCAGTCGGTGACGCCGCCGAGCCTGCTCGGTCGAGTCTCGGCGATCAACATTATGAGCTACGGCGCCCGCCCGCTCGGCTCCGCCCTGGGTGCCGTCGTCGGCGGGATTTATGGCGCGGAAAGTTGCTTGTATCTCGCAGCCGTGATCTTCGCCGCACAAGCTCTGGTGATTTTGATGTCGCCAGCGGTGTCGCTGGCGCAGCAGCCGGAAATGATGAGCGAGCCCACGGTGGCATAGCAAGTCAAGGGACTGCCTCCGGTCTGAACTGTTACCGTTCATGGGTTGGGACCTCTTCGTCCCTTCCGTTTACGCGGAGGTGGCACATCGTGAGCGCCAGCGAAAACGATGTGTCGGATGGGGACCGGTTCTGCAAACGAGGTATTCGCGCGACATCATTCACTAGCAACCAGTCGCTTTGATTTTGCTACTTCGCTGCCGGAGATTTTGTAGATACAGCTAAAGCACCTCGGCACGAACCCGGGCCACGCCGCGATCCGTAATTCCCAGGGTACGCGCAGCACTGAGAGAAAGATCGAGCATGCGGCTGGGAGCCTTCGGTCCGCGGTCGGTGATGGTAACGATAACCGACTTATTGCTCGCGAGGTCAGTCACGCGCACTCTCGTGCCAAACGGCAGGCTCCGGTGTGCTGCGGTTGGCAAATCCCGGTTGAACGAAGAACCGCTCGCTGTTTTTCCTCCTCGATACGAATAGTATGAGGCCTTTCCGGAGAAGCTGCGCTTCAACGATCGATTGGCTGACGCATTTTCCGAACCACGCGTCGGCTCTGCTACCGCCCGAGACGGCTGTTGCGGATACGATTTCATTTCCCGTTCGGCCGCAGGAGGTTCTTCCGCATGCGCCTTCGGAATAATAGACCATCTCTCTTCGAAATTCTGTGCTGCAGCCGGGTTAGCGTGTACCCCCATCCACGCCGAGACGAGCGCAACTGCAATTTTTGTATGAGGACGCATGATCGCCTCACCACCGGCAAATACAAAACAAAAGGGTAATGAAAAATCACGGGTATTTGTTCCAGCCCCCGAGCCGAGTTGAACAGAGCGGAACCGGAACTTGCAGCAGCACCAAATGTTTATTCAGCGTGGGCCAAGCTGAGGAGGCGTTTATGCCGGTGTTATTGCTCTGGGCTGTTCCCGCCGTGATTGTCGTGGGCGGGGCGGGCTACTGGTTAATTCACATGCACTGAAGATTGCCACGTGAGTCGAACGCCCGAGCCGGAATACCGGCCGGGCGTTTTCTCTGCAAAGCAGTCCAAAAATACTGGGGAAGCGGGACGGCGACGAAGTAGAAGCAGACCAGTCGAGGGCACAAGCAAGTGCGCGCGGAGCCGGCGGGCGTGCGTCAACAACAGCTCGGATCGTAACCCTCATTTTGATGGCAGACGTGTTGCTCTAATCGGAGGTTTCGCGTGGTCAAGCTCGCTTTTGCGTCCCTTGCGCTTGCTATGGCCCTCATCGCCACACCGGTACAGGCGCAAATGTACGATCCCAACTATCCTGTTTGCATGCACGTCTATGGCGAGTTGGAGGGGGAACGGATGGATTGCATCTTCACCTCGCTCGCCCAGTGCGCAGCCACGGCCTCCGGTCGTCCAGCAACCTGCCTGGTGAATCCATATTACGCGCGCAGATCACGTCGACGCGGATAGCAAGAAGCGCATCAGACGTTCTGAGCGCTAGACGGCGAGGGGAAATGAAGATTGGCCGTTCGCCTGTTGATCACGCGGCTATATCAATCCACTCGGAACTACCGACAAGGCCGCCATCTGCACGCCGTCTTAGAATGTGCTTGTGACAGCTGTTACCGACCCTCCTGGTCTCAGGTCTTACCTTTCATGTCCGTTTGGACCTCTTCGGCTGTTGACGCCTGTTGCGTGGCGGATGCAAATGCGGGGCAATGAGGCAAAGCAGGGTGCGGCGCGCGCCCTCGCGCGCAAAAAAGGTGATCGCTATCTCGCTGCAAGATCCAGGCATCGTCGCGATGTGGATGCCGCAACCTGGAACCCTGGTTGCCCATGCCGCGATACCAGTGTTCAGCAATATTTTGGTTAGGCACAGCGCATCCTGGTCCAGGATGTTGCGTTGCTCCTGCATCGTGGCGCCGCAGCCATGAACCGGCACCAACTTTTGATCGTCTTCGCGCTTGGTAGCACCCAAACTTTGGCGTGGGCCTCCAGCTACTACCTCCCGGCGATTCTCGCCGATCCGATCGCGCGCGATCTCGGCGTCTCCTCGAACTGGATATTCGCCGCCTTCTCGGCGTCGCTGGTCATTGCCGCCATGCTGGGACCACGTGTCGGCCGACAGATCGATCTCGTCGGGGGCCGACAGGTGCTGTCTCTTTCCAATCTCACGCTGGCCGCGGGGCTGGCGCTGCTTGGCGCGACCTATTCGATTCCCGTGCTGGTTCTCGCCTGGCTGTTGCTCGGCATCGGCATGTCATTCGGTTTATACGATGCAGCCTTCGCGGCACTCGGCCGCATCTATGGCGACTCGGCGCGACGCTCGATCACCGGCATCACGCTGATTGCGGGCTTTGCTTCTACGGTGGGATGGCCTCTTACGGCGTGGGGCCTGGATACGATCGGTTGGCGAAACACCTGCTTCGCCTGGGCCGTCGCGCATATGGTCATCGGCCTGCCGGTGAATTTCTTTGTGCTCCCTGCGGTCAAAGGCGCCAAGGCTGCGGTCGCAACAGCGGTCAAACCTCACATTCCGATCGATCGCACGATGATTCTCCTCGCCTTCGCATTCGCGGCCGCCTGGAGTGTCACCGGCGCAATGGCCGCACATTTGCCGCGCATTCTCGAGGCGGCCGGCGCCACAAGCCTGCAGGCCGTTTCGGCAGGCGCACTCATCGGCCCGGCGCAGGTGGCTGCGCGCATCGTGGAGGCAAGTCTGCTAAGCCGCTATCATCCGCTGCTGTCGACGCGGCTCGCCTGCCTCATGCACCCGATTGGCGCCGCCATTCTGGCGCTGGCCGGGGGCGCGGCAACGAGCGCGTTCGCGATATTTCACGGAGCCGGCAATGGCATTCTTACCATCGCCCGGGGCACGCTGCCGCTGGCGGTCTTCGGCCCTCAAAATTATGGGTACCGGCTCGGCATCATCGGCGCGCCGGCGCGAATGGCACAGGCTGCGGCGCCGCTGGCGTTCGGACTATTGATCGACGTGATGGGCAGCCGCATCCTGATCGTCTCGTCCGCACTAAGTCTTTCCGCGTTGCTGGCGCTGTTGCTGTTAGGTAAGCGATCCTCGCAAAGTGAAGCCCGATGCGATCCGGGCGGCTAACCAACTGATTAAGCGCGAGAGCCTCAGCAATTTACTCGATCACCTCATCAGCCAGCGCGGATAGCGATGGCGGGACTGTGAGGTTGAGATATTTGGCCGTGCTGAGATTGATTAGGAAGCGCACATAGATCGGCCGCTGGATCGGAAGCTCGGCCGCCTTTTGACCACGCAGAACTTTGCCGACCATGTCCCCCGCCTGTTTCACCAGGTCGAAGTTGTTAGGTCCATACGAAATAAGGCCGCCGACTTTCGCGTAAATCGGGAACAGTCCGATTGAAGGCAGCCGGAATTCGCGCGCGAACTCCGCAATGGCAGCCGCTTTGTCCACAAAGATCGGCGACGAGTGAACCAGAATTGCGTCAACTTTTGCATCAACGGCGCGTTGAAAGACGCTGCGAAAATCACCGGGCTGATCGATACCGAAAAGCGTTGTCGCGATCCCCACCTTTTGCGCAGAGATTTGCCCGGCTTTGACCTGGGTTTGATCGAGGTGAAGGTCGTAAA
>NZ_DATEPI010000267.1:0-16465 GCF_035273305.1 Bradyrhizobium sp. | reverse complement strand
TCCGGCCAATCCACGTCCGCTGGCGATAACGATGGCGGTGCCGAATGGGGATGGATGAAATCCATAGCGCAGCGTCATCCCGGCGCCGCCATTCTTCCATTCGCCCGGCGACATCGCCTCATGCGTGACGAACAGATCGTGCAGCCGGCCGGGACCCGAAAGCCCGGAATCGAGGGCGGCGTCCAACACGCTGGCGGAATCACGCAGCAGGCCCTTGGCGTGATCCAATGTCAGAGCCTGCATGAATGCCTTTGGCGTCAGCCCAGCCCAACGGCGAAACAGATGGTGCAACTCGTCCGGTGTCAGGGCCGCGGCATCCGCCACCGCTTCGATCGTCGGCTGCGTGCGCCAGTGCTCGGAGATAAAGGCAATGGCACGTCGCACCGAATCGTAGTCGCGAACGGCCGCGCTCTGGGTGTCTGGTCGGGCCAGACGATGGTCATTTATGGCAAGGTTCATCATGAGTACTGATGTAAGCCGGTCCCGACATTCTAGCCACCCGATTTCCGATCACCCCGATGCCAAGGGAAAGCGCTTACCTGTGAGGAAAACGCGTCAAATCGGGTTGTAGGTGGGGCCGCGCCGGGCCGCCTGCAGTGCGGCGGCCAAGGCCTTGGCGAAGCTGGCCTTTTCGTCCGGGCCAAGGAAACTCCCGATCGAAACGCGGCGCCCCCTTGAAAGCAGATAGAGTTTTTCGACGCCATATTCGGCATGGATTTGCTGATCGAGTTGCACCCATAAGGGGTTCAGCACAAATTCCATGACATGGCCGCGATGGCTGATCCGACGCACCCAAAGCTCGGATGGCGTCACCCGGATCTCCTCACTGGCGCGAGCATCGCGGAAGTTGATCTTGAACGCCCAGTAAATTGCCAGCACATCGAGGCCGAAAAAGCCAAACACCGGCCAGGCCCCCATCAGCAGCGCAGCCATTCCGGCAGCAAAACTGATCAGGGTGACAAAGATCATCAAGACCAAAAAACCAGCACTGCTCAGCGAGCGGTGCGGCGTCAGCAGCGCCGAAAACAATTCCGGCTGGCCCTGCGGATCAAATTCATTGCCTGGGGTCATGGCGTGTCAGTATACCCCCATGATGGCTAAAATCACGCGCAAGCCCCTGCTTAAATCACAATCGACCACGTCCAAACGCGCCAGGAACTCTCAAGGTCCCCACGCAAATCAGCTAAAACGCGACAAACCACGAAAAATCGCGGCCAAAACAAATAAGGCGGGCGCGAAGACATCGCCGAAGGCGTTCAGACCCTGGACTCCGGCCGAAGTCCAGGAGGCCTTCAGCCGTTTCCGCAAGGCCAATCCGGAGCCGAAGGGCGAACTCGAACACCTCAATCCTTACACGCTGCTGGTGGCGGTCGTTCTTTCGGCCCAGGCCACCGACGCCGGCGTCAACAAGGCGACGCGCGCGCTGTTTGCGGTCGCCGATACCCCGCAGAAAATGATCGCGCTCGGCGAGGAAAAGCTGCGCGATTACATCAAGACCGTCGGGCTCTATCGCACCAAGGCCAAGAACGTGATCGCGTTATCGCAAAAGCTGATTGCGGACTTTGGCGGCGAGGTGCCGCGCACCCGCGCCGAGATTGAATCGTTGCCGGGCGCCGGCCGCAAGACCGCAAACGTTGTGCTCAACATGGCATTCGGCGAGCGCACTCTGGCGGTCGACACTCACGTGTTTCGGGTCAGCAACCGCACTGGGCTGGCCAGGGGCGACACTCCACTCGAGGTGGAGCTTGGACTTGAGCGCGTAGTTCCACCTGAATTCATGCTGCACGCGCATCACTGGCTGATCCTGCACGGCCGTTATACCTGCCTGGCGCGCAAACCGCGGTGCGAGGTGTGCCTGATCAACGATCTCTGCCGCTGGCCGGAGAAGACAGTCCAGGTCTGATGTTATGCAGTCCCTCTAAATCACCGGCACGCTGGTCTTGCGGCCCGGCTCGACGAGTTGCGCCCCCGGTCCGGACAGTCGCTTGTGCATGTGAACCATGAATGCCATTCCGAATAGCGGCGTCGCCAGATTGACAATCGGAATCGAGACGAATGCGGCAATGATCAGCCCCGCGGTGAAGATCACCGCCGCATTATCCTTGCGCATTGCTTTGGCTTCGGCAGGCGGCCGAAATCGCATTGCCGCAAGTTCGAAATATTCCCGGCCCAGCAGCCACGCGGTTGCGACGAAGAACGCGAGGAATCCGGCGCCGGCAAAGAACACGAATGGCAACGCGATCAAATAGACCAGGATCGTTAGAAAGGCGGTTTTGATGCCTTCGCTCATCGCGAGGCCGAACGGCAAGGCTACGCCGGGACGTTCCGCCGGATAATGTTCGATTTCGACGCGCTCGGCGACCTCGTCGACAAATACGCTCGCCACGAGCGAGGTGATCGCCGGCATCAGGACCACCGCGCCGAACACGACACCTAGGCCGGCCGCGATCGATACGATCCAGGCCAGCACATTGAGCGGGGTTTCAAATCCTGGGCCCAGCACCGCCTCGGCCCAGCTCTGGCCTGAAGTCGCGAACCAGCTGAGCAACCGTTGGAGCGCAAACGCCAGCACAATGATCAATACCAGCGCCAGGCCGATCGAACGCCACAGGATCGAGCGCATCGGCGGGGACAGGATTTGAGAGAGCGCCTTGACGGCGGCACCTAACATGATGGCCTTGCTCCGGAGCACAAACTCCGCTTCAGCTAGCCATGCGGACCCGCTTCGGCAAGGCCGGGAGGAATGTTCAGGCGTCTAGCGGTTTGCCGCGAACGTTCGGGCCGAGCGTCGCGATCGACACAATAACGATAAGCATCGCTATCGTTATCAGGCCGAACACGCCGACCACGCCGGTCTCGCGCAGCATATAGGCGACGATGAAACCCGACAACATCGCGCTGACCCGGCTCATCGAATAGACGAGGCCCGAGGCGCGCGCGCGAACCGCGGTCGGAAACACTTCGGTCTGATAGGCGTGATACGCATATGACATCGTCATGTTTGAAGCGGTGAGTAACACGCCGCAAAGGATCAGCAGTGCCGGCAGGATCAATTGGGAAAACGCCAGCCCGAGTACAATGATTGCGACCGATGCCCCGCAAATAATCCATTTGCGCTCGAACCGGTCGGCAAAGCTTGCTGCCAGCAGCGGCGCAATCGGATATGCGAACGCGACGATGAAGGAATATTGCAGGCTCTTGGTAACCGTGATGCCTTTTTCGACCAGCAGCGTGGGCACCCAATTGGCAAAACCGTAGAAGCCGAAGGCCTGGCAGAAATTGAACACCATTAACAGCACGACGAGCGATAGGTATGGCGCCTTGAACAGATCAGCATAGCCGAGTTTCGCTGCGCTACGCGGGACGACTTTCTCCGCAGGCTGATCCTGACGCGCACGTTGTATGCCGCCGCTGGATTCAAGCGTCGCGAGGATTTTGACGGCGTCCTTGGTTCTGCCATGGCGCGAAAGCCAGAGGGGGCTTTCCGGCACGTACAGCCGCAGCACCCAGATGATCATGCTGGCTGCAGCGCCGATCAGCACCACCCAGCGCCAGCCATCGATGCCGTACGGCGATAGCGGTACCAACCACCAGGCGAGAGCCGCAACAATGGGCACCGCGATGAACATGACAGCCTGATTGATCGCAAAGGCGCGGCCCCGCATCCAGCTCGGCACGAGTTCGGTGATATAGGCGTCGATGGTAATGATCTCGATCCCAATGCCTATTCCCGCGATGAAGCGCCACAGGAGTACGCCGCCGGCGGTTGTCTGAAATGCCATCACCACGGAAGCCGCGCTATAGCCGAGCAGTGCGTAGGTGAAGATGGCGCGCCGGCCGTACCGGTCAGCCAGGAAGCTTAGGAAAAAGGTGCCGACGAACAACCCGGCAAATGTGGCCGCGACGAATGCGCCGATGCCCGAAAAGCCGAAAAACGCTTGTGTGGTGGTCGTCAGCAGCCCGCTGCGGTTGAGGCCCGGGGCGATGTAGCCGGTGAGAAAAAGATCATAGATCTCGAAGCAGCCGCCAAGCGAGAGCAGGATCACCAGACGCCAGAGGTAGGACGAGCCCGGCAAGTTTTCGAGGCGCCGTGGGATATCGTCGGCTTCGCCGCGCGTGGCCGAAGCAAGCCCGGACTCGCCGTCAATTGCGCTCATGATTTCCCTCCCCGACGTCCCGCCGGCCGACGTGTACGCCGGAAGCAGCATGTAGGGTGTTTATGCCTCAGAAATCCACTGCAGCATACGAAAGAGGCGCGTGAACTCGAAATTCGGCCCGGTAGTGGTTCCATCTGATCGGGCTGGGATCGATCAGACGTTTTATTGCGAATGCGGCGTCGAGTTTCGATATTGATGCGTGAGAATTGCGTCGAACATTGTATTTTCCGGACAGCGGCCGAAAGCCTAGTCTGAAAGCGAGTAGTACGGAGACACGGATGACCACGACGGAATTGCCGTTAACGGGCGTGAGGGTCGTGGAAATGACCCACATGGTCATGGGGCCGACCTGCGGCATGGTCCTGGCGCAGCTTGGCGCCGAGGTCATCAAGGTCGAACCACCCGGCGGCGACAAGACCCGCAGTCTTGGCGGGATGGGAACGTCATTTTTTCCGCTGTTCAATCGCGGCAAGCGCAGCGTCGTGCTCGACTTCGCAAAACCTGAGGATCGCGAGACCATGCACGCGCTTTTGGCCCGCGCCGACGTGTTTTTGGAAAATTTTCGTGACGGCCAACTCGAGAAGCAGGGCCTCGGCGCGGACGAGTTGCGGCGGAAATATCCGCATCTGATTATCTGCGGGCATAAAGGCTTTCTCTCCGGACCCTACGAGCATCGCCCGGCACTCGATGAGGTGGTGCAGATGATGTCTGGCCTGGCTGCGATGACAGGAACGAGAGACAAGCCGCAACGCGTCGGCTCATCCGCCAATGACATCATGGGCGGCATGTTCGGTGCGATCTCGATTCTTGCCGCGCTCTACCAGAAGCGGGCCGCTGCGCAGGGCGCGGATATCCGCATCGGCTTGTTTGAAAACTGCCTTTTTCTGGTTGCGCAGCACATGGTTGAGTTTGAAATGACCGGCAACAAACCGCGGTCGATGCCGGAGCGTGAACATGCTTGGCCGATCTATGATATTTTCGAGACCGCCGGCGGCGAACGCATCTTTATCGGGGTCGTTACGGAGGGCCATTGGCAGAGTTTCTGCCGCGAGTTCGGCATGGTTGAATTTTTGGAAGATCCGGCGCTGCGTACGACCACCGAACGCATCCTGGCGCGCTCCAGGATCATTCCGCGCGTCGCCGACATTATAAAACATTGGAACGCGGCTGATCTGTCGGCGACGCTGGATCGCTTAAACATCTGCTTTTCACCAATCAACCGTCCGGAAGATCTGTTTGACGATCCGCATGTGCTGCGCCCTGGAGGACTTGTCGAAAACACCAATTCCAATGGTGATCCGTTCCGGGTCCCGGCGCTTCCGATCGAATGGAACGGCGCGACCATCGGCGATGGCTTGAAGGTGCCCGGCCTGGGCAGCGACACTTCGGCGGTGCGGGCCGAGCTTGAGGCCCACCAATTTCCCGAGCGAAGCAAATCAGCTTCGAACAGCAAAACCGCCGAGAGGCTCGCATGACCCGAGTTCAGGACGTTTATCCCGCCAATCGTGTGAGCCTGCGCGAGGTCGGGCTGCGGGACGGTCTGCAGATGGTGAAGACGTTTCCCTCGACAGCGGCGAAGCAGCGCTGGATGCGCGAGGAACACGCCGCGGGAGTGCGGCATTTCGAGGTCGGCTCATTCCTGCCTGCCAGCACGTTTCCGCAATTCGCCGACGTGCGCGATATGGTCCGGACTGTGCTCGCGCTGCCGGGCGCACATGGTATCTCGCTGGCGCTGAACGAACGCGGTGTAGACGAAGCGTTGGCATCGGGCGTTGCCGAGGTTGCCTCCGTCGTCTCCGCGACCGAGGAGCACAGCCAGGCGAACGCGAGACGATCGCGCGACCAGGCCGTCGCAAACGTCAAACGCCTTTGCGAATTGCGCGACGCCAGTTCACACAAGCCGATTGTGAATGCCGCGATCTCGATGGCGCTCGGCTGCTCGATTACCGGGCCGGTCGATCCGAACGAAGTGGTCAAACTGGTCGAGAAATGTCTGGAGGCCGGCGTTGATTTCGTGGCCGTCGCCGACACGGTTGGTTATGCCGGCCCGAAGCAGGTTGAAGAGCTGACCAAAGCAGTCGTGAAGCTGTCCGGCTCTAAACCGGTTTGCGTTCATCTGCATGATACCAGAGGCATGGGAATAGCAAATGCGTCCGCCGCCCTCGATGCCGGCGCGCGCATTCTCGACGGTTCGCTCGGTGGCCTAGGCGGCTGTCCGTTCGCACCGGGCGCGACTGGCAATATCGTGTTCGAGGACCTGGTGTTCTTGTGCGAGAGCAAAGGATTCGATACGCGGATCGATATCGAAAAGCTGGTCGCGGTACGCTCGATTCTGAGATCGGAGATGCCGGGCGAGCCGCTCTATGGCGGGCTTGCCCGCGCGGGCTTGCCGGGCCGGACCATTGCGCGAAAAAGCATCGCTGCTATTTGAAGATTTGGCCAGAGAAGGGCCGCGATCGGCGACAAACGAGTGACTCTCGCGGCCTAGCCCAGCGCCGGGGTCCTTTGGCGCGGTCGAATGCGGCGCTCCGGTACGTGATCGACCACCATAAAATGCTCCGCCACGATAATCCGCTCCACCAACGTCCCGGATGGCGCGCGTAATCTCATTTGCGCAGCCGGAACCGCCGCTTCTTGGTCAATCTCTTCAGGAACAATTGGCGGCGAACGGATCGTTTCTGGAAACGGTCCGAATTCGCCCGCTACCTCCCGGAGCGGCTTTTGCTTGTCGGCCCAGTGCAAAGCCGTGTAGTCGAAGCCTTGCACGATGGTGGGTTTGACGATTTCGAAGTAGGGCGAGATGTCGAAATCGCGTGGCATGTAGAGCGAGGAATCGCGTATGTGCAAGATTTCGCGTCGGGCCTGCTTCGACCCCGCGCGGGTGATCTTGGGCAAGATCGGATAGCGTACCGAGTCAAAAGCTTGCGCAATCAGGGCGGAGCAGATGATCTTGGTGGGATCGCCGGAGCCGAACGCAATCATCCTCCGTCGCCAGCGCTGCGGGATCGGCAGCGGAAACAGATAGCGCATCAAGTCGAGGATGTTCTTGGTGTCATAGCCGAAGCCGATCCGGTTGATGGCGTAACGGCAAACGGTGTAGCGGTCCTCGAACGACAAGCCGACCGGTCGGCAAAGACGCGTATGGTAGGGAAAATATTTCGACAACGGCGCCGAGGTTACGCCCTCCCCGATATTAGCCTCGATCAGGACGTGCGGCTCGCCGTTCGGCTCTGTCGCGCCGTCGATCGGACCGACGTAGAGAGCGGCGTGCGACCAGGTGGACTGGGTCAGGTACTTGATTATGCCTGAGACGCGATTATTGCCCTCGACCAGCAGGACATCGCCCTGATCGATAATACCGCGCAGATGCTCTGGGTCACTGGGCGTGAAGGGCTCATAGCCGGGCACCTCTTTTTGAAGGTACCCCGCGATCAGCTTGCCGACGGTGTCGAGCATGACGCCCATAATAGAATCCCCGAGCGCCTTTCCAGCTGCTTTTTGTGTTTCCTTATCATGGTCGAAAGCCGTTGCAATTTGGTTCATGCATTGCATCGATCAATCATGATTGATTCACCATGACGGTTGCTGCGCTCGCTTGGATGCGTCAAGTTCGCTAAAGGTTCCCTGATTCTTCAAAGTTCCGGAAACCATGACATGACAATGACGCGCCGCCAGTTTTTCTCGACATCGGCGGCACTTGCGGCAACGCCGTTTCTCGACCTTCGTGCCTGGGCCGCACCGTTGCCGCGCGAGGCCGATATTGTTGTGATCGGCGCCGGCGCGGCCGGTATTGCAGCGGCGCGTCGGATCATGGCAGCCAATCGGAAGGTGATTGTGGTCGAAGCGACCGGCCAGATCGGCGGACGCTGCCTCACAGATACAGCTACATTTGATGTGCCGTTCGATCGCGGCGCACGCTGGATGTATAACCCCGACGCTAATCCGATGGTGAAGCTCGCGCGCAATGCGGGCCTTGAGATCAGCAGCGTTCCGATTGGTCCCAAGATTCGCATCGGCCGACGGAATGCGCGAGCCGGCGAGACGGAGGAATTCCTCGCCGCCCTGGTGCGCGCCCACCGCGCGATCGACGACGCTTCGCGTGGCAGAGCCGACCTCCCCTGCGCGTCGGTGCTGCCCAAGGATCTCGGCGATTGGGCTGGCACGGCCGAGTTCGTTCTCGGCGCGGGTTTCGCTGGTAAAGACCTGAAGGATATCGCGGTAGCCGACATAGCCCGCGCGCAGGAGCGTAATGCCGCAATGGTTTGCCGGCAGGGTCTAGGGGCGTTGGTCGCGAAGCTTGGCGGCCAGATTCCGATGTCGCTTTCGACACCCGCAAGTCGCGTAAGCTGGAGCAACCGTGAAGTCGCGGTCGAAACGCTGGCGGGCAAGATCGGAGCCCGTGCTGCGATCATTACAGTTTCGAGCAATGTGTTGAGTGCGGGAAGCATAAAGTTCACCCCTGAACTTCCGAAGCGGCAGCTCGATGCTGCGGGCAAATTGAGCCTTGGCAGCTACGACCATATCGCCTTGCAATTACCGCGTAATCCGTTGGGCCTCGGGCACAACGATATTTTTATCGAGCAAAGTAATTCGAGCCGAACGGGGCTCCTGCTGGCCAACATTGGGGGATCATCGCTGTGCTCGGTCGATGTCGCGGGGTCGTTCGGGCGCGATCTCTCGGCGCAGGGAGATAAGGCGATGGTCGCGTTCGCGATCGAATGGCTGACCAAGCTGTTCGGCAGCGAATTCGGCGCCGCCGTCAAAAAAACAAGCGCGACCCGCTGGAATTCAGCGCCATTCGCGCTTGGCGCGATGTCCGCTGCCGCGCCGGGTGGCCAACTGTCACGGAAGGTCCTGAGCGAACCATTCGGCTCCGTCTTTCTCGCTGGCGAGGCGACCCACGAGACGCTGTGGGGGACCGTTGATGGTGCTTGGGAAAGTGGTGAGCGCGCCGCCGATGCCGCTTTACGAAAGATCGGCGCGATTCGTGAACCCGAACCGATTGCACCAGCTCGCCCCGAGACGAAACGCCGCCGCCGGTCCGCGCCGGCGCGGGCTGCGGGAGCGAGGATCAATTGAAGTCCAGCTCAATGACCGAGCGCGCTCCCGAGAGTGCCGCAGCGAAACAGCCACGACCAAAGGCACTGATCTCGTGGTCGAGTGGCAAGGACAGCGCATTCGCCTTGCATCAAGTTAGACTTGCCGGCGAGTTCGATGTGGTCGGTGCACTAACCACCGTGAGCGAGGCATTCGATCGGGTGTCGATTCACGGCGTAAGGCAGGAAATCCTGCACGCGCAGTGCGATGCCGCGGGATTGCCGCTGCGAATCGTGCCGATCCCGTATCCGTGCCCGAACGAAATCTACGAGGCTCGCATGGCGAAAGCCGTCGCGCGAGCTGTGGGGGAAGGCATCACCCACATGATATTTGGCGATCTGTTCCTCGCCGAGATCAGGGCTTACCGTGAGCAAAAACTCGCCGGCAGCGGGATCACGCCGGTGTTTCCGCTGTGGCAGCGACCGACCTTGCCGCTCGCGCATGCGATGATCGAAAGCGGAATGGAGGCTTACCTCGCGACCGTCGACCTGAAAAAGTTGCCCGCCGAATTTGCCGGCCGCAAATTCGATTTACGGCTGCTTGCCGATTTGCCGAAGGGCATCGATCCCTGTGGCGAAAACGGCGAATTTCATACCTGCGTAATTGCGGGGCCGATTTTTTCCGGTGCACTGGCGCTTATTGCCGGCGAGTGTGTCCAGCGCGATGGCTACGCTTACTGCGACCTGAAGATGGCAGAGGCAGGTCGGCGCTAGATTTTCTAGCGCAGCAAAGGATCCAGCGCCGGCAAGCCGATCACGACGGCCGCCGCAATCAACGCATAGCAGATCGAGCGAAAGAGTTTTTCGCTGGCGCGTCCGAACAAGGATGCGCCGAACCAGACCCCGATGCCATAGGCCGGACCGACCAAAAGCGAGAACCGAATGGCGTCTGCGGTGACGAGCCCGGCGAACGCATAGCTCGCGGCGGAAAAGAAATCGGAAGCGCCAAAAAATAGCAGGATATTCGCGCGGGCAATCGCGGAGGCGACAGGACGGCCGAGCCAATAGCCCACGATCGGCGGGCCGCCGGTCTGGGCGAGACCGCTGCAAAAGCCAGACAGTCCGCCGATGCCCACGGAAATGGCCCGATGGTCCTTGCCGCGATAGCGCCAGCCCGAGATCAGCAATACCAACAGCGCGAAAACGAAGCCTGAAATGATCCAGCGCGTGGTCACGGGATCGAGGCGGCTGAGGAAATAGGTTCCTAACGGCACGCCGATCAAAGCGCCTGATACCATCACCGCGGTCGCACTGCGGTCCGCCTGCCTCCACGCATTTGGGATCAGCGGTACGGCGGCGACGAAATCGATGATAAGCAGAACTGCGGCAACCAGGCGTGGCGCGGCGAGGCTGCTTGCGAGCGGCATGAAGATCAGCGCGGAGCCAAACCCGGAAAATCCACGCGCCGTTCCGGAGATCAAAGCGATCGCGCCGATCGTAATCGCGGTGTTGGTACTGACATCGCTCGGGATCAGGCCAAACCCGGGCGTCATGCCCGCAACGTGCCGCCGGTCTTCTTCGTCACCTCCGCCACGATCTTTGCACCGATGGCATCGATCTCCTGATCGGTCATGGTTTTCTCGCGGGGCTGCATCGTCACGGCGATCGCGACCGATTTTTTACCGCTCTCGATGCCCTTGCCTTCATAGATATCGAACACGCCGACATCCGTGATCAGCTTCTTGTCCACGGCTTGCGCGGCGCGAACGATGTCGCCGGCCCTGATGCTGCGATCGACAATGAAGGCAAAGTCGCGCGACACGGGCTGGAATGGTGAGAGTTCAAGCACCGGCTTGGCTCGCGTCTGCTTCTGCTTGGCCTGCGGAATGCCATCGAGGATCACCTCGAACGCGACCAGCGGACCCTCGGCGCCAAGCGTCTCGAGCGCCGCCGGGTGGAGCTCGCCGAAATATCCGAGCACGTTTTGCGGACCGATCTGGATGGTGCCGGAGCGGCCGGGATGAAGCCAGATCGGCCCACCCGGCACCACTTGCAAAGCTTGCATCGGCGCGCCGACGGCCGAGAGTACGGCGAAAGCGTCGCCTTTGGCGTCTAGCGCATCGACGGTCGCCGAGCCCGACCAGTGGCGTCCTATTCCCTTTGACGAACCGAGGCCGTGACGAACGCCGGCTGCTGCCGCGAGTTGATCCTCCGGCCGGTCGCCCCTGAACACCTGGCCGACCTCGAACAGCGCAACGTCGGGAAATCCCCGGTCACTATTGGCCTGCGCGGCGGCGACCAGCCCCGGGAGAAGGCTCGGCCGCATATCGGACAGTTCGGAGGCGATTGGATTGGCGAGTGCGAGTTCGCCTCCGCCGCCACCGAACAGCTCGGCGTGGGATTTTGCGATGAACGACCAGGTTACCGCCTCGACCATGCCCCGCGCCGCGAGCGCGCGCTTGGCGCGCCGGGTACGCAGCTGAAGAGTGGTGAGGATAGGCTTGCGCGCCGAGATTCCCCGATCGAACGGCGTCATGGGCACCTTGTCGACGCCGACGATGCGCACAATCTCCTCAACGAGGTCGGCCTTACCGTGCACGTCGGATCGCCAGGAAGGCACCGCTATCTTCACCACCGGCCCCGGACCAGCCATCATGAAACCCAGATGGGTCAAAATCCGCTTTATCTCCGGAAGCGGCACGTCAATGCCGGCAAGCCGCTTCACTTCGCTGAGCGGAAAATCGATCACGCGGTCATCACCGAAGCTCTTGCCGACCACGACGTTTTCCGAAGGCGTCCCGCCGCACAATTCCATCACCAGCCGGGTCGCCATTTCAAGGCCCGGGACCATGAAGGCGGGATCGACGCCGCGCTCAAAGCGATAGCGCGCGTCCGAATTGATGCCGAGCTTGCGGCCGGTGTGTGCGATGTTGATCTCGTTCCACAGCGCCGATTCGATCAGCACGTCGGTCGTTTGTTCAGAGCAGCCGGAAGCTTCACCCCCCATGATGCCGGCCAGCGACTCAACTCCGCGGTCGTCGGCGATCACGCAAATATTTTCATCCAGCGTATAGGTGCGGCCATCGAGCGCGAGCAGCGTCTCGTCGTCCTTGGCACGGCGGACGCTGAGATTGCCTTCCACTTTCGCAGCATCGAACACATGAAGCGGCCGGGCCCGGTCGTAGGTCATGAAATTTGTAATATCGACCAGCGCGTTTATCGGCCGCAAGCCGATCGCGTTGAGCCGCTGCTGCAGCCAGACCGGGGATGGACCGTTCTTGACGCCCCGCACCAGCCGCAACGCAAAACCTGGACACAGTGAAGGGTCCTGGACGCTCACTTTCACCGGACAGGGAAACTCTCCCTTGATCGGCTTGATCGCCGGGTCCTTGAATTTGCCCATGTCGGCGGCCGAGAGATCGCGCGCGATGCCGTGGACGCCGGCGCAATCCTGCCGGTTCGGCGTCAGGTTGATTTCCAGCACGGGATCGCCGAGCCCGGCCCATTGCGCGTAGCCAGCGCCCACAGGCGCGTCCGCCGGCAATTCCATAATCCCATCATGATCGTCAGAGATTTGCAGCTCGGCTGCCGAGCACAGCATGCCGCGGCTCTCGACCCCCCTGATCGTACCGACTCCGAGGGTGGTGTTCTTGCCGGGAATGTAGGTCCCCGGCGCCGAGAACACGCTAACGAGGCCCGCGCGCGCGTTGGGCGCCCCGCATACGACCTGCACCGGCGCGGCGCCATGTCCAGTATCGACCATGCAGACCCGCAGCCGATCCGCGTTGGGATGCTGCTCGGCAGAGAGCACGCGCGCGATGGTGAAAGGCGCGAGCGCCTTTGCCTTGTCTTCGATGTTCTCGACCTCGAGCCCGATCATCGTGAGCTTGTCGGCCAGCTTTTCGAGCGGCTCGTCGGTGTCGAGATGTTCCTTCAGCCAGGACAGGGTAAATTTCATGAGATCACCCTGCCCTCGGCGAAAACCTCGACCAGACGAAAACGCTCGCACATCAGCATCATGTCTTCGTTGAATTTACCCAGCCGCCGAAAATATTGGCGGTGCGCCTCGCGCCAGTAAGCGAGGCTTCGGTCACCCTCACCTTCGTCGAAAGCAAACTTCGCATCTACTTCGTTGTAGCGCTGAAAGGTGACTTCAATCGACTCGATCACGCATTTCGGATCACCCTTTCCATCGAGCACCATCCAGCGTTCGCCCGGCTTCGAGATGTTCGGCTCATCCTCGGTGCTGCAGGTCGCAGTTTTTGTGCCGTTCAGAACAAGCTCGAGCAACTCGTCTGCCAGCGCGGGGCTGTCGCCGAACGCGAACGAACGCAAACTCCGATACTTCTCCGGAACAGTGCGACCGCTCACGAACTCAGGCCTCCGGCCAAGGTCGGAAGATCGAGCGGCTTGAAGCCGTAATGGGCGAGCCACCGCACGTCGCTTTCGAACAACTGCCGCAAATCGGACATGCCATATTTGAGCATCGCGATACGGTCGATCCCCATGCCCCAGGCAAATCCCTGGTACACGTCCGGATCGATGCCGCAGGCGCGCAGCACGTTCGGATGCACCATGCCGCAGCCGAGAATCTCCAGCCAGTCCTCGCCTTCGCCGAAGCGGATCTCGCCCTGATCGCGCCGGCACTGGATATCGACCTCCAGCGACGGCTCGGTGAACGGGAAAAAGGAGGGCCGAAACCGCATGTTGATGTGATCGACTTCGAAGAACGCCTTGCAGAACTCGTGCAGGATCCATTTGAGGTGACCGAGATGGGAGCTCCTGTCGATGACAAGGCCCTCGACCTGGTGAAACTGCGGCGTGTGAGTGGCGTCGGAGTCGATCCGATATGTGCGGCCAGGACAAATGATACGGATCGGCGGTTTTTGAGTGAGCATGGTTCGCACCTGGACCGGCGAGGTGTGAGTGCGCAACAACATGCGCGAACCGTCTTCCTTCGGATTGAAGAAAAAGGTGTCGTGCATCTCACGGGCTGGATGGCCTTCAGGAAAATTCAGTCTCGTGAAATTGTAATCGTCGGTCTCGATGTCGGGGCCTTCGGCGATTGCAAATCCCATGTCTGCGAAGATCGTATTGACCTCCTCGAGCACTTGGCTGAGCGGATGGATACGACCTTGCTCGGCGGGAGCTTCGCGTAGCGGCAACGTGACATCGATGGTCTCGGACTTGAGGCGGGCGTCCAGCGCTGCGGATTTCAGGATATCGCGGCGGGCGGCCAGCGCCTCGGTGACGGTATCCTTGGCGCGGTTGATCTTCGCGCCTTCGGTCTTGCGCTCGTCGGGCGACATCTTGCCGAGCGTGGAGAGCAGCGCGGAAATCGAACCCTTCTTGCCCAGCGCCGCGACGCGCACGGCCTCCAATGCGGCTTCATCGCCCGCCGCAGCGATCTGGGTGAGGATCTGGGATTCAAGTTGGGCGAGATCGGACATGGCGACGATCACCTGTTCGGAGCGCGCGCAGTCCGGCACGTGAGGCTGTCATCATCCGCAAAGCGGATAATCCAGTAACCCCGGGGGCAGAATGTGGTCGGTGGCTACTGGATGCCCCGCTTCCGCGGAGCATGACACCGGAGTTGCGAGACGCTACGGCGGTTTGAAGTTAAGCGGCCAGCGCGGCCTTGGCTTTTTCCGCGATCGCCTGAAAAGCCGCCGGTTCGTGGATAGCGAGATCCGACAGCACCTTGCGATCGACCGTGATGCCCGACTTGGACAGGCCGTTGATAAAGACGCTGTAGGTCATCCCGAACGGACGCACCGCGGCGTTGAGGCGCTGAATCCATAGCGCACGGAAAGTGCGCTTCTTGCGCTTGCGGTCGCGGAAGGCGTATTGCCCGGCCTTCTCGACGGCGGCCTTTGCGGCGCGGATGGTGTTCTTGCGGCGGCCATAAAAACCTTTGGCGGCCTTGTAGACTTTCTTGTGTTTGGCGTGAGATGTCACACCGCGTTTGACGCGAGCCATGACTTAGTCCTCGATCTCTGGAATGGGTGACGGAAACGCCGCGCGGACGCGGCCGGGCAAATCAGACCGTGATGGTTTTTGCGATCAGGCGTTCGGCAAGAAATACTTTTTGATGTTGTCGCCGTCGGTCTTGAACAGCACGCGCGTACCACGGAGCTGACGGATCTGTTTTTTTGTCCGCTTGATCATGCCATGGCGCTTGCCGCGCTGGGCATGCATCACCTTCCCGGTGGCAGTCACCTTAAAGCGCTTTTTAGCGCCCGATTTGGTCTTCAACTTGGGCATTTGGCTCTCCTGTTGCCGCAACACGAAATCGCCCCTGCGGGCGCCCGGCCGGCTAAAATTGCTCGTTAGAGCGTTGAAAGTGCTCGATTATCCCTGAAATGAAATAACCGGCACGGCATCGACACGGCAGCCCTTGATCAGCCGGGCGATGAAGGCTGCGCTTATGGCAGAGCCGGGCAAGATTGGCAACGATGAACCGTGAATGGGCTATGTGGGACGAACCAGTTCCACCCCTTTAGCGGTTCAGCCCCAAGCAGGAAGACCATGACGATTTCAGCCCGACCAACCGGCTTTTTTGCCGATTTCCGCCGCTTACGCATCTTGCTACTTTTTTCTGGGGCAGCCGCTCTCGCCGCTCCCGTGCTGCCGACCGCCGCCGAGGCCGGCAAAGTCCGGAGAGCGGTCTCCGGCGGCTATGACGGGGTTTGGAACGTTCTGATCATCACTCAGGCCGGCAACTGCGATGCCGCCTACAGCTATCCTTTCCGGGTGGCAGCCGGCCGTATCTCGTCCGCCGGTGCGGCCAACGTTTCGGGAAGTGTCGGGCGCGGCGGGGGCGTCGCGGTCAGGATCTCTGCCGGTGGCTCGGTTGCCACCGGCAGTGGGCGGCTCGCCGGTAACTCGGGGGCCGGCCGTTGGAGCGCACGGCTGTCGGGCGGAAACTGCAGTGGCCATTGGCAGGCGACGCGAAGTTGATCGCCCTCCAGCAAATTGGCCCGCCACGTGTTTGACGGGCCGTTTCCGGGACTGCTGAAGGCTGAGACGATCAGCGCGGCGCCAGCACCATCACCACCTGGCGGCCTTCGAAGCGGGCGTCCTGCTCCACCTTGGCGAAATCGGCGACGTCGGCCTTCACTTTGTCCAGCAGCTTGGTGCCGATTTCCTGATGCGCCATTTCACGGCCGCGGTAACGAAGGGTGATCTTGACCTTATCTCCCTCCTCGAAGAACCGCTGCATCGCCCGCATCTTCACGTCATAGTCGTGATCGTCGATCATCGGCCGGAGCT
>NZ_DATEPI010000266.1:0-7489 GCF_035273305.1 Bradyrhizobium sp. | reverse complement strand
CGAACTGGACCTGGGACCCCGAAGCCGGTCAATTTTACTGGCACCGCTTTTTCTCGCACCAGCCTGATCTCAATTTCGATAACCCTCGCGTAGTCAGCGCAATCGTTCAGGTGATGAAGCGGTGGCTCGATGCGGGCGTCGATGGATTCCGCCTCGACGCCATTCCCTATCTCTGCGAGCGCGACGGCACCAACAACGAGAACCTGCCGGAGACCCACGAGATCATCAAGAAGCTGCGCGCCGAGCTCGATGCTTACGCCAGGGGCAAGGTTTTGTTGGCGGAAGCCAATCAATGGCCGGAGGACGTGCAGGAATATTTCGGCACGGGTGATGAATGCCACATGGCCTATCACTTCCCGTTGATGCCGCGGATCTATATGGCGCTTGCGCAGGAAGACCGCTTTCCCATCACCGATATCCTGCGCCAGACCCCGGATATACCGTCCAATTGCCAATGGGCGCTGTTCCTGCGCAATCACGACGAACTGACGCTGGAGATGGTCACCGACGTCGAGCGCGATTACCTGTGGTCCACCTATGCCAACGATCCGCGCGCACGGATCAACGTCGGGATTCGCCGGCGCCTGGCGCCGCTGATGGACAACGATCGCCGCAAGATCGAATTGATGAACTCGCTGTTGCTGTCTTTTCCGGGGACGCCGATCATCTACTATGGCGACGAAATCGGGATGGGCGACAACATATATCTCGGAGATCGCAATGGCGTGCGCACGCCAATGCAATGGACCCCTGACCGCAACGGCGGCTTCTCCCGCGCGGACCCGGCACGGCTTTATGCGCCGACCATCATGGACCCGGTGTACGGTTATGAAGCCGTCAATGTCGAGGCTCAGTCGCGCAGCCTGTCGTCGCTCCTGAGTGCGACGAAGCGGCTGATCTCGGTGCGCAAATCCAGCTTGGCATTCGGACGCGGCACCATGACGTTTATCCGTCCGGCCAACCGGGCGGTGCTGGCCTATATCAGGCAGTATCGCGATGAGGCGATCCTCTGCGTCGCCAATCTGTCCCGATCGGCGCAGGCGACCGAACTCGATTTGTCGGCCTGGAAGGATCGCGTGCCTCTGGAGATGCTCGGCCGCACGCGTTTTCCGGCGATCGGCGAATTGCCGTACATGATCACGTTGGCGCCGTACGGCTTCTACTGGTTCAAGCTCCAGGAACGCGAGAAGTCAGAGCATGTGGCGCCTTCGGTGGTGCCGGAATTCGAAACGCTGGTGGTGCCACTGGGCTCGACATGGGTCTCGCTCGCCCGCACTCGCACCGTGTTCGAACGCGACGTATTGCCCGGCTTTCTGGCGAGAAGCCGCTGGTATCCGGAGCGCTCTCCGAAGGCAATCCATCCAAAGCTGATCTCGGCGGTCCCCTTCTGCGACATTGGTGACAACAAGCCCTGGCTTGCGTTCTTTGAAGCAAGCCAGCACGGCGCCACCGCGCGATACGTTTTGCCGATGCGGATCGAGTGGGTGCGTTTCGATCGCGAGCGCTACAACCCGCGTGCATTCGCGGCCGTACGGCAAGGCGCGCGGGAAGGAACGCTTCTGGACGTTGCGAGCGATCCGATTTTCATCGCGCTTCTGCTCCGCAACCTGCGGCAATCCCTGACCATTGAAGATAATGGCTTGCGCCTCGAATTCCGGCCGACGAGGCGGTTGTCCGACGAGCCTATAAAGCCGCCGGAGCATGTTCGGGCCGTTGAAACCGAACAATCCAACAGCACGGCGCTGGTGGATAACCGATATGTGGTGAAGGTCTATCGCAAGCTCGAGTCCGGCATCAACCCGGAGATCGAAATGGGCCGCTTCCTCACCGAAGTCGCGGGTTTCGCCAACACGCCGGCGCTGCTGGGTGGCGTGGAACTTATCGAGGGCGACAAGCAAAACGCGATCGCGATTGTTCATGCCTTTGTTGAAAATCAGGGCGACGCGTGGACCGTGACATCCGCCTATCTGGACCGCTTCGTCGACGAGCAGCGCCTGTTGCAGCCAAGCGAGCATCCGGGCGAGAGCGAGGAGCAGGTTCCATATCTGCGGTACATGTCGCAAATCGGAAGACGTGTCGCTGAGATGCACCTGGCGCTGACCGGCAACAGCAACTCCAGCGATTTCGTCCCGGAACCGACCACATCGGCTGACGTGCAGCGCTGGATCGATGACCTGTTAAGCCGCGCCGAACGGGTGTTTGAAGCGCTGCAGCATCGTCGCGACACGCTAAAGGAAGCCGATCGTCCGCTGGTCCAGCAATTGCTGGCGCAGCGCGAGGCCTTGCCGGCGCGGCTCAATACATTGCTGCCGCATGAGATCGACGCCCTCAACATCCGACATCATGGCGATCTCCATCTCGGGCAAATTCTGATCGTAAAGGACGACATCTTCATCATCGATTTCGAAGGAGAGCCGCGACGCTCACTTCAGGAACGTCGGCGAAAAGCGCCGGCGGCGCGCGACGTCGCCGGGTTGATCCGGTCGATCGACTATTCGGCTACGGCGGCGCTTGAGCGCGCGCTGAAGGTTACCCCCGACGAGCAGGGCAAGCTTGCCGTGGCGCTCGCCGGGTGGCGTGACCGCGCCACCGCGACGTTCCTGTCGGCGTATCGCGAGATCATGACGGCTGCGCGGCTATGGCCGGAAGATCCGGCTGCGGCTGAACGACTGCTGAATTTCTTTTTGCTCGAGAAAGCGTTTTACGAAATCGAATACGAGCTGGCCCACCGGCCTGAGTGGGTGCGAGTCCCGCTGACGGGCGCGATCCGAATATTGTCCGAAAATACCGACGAGGCCGCATGAGCGAACTGCCTGCCGAGGCCTATGCGATTGTTGAAGGCCGCCACTCCGATCCGTTCCACTACCTCGGCCTGCATACCGAGGGTGGGCAGACGGTGGTGCGCGCGTTCCTCCCCGATGCGTCGAATGTGGAAGCCATTGGTGAGCACGGCGAAACGGCTTCGCTGGCGCGGATTCACGAGGCCGGTCTGTTCGCTGGCGCACTTCCGAACGGCTCCAAACGTTACCAGCTGCGCGCGCGGTTTGGCGATAACGTCGTTGAGCTTGAGGACCCCTACCGTTTCCCACCCGTGCTGAGCGACTTCGATCTGTATCTGCTCGGCGAAGGCACTCATCAGCGGCTCTACGACAAGCTGGGTGCGCACCCCATGACGCTCGACGGAGTCGAGGGCGTCGCATTCGTGGTGCTCGCGCCCAATGCGAAGCGAGTCAGCCTGGTCGGCGATTTCAATTTCTGGAATCCGAGACGGCATCCCATGCGCGTCCGCGGCGTGGGATACTGGGAATTGTTCGTGCCGCGCGCCACTGTGGGCGATCGTTACAAGTTCGATATCATCGGCCCGAATGGCCAGCATCTACCCCTCAAGTCGGACCCTCTCGCCTTTGCGACCGAATTGCGCCCGAGCACGGCATCGGTCGTATTCGACGAAGCCAAACTGCCGCATCCACAGCCGGCCCGCGAACGCGTCAACGCGCTGAATTCGCCGATGTCGATATACGAAGTCCATCTCGGCTCATGGCGGCGCAAGGGCAACAACGAGTGGCTGACCTATCGCGAGCTCGCCGAACAGCTTCCGCGTTATGCCGCCGATCTAGGCTTCACTCATCTGGAATTCCTGCCGGTCAACGAACACCCGTTCGACGGCTCCTGGGGGTACCAGCCGACCGGCTTGTTTGCGCCGACCAGCCGATTTGGTTCACCCCAGGATTTTGCAGCACTTGTCGATGCCTGCCATCGCGAAGGCCTCGGCGTAATACTGGACTGGGTTCCGGGCCACTTCCCCGACGATCCACACGGGCTCGCTAATTTTGACGGCACCGCTTTGTACGAGCACGCCAACCCGCTGCAGGGACGCCATCTCGACTGGGGCACGCTGATCTACAACTACGGCCGCACTGAAGTGGTGAATTTTCTGGTCTCGAATGCGCTGTTCTGGCTGGACCGTTATGGCGTCGACGGGCTGCGCGTCGATGCGGTCGCCTCAATGCTGTACCTCGACTATAGCCGCCCCTCCGGCGGCTGGATTCCCAACAAGCATGGCGGCAGGGAGAACCTGGAAGCCATCGATTTCCTGCGCCGCTTCAATGCCGAAGTGTTCGCGCATTTTCCGCATGCCACCACAGCGGCGGAAGAATCCACTGCATGGCCGCAAGTGTCGCGGCCGATCGAGTTTGGTGGGCTTGGTTTTGGCTACAAGTGGAATATGGGCTGGATGCACGACACATTGGATTACGTCAGCAAGGATCCGATCCACCGCAAGTATCATCACGGCAGCATCCTGTTCGGCCTGCACTACGCATTTTCGGAAAATTTCATTCTGCCCCTTTCACATGACGAGGTCGTGCATGGCAAGCGCTCCATCCTCGGGCGCATGCCCGGCGACAGCTGGCAGCGCTTCGCGAATCTGCGCGTCTACTATTCTTTCATGTTCGGCCATCCCGGCAAGAAGCTGATGTTCATGGGGTGCGAATTTGGGCAGGAACGAGAATGGAACCATGACAGCTCGCTCGATTGGCACCTGCTCGAACAACCCCAATACGCCGGCATCCATAATCTCATCCGCGATCTCAATGGGCTCTATCGTACGCAGCCGGCCTTGCATGAACTGGATTGCGATCGAGGCGGCTTTGAATGGGTCGTCACCGACGATGCCAATCGCAACGTGTTCGCCTGGATACGCAAGGGCGAGCACGCGCGCGCGCGTTGCCTGGTGGTGCTCAATTTTTCTCCAAATGTTTATTACAATTACCGGCTCCGGGTGCCATTTTCCGGCAAGTGGCGCGAGGTGTTCAATTCGGACTCGGCGCACTACGGCGGCAGCAATGTCGGGAACATTGGAGAGGTACAGACATTAGAGGGGCTCGTTCCGGAGATCGAACTCACGATCCCGCCTTTGGCCGCCATTTTTCTCGTACCGGAAGCCTGACAAATGCGACTGTCCGCCGGAAGCTTCTCGCGGCTCGGTGCAAGCTGGGACGGGCGGGGAACCAACTTTGCAATCTTCTCCGCCAACGCGCGCAAGGTCGAGCTTTGCCTGTTCGACAGCCAGGGACGTCGCGAGCTCGAGCGCATTACACTGCCTGAGCGTAACGAGGATGTCTGGCACGGCTATCTAAATGACGTCTCGCCCGGGCAGCTCTATGGTTACCGGGTTCACGGGCCGTATGAGCCCGAGCATGGCCATCGCTTCAACCCAAACAAGCTTTTGCTCGATCCGTATGCGAAGCGGCTCGCCGGCCGGCTGGTGTGGAGCGATGCGCATTTCGGTTATCGCACGGGGAGCCCGCGCGAGGATCTGTCGTTCGACAGGCGCGACAACGCGCGCGGGATGCCCAAAGCCGTCGTTGTAGACGAGACGTTCAACTGGGGCCGCCGTGAGATGCGCCCCTCGATCGCCTGGGAAGACACCGTCTTCTACGAAGCCCACGTCAAGGGTTTGACCCAGAAGCGGGAAGACGTGCCACCCAACCTGCGCGGCAACTATGGAGGTCTTTCGTCGCCTGCGATGATCGATCATTTTAAGCGGCTCGGCGTCACCACGATCGAGCTGTTGCCGATCCACGCATTCATCGATGATCGCATGCTGGTCGAAAAGAAGCTGTCGAACTACTGGGGCTACAATACGCTGTGCTTCTTTGCGCCGGAACCGCGTTACGCGCAGGACAACCCGCTAGACACCTTCCGCACCACGGTGGCGCGGCTGCACGATGCCGGTTTCGAGGTTATACTCGACGTGGTCTACAACCACACCGCCGAAGGCAATCATCTCGGTCCAACGCTGTCGTTCCGGGGGATCGACAATGCCTCGTACTATTGGCTGATGAAGGACAATCCTCGTTACTATGACGACTTCACCGGCTGCGGCAGCTCGGTCAATCTGACCAATCCGCGTGTGCTACAGATGGTGATGGATTCCCTGCGTTATTGGGTCGAGGTTTGCCATGTCGATGGCTTCCGATTTGATCTGGCCACTACGCTGGGACGCGGCCCGAACGGTTTTGACCGCAACAGTCCGTTTCTGATGGCGGTACGGCAGGACCCGGTTCTCGCCTCGGTAAAGCTGGTTGCCGAGCCGTGGGACCTCGGACTGGGCGGCTATCAAGTCGGCGCATTTCCATCGCAATGGTCGACATGGAATGACCGCTACCGCAGCGCCATGCGTCGATACTGGAGCGGTGAAGGCAGCCTGATCGGCGAGGTCTCAAGCCGCATGACCGGCTCGTCGGACCTGTACAATCACGACGGCCGCACGCCCCGCGCCGGCGTCAATCACATTACCGTCCATGACGGCTTCACGCTGCAGGATTTATTCAGTTACAACGAAAAGCACAACGAGGCTAACGGCGAAGACAATCGCGACGGCTCGAACGATAACCACAGTAACAATTGCGGCCATGAAGGGCCAACAGACGATCCCGTCATCCTCGCGCTGCGGCGCCAACTCCGGAAAAATCAAATCGCGTGTCTGCTGCTGGCGCAGGGACTGCCGTTGATTTTGGCGGGAGATGAGGTCGGCAACACGCAATTCGGCAACAACAACGCCTATTGCCAGGACAACGAAATCGGCTGGGTGGGATGGGAAGGCCTCGGTCGCGAAGGCGATGACCTCACCGATTTCATCGGCCGCATGATCGAGCTGAGAAGGCGCTTTCCGCAATTACGTTCTCACCGCTGGCTTGAGGGACGGCGGCCGGACGGCTCGTACGGCGTGTTGTGGCTGACACCAACCGCCGAGGAGATGAAGCAAGCAGACTGGAATTTTCCGGAGAGCCGATTTCTTTCTTATGTGCTCGGCCCGACCGAACAGCGTGAGCCGCTTTTCATCGTGTTAAATGCCGCACCCGACGATATCCCCTTCAAACTGCCCAAGCTGCCGGAATACAAGGCTTGGCAGCAACTATTGAACACCGTCGACGTTAAGCAACAGGTCAGGCACTTCGGATCGGGGGAAGAGGCAAAAGCGCCTGCCCGTTCAGTCCTCGCCTTTGCGGGTTTGGCATGAATGAGCAGCGATTCGGCGCGCAATTAACAGCAGACGGCGCCACGTTTCATTTTTGGGCGCCGGCAGCAAAGCACGTGGACGTAGTGCTGACAACTCCGCAACGAATGCGAGACCAAGAGAATGGCTGGTTTCGCGCCGATATCGCAGGGCTCAAGGCTGGCGCGCTCTATAAATTCAGGATCGATGACGAGATCGATGTTCCCGATCCCGCTTCCGCCTTCCAGCCTGATGATGTTTCGGGGCCCAGCGAAGTTGTCGATCATTCAAGCTATCGCTGGCGCGCGTCGGAGTGGCGCGGAAGGCCTTGGCACGAAGCCGTCCTGATCGAAACCCATGTAGGTACGTTCACAGAAGAAGGTACCTACAAAGCCATGATCGG
Organism: Bradyrhizobium sp.; assembly: GCF_035273305.1. Taxonomy (GTDB): domain Bacteria; phylum Pseudomonadota; class Alphaproteobacteria; order Rhizobiales; family Xanthobacteraceae; genus Bradyrhizobium. Next base: position 86 of record NZ_DATEPI010000266.1, on the reverse strand, counting down.
CAGGCTCGATCATCTGGTAGCAACTGGCATCACCGCACTGGAGTTGATGCCGTTGGCGGATTTCGCCGGAACGCGCAACTGGGGAT
>NZ_DATEPI010000265.1:0-4390 GCF_035273305.1 Bradyrhizobium sp. | reverse complement strand
GACGAATTTCCCGTCGAAGCGTTTCAGTTCGATCAAGCGTTCGGCTTGCAATTTCATCCGGACGTGACCTACGCGATGATGCATCGCTGGACCACGCACGGACACGCGCGCCTCGAATTGCCCGGTGCTCGCGAGCGCCATCATCACTTCACGGATCGCGCGGTGCATGACGCTGCCGAGCGCGCATGGTTGAAGGAATTCCTCGAGCAATGGCGGGTTAGGGTGCCATCGCCAATGATGGCCCAAGCCGCGGAATAGCTTCCGAACTCCAGAGATTTCAAAACGTCTCTGACCTTTTCGATTATGCTAGTGTCGGCTCAACAAGCTCGTGACAGCGCTCATCGGGCAAAGGGAGGCGATATGACCGGTGACGAATTTGCTCGCCTGCTGAACGCGTTCACGCTCTCGGCGGAATCCGGGGATGGCGCGCGCTTCGCGGACCATTTCACCGAGGACGCGATTTACTACGACTATATTTACGGCCCGCATCAAGGCCGCGCCGCCATCGCCGACATGATGCAAAACCTGTTTCACCGGGATGCGGCGGACTATCGATGGGAGATGTTTGATCCGGTGTTCGATGGCATCATGGGATACGCGTGGTCGCTCTCGAGTTTCACGTCGAAAATTCCGCAATTCAAAGGCCAGTATGTGGTGATCGATGGCATGAGCCGATTCCTGGTGCGCGATGGCTTGATTGCCGAGTACCGGGAGTCCGTCAACGGCGGCGTCGCAATGGCGCAGCTCGGAGTCGAGCCTGATCGGATGAACAAAGTATTCAGGCGTTGGACCGGATGGTTGAAAGAGCGGCCAGAAACGGTCGATTATCTTGCGCGGCCAAAAGGCTCGCATGCGAGCGCAGCTTCCAAAGCATGAACTAATAACAATCATTCTCGCGAGCAGGCGAGCACGGGGAGATCGGTTTTGACCTATCAGCACATTCTCTATGAGGTCAGCGAGAAAATCGCGACGATTACGCTTAACCGGCCCGATCGCATGAACGCGTGGACGCCGATCATGGAGCGTGATGTGCGCCACGCCATGGAGGCCGCGGCCGCGGACGAGAATGTGCGGGTAATCGTGCTGACCGGCGCCGGGCGCGCCTTTTGCGCGGGCGCCGACATGGATGCGTTGAAAGGGCTTGATCCAGAGGACATCAGGCGCGGCCAGAGCCTGCCGCCATTCGATATGAATCGCAGGCCAGATTGGCAAACCCGCTATGGCTATTATCCATCGATTCCGAAGCCGGTGATCGGAATGCTGAATGGCGCGACCGCCGGTATCGGCCTCGTGCATGCACTCTATTGTGACGTTCGCTTCGCGGCAGACAACACGGTCTTCACGACGGCTTTTTCGCGCCGCGGGCTGATCGCCGAGCACGGCATCAGCTGGATGCTGCCGCGTATCGTTGGTCACGCCAATGCGCTGGACCTGCTGATGTCGGCGCGGCGGGTGTCAAGCGAGGAGGCGCTGCGGATTGGGCTGGTCAATCGGCTGTATCCGCCCGACCAGTTGCGCGAACACACCTTTGCCTACGCGCGCGATCTCGCCGATTTCGTCTCGCCGAGCGCGATCGCCGTAATCAAGCGCCAGCTTTACGACGTGCCGTTCCAGACGCTGGCCGAAGCGACGATCGATGCCAACCGTGAAATGGTGATCGCGCTGCGCGGCAGCGATTTCCGTGAAGGCGTCGCGAGCTTCATGGAAAAGCGGCCGCCGAAATTTACCGGCAAGTGAGGTTCAATTTTTTAGACTGCGCTCAGGTACAGTTTGTTCAACAGCTTCCCGGCCGAGCAGTCGGCGAAGGTTGGTGGAGCCAGGCGGGATCGAACCGCCGACCTCGTCATTGCGAACGACGCGCTCTCCCAGCTGAGCTATGGCCCCATGCGGCCGGCTTGTGAAGAAAAGCGGACAGCAATCGCCGCCATTTACAGTCCGCCCCAAGCTCAAGTCAAGAACGGCGAAAGCCATGGTTTTATGACCGATTTTCACTGGAACTTCCCTTGTTTGCAGCGGATGGAACCGGTATCTAGCGAGGGGTCGAATCCGCGACCGAACCTCCGAGTAAGCCAGCATGCGCGCCGTTCTCGACATCGTTCTTATCGTCCTGGATCTCTACGTCTGGCTGCTGATTGCGTCCGCGATCCTGTCATGGCTCATCGCTTTCAACGTCGTCAACACGCGCAATCAGTTCGTCTCGGCGGTAGCGGAGTTCCTTTATCGGATCACTGAGCCGCTGCTGGCGCCGATCCGCTCCTTCATGCCCAATCTCGGCGGACTCGATATCTCACCAATCATCCTGATCCTGATCATCATGTTTATCCAGCGGGTGATCACCTATTACATTTATCCCAGCGTTTTCTGAGCCTGGTCGGCGGCTGATGGATCCTTGGCGTTATTCCACCGAGGGCGTCAGGGTCGCGCTCCGGGTGACGCCGCGCGGCGGCCGCGACGAGATCGATGGGATCGAGACACTTGCCGACGGACGTACGGTGCTCAAATTGCGGGTCCGCGCCGTCGCCGAAGGTGGCGAAGCCAATCGCGCGGTGATGGAGCTAATCGCGAAAGTGCTTGGAGTGCCCAAGGCCCAGGTGCGTATTGTCTCCGGCGTGACCTCGCGCCTCAAGCAAATTGCGGTCGATGGCGAGCCGACAAAGCTTCGCGACGCATTGCGAAAGCTGGCCTTGGCGAAATCAGATTGATGCTGACTGCGAACAGGTGGCGCGTCGAACGACTATGACGCGCGCCAACGATTGATTGAAGGGCCATAAAGGAAGCGAGATGACGGCGCGCATCATCGACGGCAAGGTCATTGCTTCAGATCTCCGCGCCCGCGTAGCGGACGAGGTTGCGCGAGTGAAGCGCGAGTATGACCTGATCCCCGGTCTTGCCGTGGTGCTGGTAGGCAGCGATCCGGCCAGCCAGGTCTATGTCCGCAGCAAGCACAAGCAGACCCAGGCTGCCGGGATGGCCTCTTTCGAATTTGTGTTGCCGACGGATGTCGCGCAGAGCGAACTGCTGGCGCTGATTGGAAAGCTCAATCGCGATCCCGCCGTTCATGGCATTCTCGTGCAGCTGCCGTTACCAAAGTCGCTGCATACGGAAGCCATCATCAATGCCATCGATCCCGCCAAGGACGTCGACGGCCTGCACCCGAATAACGCCGGGCGGCTGGCTGGAGGTTTTGCGGCTCTGTCGCCGTGTACGCCGCTGGGCTGCATCATCCTGACCAGGAGCGTGCATCCCTCGCTCGAAGGCATGAACGCCATTGTCATCGGCCGTTCCAACCTGGTCGGCCGTCCGCTGGTGCAACTGCTGCTCAACCAGAACGCGACGGTTACGATCGCGCATTCGCGCTCGCGCGATCTGCCCAAGCTCTGCGCCCGCGCCGATCTGGTCTATGCCGCTGCCGGCAAACCGCAGATGGTGCGCGACGACTGGATCAAGCCGGGCGCGACCGTGATCGATGTCGGCATTAACCGCCTGCCCGAAAAAGACGGCAAGACCCGGCTGGTCGGTGATGTCGCCTTCTCCGAAGCGCTGGATGTCGCCGGTGCAATTACGCCGGTGCCCGGCGGGGTCGGGCAAATGACGGTCGCTTGCCTTTTGGTGAACACCTTGCGTGCCGCATGCGCCATTCGTGGCCTGCCGACACCCGCGGTCTGATGCTGCGCAACGCGCGCAGCGCTACTTGCCCTTGGCGCGCGCGATGCCATCGGCAATCAGCCTGTGCGCATCCTCAGCAGCGCCCCAGCGCAACACCTTCACCCATTTTCCCGGCTCGAGGTCCTTGTAGTGCTCGAAAAAGTGCTGGATCTGCTGCAGCGTGATCTCGGGCAAATCGCTGTAGGTCCGCACCTTGTCATAGCGCTGCGTCAGCTTCGATGATGGCACCGCGATAATCTTCTCGTCCCCGCCGGCCTCGTCTTCCATCAGCAGCACGCCGACGGGGCGCACGCTCATGACCGCGCCGGGGACGATCGCACGGGTATTGGCGACCAGCACGTCGCACGGATCGCCATCATTCGAGAGCGTATGCGGGATGAAGCCGTAATTGCCGGGGTAGCGCATCGCCGTGTACAGAAAACGATCGACCACCAGCGTGCCGGCCTGCTTGTCCATCTCGTATTTGATAGGCTCGCCGCCGACCGGCACCTCAATAATGACGTTCACTTCGCGCGGCGGATCGATTCCAATCGAAATGGCGTCAATACGCATTGATTGCTCCGCCAGCCGCTGAGTTTCATGTCACGAAATAGCGAGCGCTATTGCTGGCCGAACCAGGCTTGAGGCGCTTCGACAGCTCGAGCGCTCAACTGGTCCAGGCGAAGGCGATTTTGTCCAGCGACTTCGGTCCGAACTTTTCCGAGGAGCGGGCCACCATGCGGCC
>NZ_DATEPI010000264.1:0-21717 GCF_035273305.1 Bradyrhizobium sp. | reverse complement strand
CCCTCACCTTCTATTTTTCTTAAGCTATTTCCCTCCAGAGTATTCCCTCCCCATCACTCCCACTCGATCGTACCCGGTGGCTTCGACGTCACGTCATAGACCACGCGGTTGACGCCCTTGACCTCGTTGATGATGCGGGTGGCGGTCTCGCCCAGAAATTTCATATCGAACGGATAAAAGTCGGCGGTCATGCCATCGGTCGAGGTGACCGCGCGCAGGCCAACTACATGTTCGTAGGTGCGCCCGTCACCCATCACGCCGACGGTCTTGACCGGAAGCAGAACCGCGAAGGCCTGCCAGATCTTGTCGTATAGGCCCGCTTTGCGAATTTGATCGATATAGACTGCGTCAGCATTGCGGAGGATGTCGAGCTTCTCGCGTGTAATCTCGCCGGGACAGCGGATCGCAAGGCCCGGCCCGGGAAACGGATGCCGGCCGACAAAGATTTCCGGCAGTCCCAGTTCGCGCCCCAACTCACGCACCTCGTCTTTGAACAGTTCACGTAACGGCTCGACCAGCTTCATGTTCATGCGTGCGGGCAAGCCGCCGACATTGTGGTGCGACTTGATCGTCACCGATGGTCCGCCGGTGAACGAGACGCTCTCGATCACATCGGGATAGAGCGTTCCCTGCGCCAGAAATTCGGCACCGCCGATCTTCTTTGCCTCCGCATCGAACACGTCAATGAACAGCCGCCCGATCGTCTTGCGCTTCTGCTCGGGGTCACTGACGCCGGCGAGCTCGCCGAGAAACTGCTGGGATGCATCAACATGAACCAGCGGGATGTTATAGTGATGGCGGAACAGATCGACGACGGTTGCGCCTTCATTGAGCCGCAGCAATCCGTGGTCGACGAATACGCAGGTGAGCTGGTCACCGATCGCTTCATGGATCAGCACCGCGGCAACGGCGGAATCAACGCCGCCGGAAAGGCCGCAGATCACCCTGCCCTTCCCCACCTGCGCGCGAATTTTGTCGATCGCCTCTTCGCGGAATGCACGCATGGTCCAGTCGCCGGTCAGGCCAGCGACCTTGCGAACGAAATTGCGGATCAGCTTGGCGCCATCGGGAGTGTGCACCACTTCGGGGTGGAACATCAGCCCGTAATATTTGCGCTTCTCGTCCTGGATAATCGCGAACGGCGCGTTCGACGAAATGCCGGCTACGACAAAGCCGGGAGGCATTTGGGTGATGCGGTCGCCGTGGCTCATCCACACCGGATGACGCTCGCCAACCGACCATGTGGAATCGAACAGCCGACTCTCGGCGCGGACCTCAACGTCGGCCCGGCCGAATTCGCGATGGTGCCCGCCTTCGACATTTCCGCCGAGCTGGGCCGCCATGGCCATCTGGCCGTAGCAAATACCGAGCACGGGAACGCCGGAATCGAAGATCGCCTGAGGCGCGCGCGGCGAGCCCTCCTCATGCACCGATTCAGGGCCGCCCGAGAGGATCACCGCCTTGGGCTTCATCTGAGCAAACGCCGCTTCCGCCTTCTGGAACGGCACGATCTCGGAATAGACGCCCTCCTCACGCACCCGACGGGCGATTAGTTGCGTGACCTGGCTGCCGAAATCGATGATCAGAATCTTGTCGTGAGCCGAGGCCACCGACGGCGTCGACTGCGGAGCGGGCTGGGCTGCTGTCATGGGAAGGGAATTACGCGACATGAAGCAGCCTCGCAATGCCGGAACCGGCTTGTGCGCTTGAAATTTAGCCGCTTTTGCGGGCGAGGATAGAAACGAAGAACCCGTCCGTTCCGGTCCGGCGCGGCGTCATGAGCAATCCATGCGCTGACATCAACGTCGCATTCGCGAACGCCTCGGCATTGTCCGATAGGGCCCTCGCAACCTGTGCGGGCGGCACCACGGCGAATTCGGGATGGCGCGCGACGAAAGCGCGGACTTGTTCGCCGTTTTCCGGCGGCAAAACCGAGCAGGTGATATAGGCGATGCGGCCACCCGGCTTGACCAGTCCCGCCGCCCGTTCAAGCACCGCCGTCTGATCCTTTAACCGCATTTCCAGCGCCCCCGGGCGCATCCTCCACTTGGCGTCGGGATTACGACGCCAAGTACCGGTGCCCGTGCAGGGTGCATCGATCAAAACGAGGTCGGCGGAGGCCCGGATATCCGCAAGCGCATCGCCCTCACCTTTAGGCGCTCGTATGTCGGCGTTGTGGACCCCGGCGCGTGAAAGCCGCTCATAAATCGGCGCGAGCTGCCGTTTGTCGTGGTCGGTGGCGATCAACCGACCCTTGCCCTGCATCATGGCCGCCAAGGCCAGCGTCTTGCCGCCCGCTCCCGCGCAGAGGTCGATGACCTGTTCGCCGGGCGCTGCGGCCGATAGCAGGGCCGCAAGCTGCGAGCCCTCGTCCTGCACTTCGATCGCGCCCTTGATGAAAGTCTCCTCGGCGTGAATGCCGGGATTGCGGGCGTCGGCGCCAAGCTCAATGCGCAACCCCATCGGCGACCACGGCGCAGCCTGCACACCAAGGTGCGCGAGCGAAGATTGGACCTTCTCGCGTTTGGCTTTCAAGGTATTGACGCGAAGATCGAGCGGCGCGCGGCTCGCCATGGCGGTCGCCTCCGCCACACGGTCATCGCCGAACACTTGCGCCAGATATCCATCAAGCCATTCCGGGTAGTCGCCGGCAATGTGGGGAGGTGCAGCGTCGAGCGAACGGGAGGTGAGCGCCCCGCGCTCGGAATCCGTCAACGGCTCCGGAGCGAAACGGCTGCCGTCGCACAGCGCGGCGATAGCATCACCGCTCATGCCGCGCTCGAGCTTGAGCATGCCGAGCACGCGCGCCCGCGGCGTGTCGCTATCCATGATCCAGGCGCTCGAGGCGCGCCGGCGCAGCACATCCCAGATCAGCCCGGAGATCGCGGCGCGGTCGCCCGAGCCCGCAAAACGATGCGCGGTGCCCCACTCCTTGAGCGCCTTCGCCGCCGGAATACGTTGGGTGTCGATGGTATCGAGCACTTCGATGGCCGCGGAGATGCGGGCGGCGGGGGTCATTGAAAACTTTCGGTTGGAGAACGAACGAGATCCCGCTCAGATCAGCAATAGGATCTTCAGCGCGAAGTATATCCACATGGCGAGCAGCACCAGTCCACCTGCCAGCCAGGCTAACGAGCGTCGGCCAAGATCGTTGGAAGTCACGAACACCCCGGCATGAACAAAACGCGTGACCACGAACACCCACGACATCAACACGATGAACAGATCGGCATGCCGCAAGGGCAGCGCCAGGGCGATCAGGACATAGAACAGCAGCGGCAGCTCGAACTGGTTGCGATAACAATTGCCAATCTGCGTGGTCCGGACCGGCCAGTTCTGCTGCCCCAGCGCAATGTCCCTGATCTTGGTCTCGCCGCTGACGAGCGCCTTGCGGCGCGCTCCGATCATTCCCACCATCAGCGCAAGCGTGAGTCCCACGAGAACGAAGACCGGCAGCAACACCATCTGAACTGACATCGGATTCTCCCCAGCTTGAGACGCGATCCCCGCCTATAGCGAGCGCGCTCGGCTCTTACAACAAATCGATCCGGCACGGTTTGCGGAAACGACAGTGCCCCTGGATTTTGGAATGGAGTTGCGGCAGTCCCGCTGTGGCAAAACGGCAATGCGCAGTGTTACCAATGCCGGATGTCCGAATTTCGCCTCACCCAGATTTCCGATACCCATCTTAGTCGTCGCCTGCCCAGTTTGACCCATAATTTCGAGCGGGTGAGCGAACACATCGATGCGAGCCGCCCGGATATCGTCATCAACAGTGGTGATCTCGCGTTCGACGGGCCGACTAGTCCCGACGATCTTGAATTTGCCCGAACACTGCACGCTGCTCTCCAAGCACCTTGCCGTTATCTGCCCGGGAATCACGACATCGGCGACAACCCCACGATTGTCGGGCCGCCGCCGTCCCAGCCGGTTACTGAACGCGATTGCCAGCGTTTTATGTCAGTATTCGGGGAGGATCGCTGGAGTTTCGACGCTGCCGGATGGCACTTTATCGGCCTCAATTCGATGGTGATGAATACAGGGCTCGGGCGAGAGGCGGAACAGTTCGATTGGCTCGCCTCCCAGCTCGCGGGCGCCAATACCAAGCCCGTAGCGCTGTTTCTTCACAAGCCGCTCTTTCTCAACTCGCCTGACGATCCGGAGCTTGCGGCGACCTCGATACGCTATGTTCCGATGCCGGCGCGAGCTCGCCTGGTGCAGATGCTGGGCTCGGTCGACTTGAGGCTCGTCGCCAGCGGTCATGTTCACCAGCGGCGGGACTACACGCTCGGCAGCGTGAGATACATCTGGGCGCCTTCGGCGGGATTCGTGATTTCGGATAAGCGCCAGGAGGTGATCGGCATCAAGGAAGTGGGCCTGGTCGAATATCGTTTCCAACCCGACAGCTTCGAGGTGCGTCACGTCAAAGTGCCGGGCCAGGTCGACATCGATATGGATAGTCTGCTCCGCTAGGGCCGGCTAGCCAACCAAGCGCGCGACCGCGTTCTCCATCCGCTCGGCTAGTTACCGGCCGTATTGAAACGGGATAGATCGCAATCGGGCTCGGCATATTTGGTGCGGCGCAGCCCTTCGCGGTCTTCGACAACTGTTGGCCGGCACCGCGCCTGCCATGCCGCGCGGCCATCGGCTTCGGCCTTTTCCTGCTCTGGAGTGAGCGGCGATGCCGCGCGAACCACGCTGTCGCCATTAACGTTGAACGAGGTGGATTGGCTTGGCGCCAGGGGAATTCCAGCGGCGATAGCGGCCTCTTTGGCTCGTGCGTCGGCAGCCGCCGCCCTTGCCGCTGCCGCTGCATCGGCTGCATGTCCGTGATCCATGGAAGAGGAAGACCATGAACCCTGCTGCTGCGCGGACGCAGTCGCGCTGGCGGCGGCAAGAAAGAGCAAAACAGCTGCAATGGTGCGCATTTCGTAAGCCTGCAAAGATCGAGTCCCGGTCGCCTTTGCTAAGCCGGAAATGTTGCAGCCGCGTAAAGCCGGCTGGTTACCGCGCCCGCAAGGAGATATATCCAATTCTAACGATGGATGTTCGGCGTCCGGCTAAAGGCGCGGCTGCGGGGAGAGCAGAGGATCATCCTTTGTCCGGCCCGACCCGCACCAACTGCTTGCCGAAATTGGCGCCTTTGAGAAGTCCGATGAATGCCGCAGGCGCGCTGTCGAGGCCTTCGGTGATAAACTCGCGATGCTTGACCTTGCCCTGGCGAACCCATTGCGACATATCGCGTAAAAAATCCCCGTGACGCGCGGCGAAATCGCTGACAATAAAGCCTCGAATGGTCAACCGCTTGGTCAAGACGTTGCGCATCAGTGACGACGCCCATTTAGGAACCGATGCCTCGGTATCGTTGTATTGTGCGATCAGTCCGCACACGGGTACGCGTGCGAAGGCGTTGAGCAAGGGAAACACCGCCTCGAACACCGCGCCACCAACATTCTCGAAATAAACGTCGATGCCTTTCGGGCAGGCTTCCTTAAGCCGTGCCGCGAGGTTGGGATCGCGATGATCGATGCAGTCATCGAAACCCAGCTCGCGTTTCACGTAGTCGCATTTCTCCCGGCCGCCGGCGATCCCAATGGCCCGTGCTCCCTTGATCCTGGCGATCTGCCCGACTGCCGAGCCGACCGCGCCGGAGGCCGCGGCGACCACGACGGTTTCGCCCGGCTGCGGCTTGCCGATGTCCAACAGGCCGGTGTAGGCGGTCATGCCTGGCATGCCCAGCACCCCAACCGCCGTCGAAACCGGACCGAGTTTGGGGTCGATTTTAGCGAGGCCCTTGCCATCCGATATGGAGTGCGTCTGCCAGCCGGCGCGCGCGAGTACGACGTCGCCTTTCGCGAAGCCGGGATTATTCGAAGCCATGACCTCGCACACCGTGCCGCCTTCCATCACGCCGCCGATCGGGACTGGCGCCGCGTAGGACGGCCCCTCGCTCATGCGCCCGCGCATGTAGGGATCAAGCGACAACCAGATCGTGCGCAGCAGCACCTCGCCATTGCCCGGGGTCGGTATCGCGCAATCCTCGATGCGGAAGTCCGAGAGCTTCGGCTCGCCGACGGGTCGAGAAACCAGAACGACGCGTTTTGCCGATTGGGGCATTTTAATTTCCTCCTGATGTCATGCTCTCATGGCGAGGCGCCGGTTGAATCCGCGCGATATAAATGACGGCGCAAACTAAGCCGTGACTTTTGCCAGCGCCGCCTCGAATGCCGCCGCCGCGCTGGGCAGATCCTTGAACGCCCGAATCTGCCGGGTGTCCTGAATATCTTTTTCTGAAGCGCTCGGCCGGACCTCGGAAAGGGGTTTGCCGCCATCGATCATTCCGGCCGGCGCGCTCACGTGAAATTCATGATCTTCCAGCGGCGCATCCTTTGGCAGCCAGACCCCCAAGGTCACCACGTCATTGCCGCGCCGATATGAGATATAGCGATCAACCGCAACCGTGCCGTCGCGCTGATGTCCCCCGAGCTTGGCAAAGCCTTTGGCATCCAGAAGCTTGTGAGATCGAAATCCCTTCACGCCGGCGGATTTTGCTTTCGCGGTCTCCTCCGAGAGGTCGTACTTCTCGGCCATTTGCTTACCGACTGTGGCAAGCTGCCCGGACATGTCATGCTCGAATTCTTTCAGTTCGGTGCGTGGCTTCGAGGCCCTGCGCGGCTTCAGGGCGTCGCGCTTTTCCAACTCAGCCTTGCATTGAGCGACGACCGTCGCGACCGATTTCCGTTCTGCGTTAGCGAGCAGATTCTTCAGATCCTGATCCGAAAGCGCGGCAATCCTGTCATCCGACCAATCGACCATAACAACCAACTTTTATTTTGAACGCCTATCGAGAACATCACGCAAGATCGCAATCGCTGCCGCGAAACGGAAGCGCGAGCGGTGACCCCGATCACACTACCGCGTTTCGTTACTCTTGTGGGAGGCAATTTACGTTTGTGGAATTACACTCCGCCGGGATAGTTCGGGCTTTCGCGCGTGATCGTGACGTCGTGCACGTGGCTTTCGCGCAGCCCCGCGCCAGTGATGCGAACGAATTGCGCCTTCTCGTGGAATTCGGCGAGGTTTCGAGCGCCCACATATCCCATTGCCGCGCGCAAGCCACCAGCAAGCTGATGCATCACATTGGCGACCGGGCCCTTGTAAGGCACCTGACCCTCAATGCCTTCCGGCACCAGCTTGAGCGTGTCCTTGATGTCCTGTTGGAAATAACGGTCGGCGGAGCCCCGCGCCATTGCTCCCACGGAGCCCATGCCGCGATACGCTTTGTACGAGCGGCCCTGCCACAGAAACACTTCACCGGGGGTCTCGTCTGTGCCTGCGAGCAGCGAGCCGACCATCGCGATGTCGGCGCCGGCGGCAAGCGCCTTCGCAAGATCGCCGGAAAATTTGATGCCGCCGTCGGCAATCACCGGCACGTTGGCCTTCTTGGCGGCCTCGACCGCATCCATGATCGCGGTCAGTTGCGGCACGCCCACGCCCGCTACGATACGTGTGGTGCAGATCGAACCCGGACCAATACCGACCTTGATCGCGTCGGCACCGGAATCAATCAGCGCCTGCGCGCCGTCCTCGGTAGCGATGTTGCCGGCGATCACCTGCACGGCATTGGAAAGCCGCTTGATGCGGTTGACCGCCTCCAGCACCCGTGAGGAATGACCGTGCGCAGTGTCCACGACGATCAGATCGACACCGGCCTCGATCAGCCGCTCAGTGCGCTCGAAACCGCCGTCGCCAACGGTCGTCGCGGCGGCGACGCGCAAGCGGCCTTGCGCATCCTTGCAGGCGAGCGGATGCGCGACCGCCTTTTCCATGTCCTTCACGGTGATCAATCCGACGCAGCGGTACTGGTCGTCGACCACAAGCAGTTTCTCGATCCGATGCTTGTGCAGCATCCGTTTCGCTTCATCCTGGCTGACACCTTGCCGCACGGTGACCAGATTCTCATGCGTCATCAGCTCGGAAATCTTCTGACGCGGGTCGGTGGCAAAGCGCACGTCACGGTTGGTGAGAATGCCGACCAGTTTTCCGGGCACGCCCTTGGCCGCGCCCGTAACGACGGGAATGCCGGAGAAGCCATGATCGTTCATCAGCGCCAGCGCATCCGACAACATCGCATCGGGCTCGATGGTGAGGGGATTCACCACCATTCCGGATTCGAACTTTTTGACCTGCCGCACTTGCGCGGCCTGACCCTCGGTGTCGAAATTGCGATGAATGACGCCGATGCCGCCGGCCTGCGCCATCGCGATCGCCATGCGAGCCTCGGTGACGGTGTCCATTGCAGAAGCAATGATCGGAATGTTCAGTGGGATGGAGCGGGTGACGCGCGAGCGGATATCGGCTTCAGAGGGAAGGATATCTGAAAGCCCAGGCTTCAGAAGCACGTCGTCGAACGTATAGGCTTCGCGAATCCCCTGAAGTCTCTGCACACCGGCCATTGCCAACTCCATTCAGCGGCCCAATCGCCGCGCTAGACCTCAGGATGAAAAAATACGTTGGCGGCACCATTGGCGTCGCCCTCGAATCGCTCATCGGTAGGGTTGGCGGTGGTCGATAGCATGGCCCCATCACGATTCAAAGGGGCTGCAGCCTCGAATCCGGCGTCAGCGCGGGTAACCCGGCGGCGGGCCATGGCGACGGATCGCCTCGACCACCTCCCGATGCATGCGCTGCTCGCGTTTCATGTGAACCGCGATCAGCGCATGAGCCGACGGCACCAGCAGCAGAACATGGAAAACCAGCCCGAAAACCAGGCAAACGACGATCAGGACCAGATTGAAGATGGCGGAAAACGGCTGGCCGTTCAGGAGTAGCCCGAGCGGGGGCACCAGCGCAGCGAGGACGTAGATCATCGTCGGATCTCCGGCGGCATCAGAAGACACGTCGTCATCACGATTTAGGTGGTTTCGGGGGTTCCGCAATAGCCTGCAAGACCACGGGATGATACAGCCCGTGCTCCAACCGCTGCCATTTCCCCCGAATCCTGATGAATAAAGAACGCCTGATCCCGCTCATCGTGGCGACCGCCCTATTCATGGAGAACATGGATTCGACGGTGATTGCGACCTCGCTTCCGGCGATCGCAGCGGATATCGGCACAAGCCCGCTCACATTGAAACTCGCCATTACCTCGTATCTGTTATCGCTTGCGGTATTCATTCCGGCGAGTGGATGGACCGCTGATCGCTTCGGCGCGCGGATGGTGTTCAGTCTCGCGGTCGCGGTTTTCATAATCGGCTCGATCGGGTGTGCCTTATCAGGATCGGTCACGGATTTTGTCATCGCGCGAATCGTGCAGGGGATGGGCGGAGCGATGATGACGCCGGTCGGAAGGCTGGTGCTGCTGCGCTCGATCGACAAGAGCGCGCTCGTCAACGCGATGGCCTGGGTGACCGTGCCCGCGCTGGTTGGCCCGGTGATCGGGCCGCCGCTTGGCGGATTCATCACCACTTATTTTTCCTGGCACTGGATCTTCCTGATCAATATTCCGATCGGTCTGCTCGGCATCTTCATGGCGATGCGCTACATCGATCCGATCCGCAGCAAGGACCCCGAGCGCTTCGACCTCTACGGGTTGGTGCTGGCGGGTATCGGCGTTGGCGGGATCGCGTTCGGGCTATCGGTCGCGGGACTCAACTTGTTGCCCTGGACGATCATCGCCGCGCTGGTCGCCGTCGGCTCGATCTCGATGACGCTCTACGTCATTCATGCCAGGCGCACCGCCTCCCCGGTGCTGGATTTCACGCTGCTGCGATTGCCGACATTGCGCGCCAGCATAGTCGGCGGGTTCTTGTTTCGGCTCGGCATTGGCGCCTTGCCGTTTTTGCTGCCGCTATTGATGCAGGTCGGATTCGGCCTGTCGCCGTTCCGTTCGGGATTGGTGACATTTGCGTCCGCGGTAGGGGCGATGGGGATGAAGACCCTCGCCGCGCGCATCATCAAGACCTTCGGCTTTCGCAACATCATGGTGGTCAATGCAGTCATCAGCTCGGCGTTCCTGGCCGCCTGCGCGTTGTTTACTGTCACGACACCGCTGCTTCTGATCATGATCATTCTGGTCGTCGGCGGTTTCTTCCGTTCGCTGCAGTTCACGGCCATCAACACGGTGGCGTATGCAGAGGTCGAACCGGCGCAGATGAGTCGTGCCACCACCCTCGTCAGCGTCAACCAGCAGCTTGCGATCTCAACGGGAGTGGCGCTGGGGGCGTTCTCGGTTGAATCGACGATGGTCGTCCGCCATGTGCAAGAACTGACGGCGACGGAATTCGCGCCGGCATTCATGGTGGTCGCGATCATCTCGGCTATTTCGGCATACTTCTTCTATCTCATGCCAGTCGATGCCGGTCACCAGGTATCGGGCCGGCGCACCGTCGTAATCTCGGAGCCCACCCGCGAGCTTGAGGCCGAGGAAGAGGCCGCCAGCGAAACCGTCACCGCTCGCGATCAGCGGCTGTAACCAGTCGCTTGCCGCGAGAACCCATCGCAAGGACCTATGCGAGCAGACCCCCACCCGGCGCTTCGCGCCACCCGAGAGCGAGCTTTGCTCGTCTCGACCCCACAAGAGAGGAAGGGATGAAGGAAACGTGGCGATCTCGCCGCGCGCCACTTGTAGCTTTCTTATCCCTCCCCTTCTTTTATGGGAGGGTGGCGCGAAGCGCCGGGTGGGGTTTCTATCTCGCACACCGAGCCTTTCCCCACCCTGCACACCGTGAGCTTCGCTTACGATGTGCTTTCCCTCCCCACAAGGAGGAGGGATAAGAAGACAGCTTCGCTCGTCTTGACACCGCTAGGGCACGGATAAGGCGCCGACGCAGTTGCAGCGCGACGTCACACACCTCCGCCATCCCGCCCCGGATTCCGCGCGAGTTTTGCCAATCATGAAGCGCTCCTGAAACATCAGAGGGCGCGGGGAATGCCGGGTGCACGATGCACCCGCAGCCTCGCATGCAAAAAGTGAAAAGCATACGAGCGTAGTCACCACAGGTTCACCGGATTCACCCCGGCATGCCCCGCGCGATGTTTTACGACTTATAACGTGATCTCCCCGGTGATCGGGCTTTGTTGTCACCGTCGCCAGCGGAATTACTTCCGCTAACTTGACACCAGCGTCGAGGCGTCAGGACCACACGACTTCGTCGTCCGCCGCGGTACCGTTCGTCAGCGGCACGTCAACGTCCATCGCATCCCGTCCCGCGTTCGTGACGATCGCGAGCGCCCCTCCAGTGGAACGAGACGGCGGGGGTTATGGATTTGATTTGGGCAAAACGAGAAGGAATATATTTTTGGAAATGCGAGTGGACACTGATTTGCCCGTCACGCACATCAGTCCGTAGCCCGCATCAGCAAAGGGAGATGCGGGCCTCCATGGTTCGAGACGAGCAGCGTTGCCGCGCTCCTCACCACGAGGAGCTCGCATGGTGCCGACCCTCGAATCATCTGAGATAGCGGGGATTGCGCGATTGAGACCACTAAATCTGCTGACACGGCGAGAGCCGACGGCTAAAGCAATCAAGCGGTCACGCTGCGTGACGGCTCTCTACCTATCGGAGAGAGTAAGTCCTCGGTGACGATGGCTGCCAGCGTGACCGCGCCACATCGCCAAACGGGCGGGTTTAGTTCGCGGACGAGATTGCCTATTGGGCAGAACGCAGTGGATGAATTTGATCTGAAGCGCGCCAGGGACAAGGATCGTCTTCGCCGAATTGGGGCGCTGACGAACATCGATGACAATTTCCGCCGTTGTCGTTTTAATCAGGCGCGCTTCACCCCAAATTGTCGAAGTCTTCGGGCGCCAGCTTGAGGGCGGCCGCAAGCACATTATTCTCTAGGTGATCGATGGATCGAGTGCCGGGGATCGGCAGCATAACAGGTGATTTAGCGAGCAGCCACGCAATGGATAAGGCTGCGTGCGTTAGGCCGCGACGCAAGGCGACTTGCTTTATCTTGAGTGCCCTTAGGCCACGTTTGCCGCCCAGCGGATACCACGGCAGAAAAGCAATTCCGAGACGCTCGCACGCGGCGAGTACGCCTTCGCTGCTTCGATCTCGCAAATTGTACATGTTCTGAACCGAGACGATTGGTGTGACGGAGCGTGCCAGCTCGAGTTGTGCAACCGTGACGTTCGAAACGCCAATATGGCGAATTTTGCCTACGCGTTGTAAATCCGCCAGTGCACCAAGCGACTCTATAAATGGCACTTCGGGATCAGGCGCATGGAATTGATACAAATCGATGCGCTCCAGCCGCAAGCGCTGCAAGCTGCCTTCAATCGCTCGCCGCAGATGGTCGGGGCGACCGTTTGGGACCCATGATCGGCGGTTCGGTCGCACCAAGCCACCTTTCGTGGCAATGACCAAACCCGGGGGGTAAGGATACAGCGCCTGCGAGATCAATGACTCGTTCGTCTCGGGGCCGTAACTATCCGCAGTGTCAATAAAGTTCACGCCGAGCTCGACCGCTCGATGCAGAACCCGATTGGCATGCCCTCGATCCCTTGGTCTTCCCCAAGCTGAATCTCCGCATAGACGCATCGCGCCGAAGCCCAATCGGTTCACTGTTAAGTCGCCAAGGTCAATTGTTCCAGCAAGCGCCGCGCCTGTGTATGGAGACTGTTCCATTCGCAACCTTATCTTCGTAGCCGCAACGTGCGGGCTCTGCATTCTCAGGAGATCCGCCTTTGGCACTTTTCGAGGGTTTCAGTCTCGACGCGTAAACTCTTGCCACTGACGTTGATGGTCAAGGGCGGGACGAGCATGACCCGTGAGCTTTGGGCGGCCTTCACGGCCGTAGCGCCTGCAGCTACACTGGCTGAAATTGCAAATTTCTCGCGTGCGCAGCCCAACCGACTTCGAGGGAGAAGAGTGCGGACGTACGCGGGTGAAGATGGCTGTCAGCGTGTCAGCGCCACATCATCGCTTCATTGCGATGGCGGGCGAAACCGTCACCGCTCGCGATCAGCGGCTGTGATCGGTCGCTTGCCGCGAAAACCCATCGCAAGGACATAGCGTTCGGAAGAATCCTGCCGGCTCGAGGCCGGTTTGACGTGTTTGACGGTCGCAAAATCCCGCTTGAGCTCCGTCATCAGCGCGGCATCGGCACCGCTCTGAAAGACTTTGGCCACGAACGTGCCGCCGGGATTTAGCACCTCCGCCGCAAACGCCGTGGCCCCTTGGACCAGACCCAGAATGCGCAACTGATCGGTCTTGCGATGGCCTGTAGTATTGGGCGCCATATCCGAGAGCACCACATCGGCACCGCCACCGATCATCGCAATCAATTTGGCGGGCGCGGCATCGTCAAGAAAATCAATCCGCGCGAAGCTGACGCCAGGTATCTCCGGCATATCCAGAAGATCGATCGCGATCACCCTGCCTTTGCCGTTCGCGGCGGCAATTCGCTTCGCCGCAATCTGGCTCCAGCCACCGGGCGCGGCCCCGAGATCAACTACCGTGATGCCGGGCTTGAGAAATCGATACTTATCGTCGATCTCCGCCAGCTTGAACGCCGCGCGCGAGCGCAGTCCCTCGCGCTTGGCCTGGGCCACGTAAGGGTCATTGAGCTGCCGCTCGAGCCAAAGCTTCGAGGAAAGCTTGCGCTTGCCGCCGGTTTTGACGGTTACGTGCAGCCGCCCGGTCGTATCTTTCGCCATCGAAAATTGATGCCTCTCAACGAGATTTGCAGGCTAGCGGAGTGCGCCTACCGGCACCCGCTGATCGCGCCGTCCTCGCGCATCATTTCCACCAGCATCCCTTCGCGCAAACCGCGATCGGCGACCCGCAGGCGGGGCAGCGGAAACGCCTGCCGGATCGCATCGAGAATGGCACAGCCGGCCAAGACCAGATCGGCGCGTTCGATGCTGATGCAGTTGTTGCTCGCCCGTTCGCGGTAGCTCATTCCGAGAAGCCGCGCGATCGTCGAGCTGATCTCCGCGTCACTCAACCATACCCCGTCTATCCGCCGCCGATCGTATCGCACCAGATTGAGGTGGACGCCGGCGAGCGTGGTCACTGTGCCCGAGGTGCCAAGCAGGTGCATCTCCCTGAGATCAGTGCCGTGCTCGGCCGCGAAAGGCGAGACGTGTTGCGCGACTTCCTGGATCATCCGCCCGTAGGATTCAGGCGTCACGTCCTTGCCGCCGAAATGTTCGGCCAGTGTGACGACGCCCAGCGGAATTGACATCCATTGCTTGATGGTGGGCGCACTGTCTTTCTGGTCCGGGTTGCGCTCGATCCGAACCAATTCGGTCGATCCGCCACCGATGTCGAACAGAATGGCGCCCCTGCCGTTTGGGTCCAACAAAGGCGAGCAGCCGATCACGGCGAGGGCCGCTTCGGTCTCGCGATCGATCACTTCCAGCCGGATCCCTGTTTCGGCTTCGACCCGGCTACGAAACCCCTCGGCGTTGGAGGCTGCGCGGCAGGCTTCAGTGGCAATCAACCGCAGGCGCCGGGCATTTTTGGAAATGATCTTGTCCCGGCAGATACTCAACGCGGCGATGGCGCGATCCGCCGCCGCTTCACTGATGTAGCCAGTCGCGGAGATGCCCTCGCCCAGCCGAATGATCCGCGAGAAGGAGTCGATGACACGAAATCCATCTCCTGTGGGATAGGCGATCAGCAGGCGGCAATTATTGGTGCCAAGGTCGAGCGCTGCGTAGACGCCACTCCCGGCCGCAGCGGCGACGGAAATGCCGCCTCGACGCGACGCTTGTCCGTAGCCCGTCGGTGTCACTGCTTGGCCGCCGCCACGCAGCAGCCCTTGGCCGACGTCTCCGCGCGGCACTGCGCCAGCGCGAAGCCGCGCATCATCAGTCATCGACAGTTTCTTTCCGCGGCCGTAAAGCCAACGAGGAATTTTCGTTCACAGAAACTTTTAGCAGCGCGGGGCTTTGGCGCAACAGCCCTTCACATAGGACCATGCCCAATCAGCCGTTGTCGTCCGCAGGTCGGTGCGTTATCTGGGGTGGGAAGCGGGAAAAATCCCGCAAAATCGAGCATTTCAGGGATATTCAATGCAAGATCAGCCGTCTTCATCCTCTCTGGAAAACTCTATCGCACTGCAAAAATTCGGTCTCGGACAGCCGGTCCTCCGCAAGGAGGATGACACCCTGGTGCGCGGCAAAGGCAAGTACACCGATGACTTCAACCTGCCCGGCCAGGCCTATGCGTGGATCGTGCGGTCCACCCACGCGCACGGGATCATCCGCGCTATCGACACCTCAGCCGCAAAGACAATGCCGGGCGTGCTCGGGGTCTGGACCGGGACAGATCTGGTTGCGGCCGGTTATGGCCCGTTCACCTGCGGTCTTCCGCTCAAGAGCCGCGACGGCACGCCTCTGTTGCAGACCAACCGCACCGCACTCATGACCGATAAGGTGCGCTATGTCGGCGATCCCGTGGCCTTCGTCGTGGCAGAGACGCTGGCGCAGGCGCGCGATGCGGCCGAAGCGGTCGTGGTCGATATCGATCCGCTGCCTGCCGTCACTGATCCCGAGGAAGCGGCAAAACCGGGCGCTCCGCAGCTTTACGACCACATCCCGAACAACGTCGCGCTGGACCATCACTACGGCGACGCCGCCAAAGTCGAAGCCGCGTTCGCCAGTGCCGCGCATGTGACAAAGCTCGACATCATCAACACGCGGGTGGCCGTCGTGCCGATGGAACCGCGCGCCGCACTTGCATCCTATGACAAGGGCAGCGAGCGTTACACGATCCAGCTTCCGACCCAGGGCGTCGCCGGCAACCGTACCAACCTCGCCAAGAACATCCTGAAGGTGCCGAACGAGAAGGTTCACCTGCTGACACCGAATGTCGGCGGCTCGTTCGGTATGAAAAACGTCAACTATCCGGAATATGTCTGTATCCTGCATGCGGCAAAGATTCTGGGCCGCCCGGTAAAGTGGACCGACGAGCGCTCGACCAGTTTCCTGTCCGACAGCCACGGCCGCGCGCAAAAGATTCATTGTGAGCTGGCGCTCGATGCCGAGGGCAAGTTCCTCGCGGTCAAGGTTTCAGGCTACGGCAATCTCGGCGCCTATATCACTGGCGTCGCGCCAATCCCGTTATCGCTAAACATCGGCAAGAACCTCGCCAGTGTTTATCGCACGCCGCTGATGACCATCGATATCAAGACGGTGCTGACAAACACAACGCTGATGGGAGCCTATCGCGGCGCCGGACGCCCGGAGGCCAACTACTACATGGAGCGGCTGATCGACCGCGCCGCCGACGAAATGGGTATCAACCGGCTGACGCTACGCAAGCGCAATTTCATCAAGCCAGCACAGATGCCATTCGCGGCATCGTCCGGAGTCACTTACGATAGCGGAGACTTCCAGGGGGTCTTCAATAAAGCGCTCGAGATTTCCGATCACGCCAATTTCCCCAAGCGCAAGAAAGAAAGCCGCAAGCGCGGCAAGCTCCGAGGCATTGCCATCGGTTCGTATCTCGAAGTCACCGCGCCTCCTGGCGTCGAACTCGGGAAAATCGTATTTGAGCAGGACGGCTCGGTGAGGCTGATCACCGGCACGCTCGATTACGGCCAGGGCCATGCTACTCCCTTCGCACAGGTGCTCTCCACGCAGCTTGGCGTCCCCTTCGACAGCATCAAGCTAGAACAGGGCGACAGCGACGTCGTGCATACCGGCAATGGCACCGGCGGCTCGCGCTCCATCACCGCCAGCGGAATGGCGATCGTCGAAGCATCGACAATCGTCATCGAGAAGGGAAAGCGCGCCGCCGCTCACCTGATGGAGGCTGCCGAAACCGACATCGAATTCGCGAACGGTCGCTTCACCATCGCCGGCACCGACCGCAGCATCGATATTCTCGAGTTGGCCCGTCGGCTGAAAGAAACCAGGATGCCGGAGGGAATGCCTTCGTCTCTCGACGTCGACCATACCACCGAGGCGGTGCCCTCGACGTTCCCGAATGGCTGCCACGTCGCGGAAGTCGAGATCGATCCAGAAACCGGCATCGTGCAGATCGTTGGCTATACCGGCGTCAACGACTTCGGCACGATCGTCAACCCGATGCTGGTGGCCGGACAGTTGCACGGCGGCGTGGCGCAAGGCATCGGGCAGGCGCTGATGGAATGCATCAGCTACGATTCGAGCGGACAGCCGATCACCGGCTCCTTCATGGACTATGCAATGCCGCGCGCCGAAGACATTCCGATGATGGCGGTCGGCGATCATCCGGTGCCAGCCAAATCCAATCCACTGGGCACCAAAGGCTGCGGCGAAGCCGGTTGCGCGGGCAGTCTCTCCACCATTGTCAACGCAGTTGTCGACGCGCTGTCTGATTACGGCATCACGCATATCGACATGCCGCTGACCCCTGAGCGGGTTTGGCGCGCGATCAGGGATGCCAAGAGCAAGGCGGCCTGACGCGCCCCTCGTGCGGTAACCTACGCTGCGGCCTGCTCGCGCGGTTGATAGATCGCGATGTGCTGACAATGGGCCAAAGGCGTGCGCCCGTTGGCGATGACCAGCGCATCGAGTTCGACGAAGCGGTGGCCTTTCTTCTCGTAGTTGCCCGTGACCTTGGCGCGCGCGGTCAATTCATCGCCGCTGCGCGCAGCGCTAAGAAGCTGCATGCGGCTGCCGACGTGTATCCAGGGTCCGAGTATAGCATTATCAACCAATACCTTGTTCATGACCCGCTGCAGCAGCCCGGGATGACCCAGCCCCTCGGCCTCGTAGATCGGATCGCGCTCGCGCACATCGCTAAGATATTCCTGTGCGGCTTCGCCAGCCCAGGCGCGCGGCATTGTGCCAAGCCATTTGCCTAGCTGGTATGAAAGTTCATTGACCGGCCTGCGTTCGGCGATGGCAGCAACTTCATTGAAATCGGAGATCGAGACGAGCGGCGCGCTGGCCGGCAGTGAGGCGGTGCCGGTGGCGCAAAGCTGGCCGCGGCTTTCAACCTGTATCGATAGCAACCCGTCGCGTTCCTCCCCGCTGACCTCGGTCGCCTCGCCGTCATAAACCGGCTTGATGAACCGTGCTTCGATCCAGCCGCGCTCCAGAAAGGCACGGCCCCATTTCGCAACCGGCAAGTGCATCATGTACGCCATCACATCCACACCAGGCACGAGGCCGCCACTGAAGCCGTATCGCTTTGCCACCGTGTCGTCGTGCATCTTGTTTTCGGACAGTTTGGCCGTGTTGTAGGCCTGGACGCGATAGGTTTCGAGCCGGCTCGTCATGCGGTATATCCCCGATTTTTCATTTTTTGCGCGGTCATCGTACGCGAACAATATGCCGTCGCAAGCGGGTTGGCGCGCGTACTCGCAATTCCGCGGCCGATGCGGTACCACGCGGTTTAAATGAGCGCGCCACGTGCTCGCCTGATCGACCCCAACCGATGTCCCGACCTTGAATACCACCCGCATCTATATCGACGCCGACGCCTGCCCGGTGAAAGACGAGATCTATCGCGTCGCCGCGCGACACCAATTGCCGGTCAGCGTGGTGGCCGCCAATTTCATCCGGGTGCCTCAAGATCCGCTGATCGAACGCATTGCGGCTGGCTCCGGAATGGACGCGGCGGACGATTGGATCGCGGAACGGGCAGGCAAAGGAGATATAGTCATTACGTCGGACATTCCGTTGGCAAGCCGGTGCGTAAAGGCCGGCGCCGACGTAATCGCGCCGAACGGCAAGCCATTCACCGAAGAATCGATCGGGATGACCCTTGCGGTTCGAAACCTGATGACCGATCTACGTTCCTCGGGGGAAGTGACCGGCGGCCCCAAAACTTTCGCGCCGCGCGATCGTTCGGCGTTCCTGTCCGCGCTCGATCAGGCCATTCGCCGTATCCAGCGCCAGCGCGCAAACCAGCCAAACGAGAGATAAGTTCGCAAGACCATGGCGCCTCCGCTGATCCAATTGAAAGACATCAAGCTGACCTTCGGCGGTACGCCGCTGTTGTCAGGCGCTGAGCTGTCGGTATCCTCGGGCGAGCGCGTGTGCCTGATCGGCCGTAATGGCTCGGGTAAGTCGACGCTGCTGAAGATTGCTGCTGGCCTCATAGATGCGGACAGTGGCAGCCGGTTCGTCCAGCCCGGCGCCACCATCCGCTATCTGCCGCAGGAACCTGCTTTTGCGGAATTTGCGACCACGCTGGCCTATGTCGAAGCTGGGCTCGGCCCCGGCGACGATCGCTACCAGGCGCGCTATATGCTGGAGCAACTCGGTTTGCACGGCGATGAGGACCCGGCACAATTGTCCGGTGGAGAAGGCCGCCGGGCTGCACTCGCGCGCGTGCTTGCCCCCTCGCCCGATATCCTGCTGCTCGATGAGCCGACCAATCACCTTGATCTCACCACGATCGAATGGCTGGAAAGCGAACTGGACAGCCGGCGCAGCGCGCTCGTCCTCATCAGCCACGATCGTCGCTTTCTGTCGAATCTATCGCGCTCGACGGCGTGGCTCGATCGCGGCCAGATCAGACAGATCGATCGCGGTTTCAGCGAATTCGAAACCTGGCGCGATGCGGTGCTGGCGGAGGAAGAGCGCGAGCAGCACAAGCTGGATCGCAAGATCGTCAACGAGGAGCATTGGTTGCGCTATGGCGTCTCCGGGCGCCGCAAGCGCAACGTCAAGCGGCTCGGGAATCTGCACGCATTGCGCCAGCAACGGCGCGACTATCGCGGCACGACCGGCACTGCCAATCTCGCAGCCGCCGAGGCGGACAAATCCGGCAAGCTTGTGATTGAAGCCAAAAACATCGGAAAATCTTATGGCGATCGCGAGATTGTCGAGGGGTTCTCGATCCGCGTTCAGCGCGGCGACCGCATCGGCATCGTCGGGCCGAATGGGGTCGGCAAGACAACACTGATCAATATGCTGACCGGCGCCAATCCACCCGATAGCGGGACCATTCGCTTCGGCGCCAATATCGAGATGGCAACGCTCGATCAGCATCGCGAAAGTCTCGACCCGAAATCGACCCTTGCCGAAGCTCTGACCGGCGGTCGCGGAGATCATGTCATCGTCGGCGGCAAGCCGAAGCACGTCGTGAGCTATATGAAGGACTTTCTGTTCGCGCAGGAGCAGATGCGGACGCCGCTGGAAGTGCTTTCAGGCGGTGAACGCGGCCGTTTGATGCTGGCGCGCGCCCTGGCAAAGCCGTCCAATCTTCTGGTGCTGGACGAGCCGACCAACGATCTCGACCTTGAAACTCTCGACGTCCTCGAAGAAATGCTCGGCGATTACGAGGGGACGGTAATGCTGATCAGTCATGACCGCGATTTTCTCGATCGGGTTGTGACTTCGGTAATCGCGCCGGAAGGCAACGGCCGCTGGATTGAATATGCCGGCGGCTACAGCGACATGCTGGCGCAGCGAGGTGCGGACCTGAACCGCGAGCCAGTGAATGTCGCCAGCATCGAACAAAGCAGGGAGGCGAAATCCAGCACGCCATCCAACGGGCCTGCGACCGCGCCGAAGCGGCGGCTCAATTTTAACGAAAAGCACGCGCTGGAAACGCTACCCAAGACGATAGCGAAATTGCAGGCAGAAATCGCCAAGCAACAACGGCAGCTTGACGACCCCGATCTGTTCCACAAGGATCGTAAGAAATTCGATCAAGCCTCTGATGCGCTTACCAAGGCGCAAAGGGATTTGCAGGAAGCCGAAGACAAGTGGCTGGAGCTCGAAGTGCTGCGCGAAGAGATCGAGCAGGCCTAACGTGCATTCCGCAAAGTGGATGGCGCTTTCGCGACCGAATTCGCATTAATGAAATACGCAGCAATAAAAAGAGAGTCAGCATGACGACACCCCTCGCCGCCAGGATAGCCCGCGAATACGGCACGCCGGCGGTTGTCATCGACATGGATCGGGTTGAGCGCAATATCGCGCGGGTCCAGTCAGCGTGCGACAAGGCCGGCGTCGCCAACCGGCCGCACATCAAGACCCACAAGAGCCCGATGCTGGCCAGGCTTCAGATCGAAGCCGGAGCGAAGGGGATCACTTGCCAGAAGCTCGGCGAGGCCGAGGTGATGGCCGACGCCGGCATCAGCGACATCCTGATCAGTTACAACCTGCTCGGCGAGGAAAAGATGGCGCGGCTGGGCGCGCTGCAGTCAAAAGCCAATATGACGGTTGCCGCCGACAATCCGGTCGTGATCGCAGGGCTGCCGCAAGCCGCCGCCGCATCCGGACGGCCGCTCTCGGTGGTGGTCGAATGCGACACCGGGCGCAAACGCGCCGGCGTCGAGACCCCGGCCGAAGCCATTGAGCTTGCGCGCCAGATCGCCGCGGCGAAAGGCCTGACGTTTGGAGGTTTCATGCTTTATCCGACCGAAAGCGGCTGGTCGGATGCGCAGAGATTCTACGACCAGGCGCTTGCGGGTGTGCGCGCGCACGGGCTCACTGCCAGCATGGTATCGACCGGCGGCACGCCAAACCTGAAAAATCTCGGCAAGCTCAACGGCGCGACCGAGCACCGGCCCGGCACCTACATCTACAATGATCGCATGCAGGTAGCCGCCGGCGTCGCCACATGGGATGACTGCGCCCTGAACATCTATTCAACCGTGGTAAGCCGCGCCGGCCCGGATCGTGGCATTCTCGATGCCGGCTCCAAGACGATGACGACTGATACGGGTGGCGGACTCGAAGGGCATTGCCTCATCCTCGAGCATCCCGAAGCCCGGATCGCCCGCTTTGCCGAGGAGCACGGATTTCTCGACCTC
>NZ_DATEPI010000263.1:0-7642 GCF_035273305.1 Bradyrhizobium sp. | reverse complement strand
GTCTACGACCTTGGCGGCGGCACGTTCGATATTTCGATCCTCGAGATCGGTGACGGCGTGTTCGAGGTGAAGTCGACGAACGGAGATACTTTCCTTGGCGGCGAAGATTTCGACATGCGGCTGGTCAACTACCTGGCCGATGAATTCCAGAAGGAGCAGGGCATTAACCTGCGCAGCGACAAGCTTGCCTTGCAGCGCCTGAAAGAGGCCGCCGAAAAGGCCAAGATCGAGCTGTCCTCGACCACGCAGACCGAAATCAACCTGCCCTTCATCACTGCCGATCAGGCGGGCCCGAAGCATCTGACGATGAAGCTGACCCGCGCCAAATTCGAGGCGCTGGTGCAGGATCTCGTCGATAAGACCATCGAACCGTGCCGCAAGGCACTCAAGGACGCCGGTCTCACCGCCGGTGAAGTCGGCGAAGTAGTTCTGGTCGGCGGCATGACCCGCATGCCGAAGATTCAGGAAGTCGTAAAACAGTTCTTCGGCAAAGAGCCACACAAAGGCGTCAACCCGGATGAAGTCGTCGCCATCGGCGCTGCTATTCAGGCTGGCGTGCTGCAGGGCGACGTCAAGGACGTGCTGCTGCTCGACGTTACGCCGCTGTCGCTCGGTATCGAAACGCTGGGCGGGGTCTTCACCCGCATCATCGATCGCAATACAACGATCCCGACCAAGAAGAGCCAGGTATTCTCGACCGCCGAGGACAACCAGAATGCCGTCACCATTCGCGTTTTCCAGGGCGAGCGCGAAATGGCGGCCGACAACAAGGTTCTCGGTCAATTTGATCTGATGGGCATCCCACCGGCGCCACGCGGGATGCCGCAAATCGAAGTCACGTTCGACATCGACGCCAACGGCATCGTCAACGTCTCGGCAAAGGACAAAGCGACCGGCAAGGAGCAGCAAATCCGGATTCAGGCCTCCGGCGGTCTCTCCGAAGCCGACATCCAGAAGATGGTCAAAGATGCCGAGGCGAATGCGGCCGAGGACAAGAAGCGCCGCGAAGCTGTCGATGCCAAGAACCACGCCGACGCGCTGGTGCACTCTACCGAGAAGGCGCTGGCCGAGCACGGTTCGAAGATTGCCGATACCGAGCGCCGCGCCATTGAAGACGCCGTCAGCGACCTCAAGGAAGCGCTGAAGGGCGACGACGCTGACGCCATCAAGGCCAAGACCAACGCTCTTGCGCAGGTTTCGATGAAACTCGGCGAGGCGATGTACAAGCAGCAAGCCGAGAGCGATGCGGCCAAGGACGCCGCGAAGGATGACGTGGTCGACGCGGAATTCACCGAGGTCGACGACGACAAGAACAATAAGAAGTCTGCCTAAGCGGGCGGTCACCATGACCCTCATTCTGAAGAGCACGCAGGGTCGCGTCTCCAAGAGTGGGGGTCATTTTTCGTTAAGCCCAAGGCTGCATTGTTTTTCACGCATCCCTTCGGAGCGAGGGCGAAGTACCGGGCGGATTTGACGGATGTCCACCAAGCGCTGCTATTACGAAACTCTGGAAGTCGACCGCAACGCGGACGAATCCAAACTGAAGGCGGCCTTCCGCAAGCTCGCGATGAAATGGCACCCTGACAAGAATCCGGGCGATGCCACCAGCGAAATGCGCTTCAAGGAAATCAACGAGGCTTACGAAGTCCTCAAGGATGGCGAGAAGCGCGCGGCCTATGACCGCTTCGGTCATGCGGCATTCGAGCAGGGTATGGGCGGCGGAGGCCCCGGATTCGGTGCCGGGTTTGCTTCTTCATTTTCCGATATTTTTGAAGACCTGTTTGGAATGGCCGGGCAACGGGGTCGCGGCGGTGGGCGCGAGCGCGGCGCTGACCTGCGATACAATATGGAAATTACGCTTGAGGAAGCCTTCCTCGGCAAGACCGCTCAAATCGAGATCCCGGTTTCCGTCACGTGCGAATCCTGTTCGGGCACCGGCGCCAAAGCCGGTACCAAGCCAAGGACCTGCGCGATGTGCGGCGGCGCGGGCCGCGTGCGGCAGGCGCAGGGTTTCTTTACACTGGAGCGAACCTGTCCCGGCTGTCAGGGGCGTGGCCAGATGATCGAAGACCCCTGTCCCTCATGCGCAGGCTCCGGTCGGGTAACACGCGAGCGAACCTTGTCAGTCAACATCCCCCAAGGCGTTGAAGATGGCACCCGAATCAGACTTGCCGGCGAAGGCGAAGCCGGCATTCGCGGCGGACCACCGGGCGACCTGTACATTTTCCTGTCCTTGGCTACGCACGAATTTTTCCAGCGCGATGGCGCCGACCTCCACTGCAGGGTGCCGATTTCGATGGTCAGCGCGGCGCTCGGCGGTGAATTCGAGGTGCCGACAATCGACAAGGGCAAGACCAAGGTGAAAATACCGTCGGGAACCCAATCGGGCCGCCGGTTTCGCATTGCATCAAAGGGGATGCCAGTGCTTCGGTCGCGGCAGACCGGCGATATGTATGTCCAGGTGGTGGTTGAAACGCCGCAAAATCTCACGAAAAAACAACAGGAACTCCTGGCCGAATTTGAAAAACTCTCGTCGGGCGCAACTCAGCCCGAAGCAGCGGGTTTCTTTTCAAAGGTAAAGGACTTTTTTGGTAATCGCGCTAATCCGTAGCGCTGATAAGAAAATTAGTTGACGGTGTTGACGTTAGGCTTTGCTTGAGAAACTTCCACTAGCGCATCGCTTTGACATCACACCGCTGTTGCTTTTCTGCGGGCGATACAGTCGGCGTCCGGCTTGACCGTATCGCCTGCGACCTATACGTCTTTATGACTATTTTCTGACACGCCGCTCAAAACGCGGTCCCGCCTGGTAGCGAAATGCCATTGCAGTCCTCCGCGCGCGCGTTGAAAAAACCTCTCCGTCTTGATGACGAGGTTCGTTTTCTACGTTCGTGGATGGAAAAGCCGCTGCATATGGGCGCGGTGATGCCTTCCGGACGAATCCTCGCGCGCACGATGGCGCAGTACGTCGACATCGACTCGCTGGGACCGGTGGTCGAGCTAGGGCCAGGCACCGGCGCGATCACCAATGCGTTGATCGAGCACGGCATCGATCAGCGGCGCCTCGTGCTTGTCGAATACAACCCAGGCTTTTGTGCGCTGCTGCGCGACCGCTATCCGCATGCCAAAGTCGTGCAGGGGGATGCCTATACGCTGCGCGACTCCTTGCGAAATGTGCTGAGCGCCCCGGCGTCGGCCGTTGTGTCCGGCCTGCCGCTCGTCACCAAGCCAATGCTGACCCGGCTAAAGCTGATCCGCGATGCCTTTGGTGCGCTCGCGCCTGGTGCGCCATTCGTGCAGTTTACATATTCGGTGGCGCCGCCGATTCCGAAATCGCTTCCGGGCGTGTCCACAGAAGCCTCCGAACGCATCTGGATGAACCTTCCGCCGGCGCGTGTCTGGGTGTATCGCAAGGACTGATAACACCTGCCGCCTTTCGGTGGGTTGTCCCGAGCGCGATTTTATAATGTCAGCCCTGAAAATTCTGGTGATACCGGGTTCGCTTCGCACCGGCTCGCTGAATGCGAGGCTTGCGGCCACGGCAGGGTGTGAACTCGCGCAAGCGGGCGCCGAAGTGACGCGCATCTCGCTCGCTGATTTTCCGCTACCGATCTATGACGGCGATCTGCAAAGCAAATCCGGCGTGCCAAAGAACGCTATCAATCTCAAACGCATGATCGGCGCGCACCATGGCGTGTTGATCGTGACGCCGGAATACAATTCTTCAGTGCCAGCTCTGGTAAAGAACACTATCGATTGGGTGACGCGGGTACAGGACGCGCACGAAACCCGCGGGCAGGTTTTTCGCGAGCGTCCATTTGCAATCGCCGCCGCATCGGAAAGCAGGCTTGGCGGCGCGCGATCACTCGCGGCGTTGCGTCTCATTCTGACGGCCTGCCACGCGACCGTTATTCCGAACCAGCTTGCCTTGTCCTTTGCTGGCGAGGCCTATGACGACATGGACAGATTGAAGCGTCCAGCCGATATCGACGCGATGGCCGGACTGGTGCGACAACTGATCGATTTTTCCCAGCACATGATGTGAGGTGACATGCCGCGATCTGCTATCGCTCCCCGCGACCGACTGATTGTGGCCCTGGATTTGCCTGATGTCGAGGCGGCGGAGGCGATGGTGGCGAGGCTCGGCGGCAGCATCAGCTTCTACAAAATCGGATATCAGCTCGCTTACGCCGGCGGCTTGCCGTTGGTGCGCAAGCTCACGCAGTCCGGCAAGAAAGTGTTCCTCGACCTCAAGCTGCACGATATCGGCAATACGGTTGCTCGGGGCGTCGAGAGCGTGTCGCGTCTCGGCGCGACCTTCCTGACCGTGCATGCCTATCCGCAAACCATGACGGCGGCGGTCGAGGGCCGCGGTGGGTCGGATCTGAGAATCCTCGCCGTGACCGTGTTGACCTCTTATGACGATGCTGATTTGCAAGCGGCCGGATATCGGCTCGGTGTTTCAGATCTGGTTGAGGCCCGTGCGCGGCAGGCACAGGCGCTCGGCATCGACGGTCTTGTCTGTTCGCCGGAAGAAGCGGCGAGACTACACGCGATCGTCGGGGATGAAATGGTTCTGGTCACGCCAGGTATTCGGCCGGCCGGGGTTGCGGCGGGAGATCAGAAACGCATGATGACACCCGGTCGTGCGATTGCGGCGGGGGCGGCTTATCTGGTGGTCGGACGGCCGGTGACTGAAGCCGCTGATCCCGAGGCGGCCGCGCAGGCAATCCACAGAGAGATCGCGCAGGCGTTGGGCTGATACAGAAGGAAAGATTGCAAGATGGCAAAAGGCTATTGGATCGCACGTATGGATGTTCACGACATGGAAGGCTACAAAGAGTATGTTTCCCAAAACGGCGCGGTGTTCAACAAATACGGAGCCAAATTTCTGGTGCGCGGCGGCAAGCATGTACCCAAGGAAGGCTCGTCGCGCGCGCGCAATGTGGTGCTGGAATTCAAGGACTATGAGACCGCGCTCGCCTGTTACAATTCGCCGGAATATGCCCGACTCGTTGCGATCCGCGCGCCACATGCTGAAAGTGACCTGCTGATCATCGAAGGCTATGACGGCCCGCAGCCTTGATGGTTAAGAGCTTGCTCGGTTGCCGGAACACGCCGCCCCGGCTATACGGCAGGGGCGAGGTAAGAGATGTCCGACATGCGGTTGATCGTTGCCGGGGCCGGCGGCCGAATGGGCCGTGCGTTGACGCGCGTCATCTCGGAAATGCAGGGTGCGGTCATGACCGGTGCGCTGGAAGCGCCGGGGTCTGAACTCCTGGGCAAGGACGCCGGCGTGCTCGCAGGGTTGCCCGCCAATGGCATTAAGCTATCCGCCGATCTGTGGTCGCTGTCGGGGGAAGCGGACGGCATTCTCGATTTTACCGTGCCGGCTGCGACCATTGCTAATGTCGCGATCGCCGCCGAGCGCCGTTTGGTGCACATCATCGGCACCACCGGGCTGTCGCCTTCGGACGATGCCGTGATCAAGAGCGTCACCTCTCGCGCCACTGTCGTGAAATCAGGCAACATGAGCCTCGGCATCAACTTGCTGGCGGCCCTGGTGAGGCGCGTGGCGCAGTCGCTCGATGAAGGCTTCGATATCGAAATCCTCGAGATGCATCACCGCGCCAAAACCGATGCCCCCTCCGGCACCGCGCTGATGCTGGGCGAGGCTGCTGCCGCGGGGCGTGGCATCGATCTACATATACATTCCGCGCGAGGCCGCGATGGGCAGACTGGCGCGCGCCGATCCGGCGACATCGGCTTTGCGTCGCTGCGCGGAGGCAGCGTCACCGGCGATCACAGCGTGATTTTTGCGGGGCCGATGGAGCGTATCGAGCTGACGCACCGGGCGGAAGATCGAACCATGTTCGCGCAAGGCGCCGTCAAAGCCGCGCTCTGGGCCCGCGGCCAGAAGCCCGGACTGTATTCGATGGCCGACGTACTCGGGCTCGCTGGCTCCTGAAGACCGGACGACCTTCCACAGATTCGAACGGGATAAAAAAATGAACGACCGTCTTCTCGTGCTGGTGCGTCATGGGCAGAGCGAATGGAATCTGAAGAATCTCTTTACCGGATGGAAGGACCCTGACTTGACCGAACAGGGCATCGCCGAAGCAAAGGAAGCCGGACGCAAGCTGAAAACAAAGGGACTGTCGTTTGATATCGCGTTCACCTCGGTACTCAAGCGCGCGCAGCACACGCTGGATCTGACTTTGGCGGAGCTTGGCCAGACAGGGATTCCTGTCAAACAACACATGGCCCTCAATGAGCGCGACTATGGCGACCTGTCCGGGCTCAATAAGGATGATGCGCGCAAGAAGTGGGGCGCGGAGCAGGTACACATCTGGCGGCGGTCTTATGACGTGCCACCGCCGGGCGGCGAAAGCCTGAAAGACACGTTGGCGCGCACGCTTCCTTATTACGTTCAGGAGATCCTGCCCTGCGTGCTGCGCGGCGAGCGTACGCTGGTCGCGGCTCACGGCAATTCGCTGCGCGCGCTTATCATGGTGCTGGAGAAACTTTCGCCCGAGGGCATCCTAGCGCGCGAACTCGCCACCGGCGCGCCTATCATCTATCGGCTCAACGCCGACGCCACCGTCGCGGCAAAGATCGATCTGGCTGCGTGAGCGTCAAGCCAGACATCGTTGTTCTCAATGCGCCGTTGGAGAATGCGGAACTGGCGCAACTGGCTGATGTGTTGGTCGATTGCGTCAAAGGCGGCGCCAGCGTCAGCTTCTTGTCGCCATTTTCGCACGATCAGGCGTTGGCATTCTTTCGCAAGGTCGAACATTCGGTCGGAACGGGCGATACTGTATTGCTGGCGGCAAGGCTCGACGGCCATATCGTCGGAACAGTCCAGCTCGGATTGGATACGCCGCCCAACCAGCCGCATCGCGCCGACATCAAGAAGCTGCTCGTGCATCGATCAGCGCGCGGCCGCGGTCTAGCGGCCGCCTTGATGGCGCAGATCGAGAACGAGGCCCGCCGGCGCGGCCGGTGGCTGCTGGTGTTGGATACAGTTCCAGGCGAAAGCGGCCATCGGGTGTATTTGCGCGCGGGCTGGACGCAAACAGGGCTGGTGCCGGATTACGCGTTGTTTCCAGACGGGCGGCTCTGCGACACCGCCATCATGTGGAAACGTCTCGATCGCTAGGCTTCATCCGGGATAGTGGAGTGCGCTTTTCCGAAGCTCCCGTCCCAAGAGATCCGAGCCGGAATCAGTGCATTCCCATTTGTCCGGCTTCCCAACCGATCATCGCCTGCTTGCGGGTGACGCCCCAATGATAACCGGTCAGTGCACCACCCTTACCGAGCGCGCGATGGCAGGGCACCACGAACGAGATCGGATTTTTTCCGACGGCGGCTCCGACCGCCCGTGACGCCTTCGGGCTTTTGATCCTGTTGGCAATATCGGAGTAGCAGGCCGCGCGGCCCATCGGGATTTTCAACAGGGTCTCCCACACGCGAACCTCGAAATCGGTGCCGATTAACACCACACGCAACGGCTGATCCGGCCGCCACAATTTGGTGTCGAAAATTCTTTGTGCGAGGCCGGCAGTACCGTCGCAGTCTTCCACATAATTTGCACGCGGCCAGCGCCGCTGCATGTCGGCTAACGCTTCCGGCTCTTCACCGG
>NZ_DATEPI010000262.1:0-18750 GCF_035273305.1 Bradyrhizobium sp. | reverse complement strand
CTGGATTTGCCGATGTCACGATTGTCGAACCGGATTACGCGGAAGCCGCGTGTCGCAAGTTGCCGGCAGAAATCGTCATCCCAATGGATCATCTGGGCACCTAGCCCCATGATCAGCAGCATCGGTTCGGCATTGGGATCGCCGAAGATCTCGTAACAAATATCGATGCCGTTCGCCCGGGCGATTTGCGGCGGCTGATGGGCGAGTGCGTTCACGTTCACTGTTCCTGAGCGCTGGTATTGCAATGGGGAATCTATGACATGGTTTATGCGCCTGCAGAAGCCGCCAGGCGCATAAATCGGCGGCCGCCATGTTGACCGTCCCGGCACAACGGTGTGGTATCATCCGATCGGGCGAGACACTCGCAGTCGAAGGAGGGCGCTATGGCAGACAAGAGCACCGATCCGGCTGCGATCTGGCAAACCATGGTCGGCGAGATGGAGAAGGGGTTCAATTCCTTTGCCAGCCAGGCCTTGGCATCGCCGGAGTTCAGCAAACTCGTCAATCAAGTCGGCGGCGCCTCGGCGGGAGCACAGAAGCAGTTCGGCGAGTTGATGGAAAAATATCTAGTCAGCATGAATTTGCCGAGCAGGGCTCAGATGGTCAGCCTGGCTGAGCGCTTGCAGTCGATCGAAGGACAGTTGAACGAGGTCAAGGCGCTGCTTTACGAACTCCAAAACAGCTCGGGCATTCCGGCCGGTCAGTCCGTCGCGCCAAGCCCGCCGCGGACCAAGCAGCCGCCCTCCGTGCGAGGAGAGCAAAAATGAACGCGCCTGCCGGCCTTGATCTGGCATCGATCCCAGAGCGGATCCAGATCGAGGTGCAGCGCGCGATTCAGCGCAGCATCAAGGGCGTCGAATATATCGCATCGTCGGGACCGGCGCTGGGCTCGACACCCAAGGACGTGCTGGCGGTCCGCGGTACGATGAATCTGTATCACTATCGACCGATTGCGGACGAGATCTATCGTGTGCCGATCCTGATCGTGATGGCGACGACCAATCGCGGTTACATCCTCGACATGGTGCCCGGTCAAAGCTTCATCGAGTTTCTCTTGAAGCGGGGCTACGACGTTTACATGCTGGACTGGAGCGCGCCCAAGCCGGAAGAGAAGTCGCTGCGGATGGAAGATTACGTGCTCGACTTCATCCCGGATTGCGTCCGCCGCGTGCAGCGCGATTCCGGCGAAACCGATATCAGCGTGATCGGCTATTGCTTCGGTGGCGTGCTGTCATTGCTGTACGGCTCGATCTTCGCCGACGGACCGTTGAAAAACCTGATTTGCTTCACCACGCCGATTGATTTCCGCGAAATGAAGCTGTTCCAGAATTTCTCCGATAAGCGCTATTTTGACGTCGACCGGCTGATCGACAGCGTCGGCAACGTCCCGCCCGAAATGATCCTGTCTTCATTCGAGATGCTGAGGCCGGCATCACGCGCCGCGAGCCAGGTTCAGCTATGGGAGAACATCTGGAACGACGAATACGTCAAATCGTACCGCATGTTCGATCGTTGGGCGACCGATACGCTGCCGTTGGCCGGCGAGTATTTTCGCGCGATCACCAAGGACTTGATGTGGGATAACAAGCTCTACAACGACACCATGTCGGTGGGCGGGCGCAAGGCCGATATATCCAAGATCAAAGTGCCGATCCTGCATGCCGTGGCCGAGCACGACCACATCGTGCCTTATGATGCCGCGAAACACTTGATCCAAAAGATCGGTTCGGCAGACAAGGAAGAGGTGATCCTGAAGGGGGGCCATGTCAGCCTGGTAGCTGGCGCCAACGCCATCAAGCGGCTATGGCCGAAACTCGATTCATGGTTATGCGAGAGATCGACATGAGCAGCGAGAAACGTTCCTATCCGCGCCGGGTGGCGACCGAGGCCGGCGAGATCGAATTCCGGCTGATGTCGCCGGCAGACGAGGCGGCGGTGCTCGCGTTTGCGCAAAAGCTTCCGGTGCACGATCTCTTGTTCCTGCCACGCGACATCAGCGAGCCGAAGGTTTTGACTGCGTGGATCAAGGAAATCGAGCGCGGCGCGATTACCAGCGTGCTCGCCTGGAAGGGCGGCACCGTGGTGGGATGCGGGACGCTGGTTCGCGATCCGCTATCCTGGTCGCCCCATGTTGGCGAGATCCGCAGTGTGGTGTCCTCCGACGTCCGCGGGCAGGGGGTGGGCCGGGCACTGTCCCAGGAGACGTTCGCGCTCGCTTTGGGCTTCGGGCTTGAGCGCTTGGTGGTTCAGATGACCGTCGACCAAACCGGCGCCATCGCCATATTTGAAGGCCTCGGTTTCAAGGCCGAGGCGCTGCTGCGGGAGCACGTCAAGGACAAGGCGGGCAGAAGCCACGACATTGTCGTTCTCGGCCATGACGTGGCGCAGGTCCGGGCGCAGCTCGAAGCCTACGGGTTGACTGGCGCCGTTCAGCACTAAGCTGCCGAAGGTTCCCTAGCAGGCGGCGGTCACGATCCCGTGATGTCGCGGCGCAACATTCATATTGCATTGCACCATTAACTGTCATATATAGGAGTTGCCCCGGGCCAATCCGGACGGGGTGAGCCCATAGCTCAAACCTGAGGATGGAGAGACCCAATGACAACCGAAACCAATTCCGTGCTGAACAACGTCAAGGAAGCTTTCGCGCCCGTTACGGACGCGTTCAAGAGCATTCAGAACCTGGAAGTACCGGAGGCTGCCCGCGACTTCGTGAAGAAGACCGCCGGCACCGCCAAGGACCGCGCCGCCGATTTTTACGCAGGCTCGGAGAAGGCGACCGACGTAATCGAGACCGCCGTTGCCAACTCGGTCAGCGAGGCCGCCAAGATCAGCCGCACTATCCAGCAGGCGCTGTACCAGGATGTCGAGACGTTTTTCGCGGGCATCGACAAGCTGGCTTCCGCCAAGTCGCTCAACGAGGCCGTGCAGATTCAGTCGGATATGGTACGCGCGCGTGGCGAAGTGTTGGTGTCGCGTGCAAAGTCGACGACTGAGTATCTCGGCAAGCTTGTCGCGGATAGTGCCAAGACGGCCCAGGACAACTTCGCGAAGGTCTACACCAAAACCGCCTGATCGGATCTTGCCGTCAGTTGTGTTGCGTCAGTTCGAAGGCCCGCTTGATGCGGGCCTTCTTTTTTAAGTTTTTCGATTATCACTGTCGTTCGACGTAGCGACGAGGCCCAGTTGCGCACGCCACGAGCCTGCTTTTCTTAAAGACGCGGTTCGCAGCCAAGTTCGCGCGACCTTCGATATGCTTGCCGTGAGGCCACTCCCGAGGAAATTTCTCCATTCGGAAATGCCATGATCATGCCGGCCAAACTCGTGTTCGATGCCCCCGGGGACGCAGCGCGCGCGGCCGAGTTGCGGCGTGTAAAGACCGTGGCGACGTTGGTGTTGGCAGCAACACTGGCGCTTTTCGCGACCGCAAAATTGCTGCTTCCGATTCATCCGGCGTTCGGCTTCGTCGCGGCGTTCGCGGAGGCCGCCACGATCGGAGGATTGGCAGATTGGTACGCCGTGGTGGCGCTGTTTCGCAGGCCATTGGGGCTGCCAATCCCGCATACCGCGATTATCCAGAGCAACCAGCAGCGGATCGCCGATAAGCTCGGCGAATTCATTGAGGTGCATTTTCTTGAGCCGGCGCCGGTGGAAGCCAAGCTGCGCCAAATCGATTTCGGCTCGTTCATTGCCGATTGGCTGCGCGATCGCAAGCGCAGTGCCGATCTCGCCCGGTTCAGCTTGCGGCTTTTGCCTGAAGCCGTCAGCGCGACCGAAACATCGGGCCTGATGACGTTCATCACGCGGCGCATCGCCACTCAGTTGCAGTCGATCGATCTGGCGCCGCTGGCTGCGGGAACATTGCGCGCCTTCGTGCAGGAGGGCCGGCACCAGGGTCTGCTCGACGACATCCTACGCATCGTGCATGAATCGCTGACCCAGCCGCAGACCATGGCAATGGTCCGCGAGAAAATCCGCGGCGAGCTGCCAACTTTGCTGAAGCTTTATCGTGCCGACAAATACCTGGTGAACAAGATTGTCGCGTCCGCCACCGCATTTTTCGATGAAGTCCGCAGCGATCCGGCCCATCCATTCCGCGGCGAATTCGATCGTATGGTGTTGTCGTTCATCGATCGCCTCGGCAGTGATCCCAGTTACGCCGACCGAATCGAGACACTGAAACGCGATCTGTTGGCTCGTCCGGAACTCTCGGACCTGATCCGCAACAGCTGGTCGAATGCGCGCTCGTTTATCGAGCGCAGCGCCAGCGGCGAAACTCAGGTGCTGCAGCAACATCTGGCCGGCATGTTCGCGAAAGCAGGCGACGCGCTGAAAGCCGATTCCGAGCTGCGCGCCGAGATCAACGCCGGACTGGTCGTTGTGCTCCGAACTTTCATTGCCGATCAGAAAAGTGGGGTGTCGAGCTTCATCTCCGATCAGGTCAAGGCCTGGGACATGGGGCAGCTCATTTCACTGATCGAAATCAACATCGGCCGCGACCTGCAATACATCCGTTTCAACGGATCACTGATCGGCGGCCTTGCCGGGTTGGGACTTTACACAGCTGAATTCCTGCTGCGGCTGTTGTGACTTTTTCATCACTCAACGTGGTTTAAGCGCCGAGCTCTATTGTCCGGTCGCAAGTCAGTCGCTTGAATACAAGTCAGCCGCTTGAATAAACGAATCAGGGTCATAACTTCTCGAAATCGCCGCAGCTTCTCGAAATTGTTGCGTTGCGGAACGATCCTGCCTCAGCCACGTTCTTGCACCGCGCCGCCTTCACCTCCCAGAGGAATGCAATGTCCGCCACGGCCCAGACGCTACGCCCCCCATCCAGAACGCTGATGTTTCTGGAAGGCCGCGCCTTGCATGAGTTCGGCGCGTTTGTTGGCGCGTTGCCACTGCTTAGCCTCGCCCCGAGGGGCGATGGCCACCCGGTGCTGGTGTTTCCCGGACTTGTCGCCTCCGATGGTTCGACGCGACCCTTGAGGAGCTTTCTCCGAAACCGTGGATATGCGGTGAGCGGTTGGCGGCAAGGCCGTAATCTTGGCCTGCGCGAGGGCGTGCAACGCGCGATGCTCGATCTGGTCACCGAACTCAACAACGTACATGGACGTAAGGTCAGCTTGATTGGCTGGAGCCTGGGCGGCCTGTACGCGCGCCAGCTCGCAAAGATGATGCCGGATCGCGTGCGCTCCGTCATCACGCTCGGCAGTCCATTTGCCGGCACTCCGAAGTCAACCAATGCCTGGCGCGTTTACGAAATGGCGAGCGGCCGCAGTGCCGAGGAGCAGACTCAGCGGTTCGGCGGACCGGTTGCTGAGCCGCCGCCTGTCCCGACGACGGCGATCTTCAGTCGAACCGACGGCATTTGCGCCTGGCAAGGCTGCATGGAAAAAGCGTCGGCGCTGTCCGAAAGCATCGAGGTCGAAAGCAGCCATTGCGGCATGGGCCACCATCCAGCCGTCGTTTATGCGGTCGCCGATCGCCTTGCCCAACCTGAAGGCAAGTGGACCCCGTTCGACCGCACCGGATGGCGCAGCATGGTCTATCCCGATCCCAATCGTTAAGATCATCGCGGCGGGCCACAGGCTTGCGTTGTTGTAGGTCGCGAAAACGCGCTATGCGTTGCGCATGCCGCATCCACTTGCCCGCATCCTCACACAGCTGAAGCGCGAACCATCGCGCACAGGCTCCATCATCATTACGGTCTTTGGCGATGCGATCGTGCCGCGCGGTGGTTCAATCTGGCTCGGAACGTTGCTGGGATTTTTTGAAACACTGGACATCGATAGTGGCGTGGTGCGCACGGCGATGTCCCGGCTTGCCGCGGATGGTTGGCTCGAGCGCAGCAAGGTCGGCCGAAACAGCTTCTATCGCTTGGCGAAGAAAGGGCGGCAGACCTTTGATACCGCGACCAGGCACATCTACGATCCGCAAGCATCGGATTGGACCGGACGGTTCGAACTCCTGTTGATCGGCAGCAGCGAGGAGCGCGATGCTTCGCGCGAGGCACTGAAAAATGCCGGGTTCGGCAGCCCGCTGCCGGGCGTGTGGGTCGCGCCATCAGGCGTTCCGATCCCCGAGGAGGCAGTCGGGGCGATCCGGCTCGAGGTTTCCGCCGAGGACGATAGCGGCCGGCGACTTCTCAGCGAAAGCTGGCCGCTGGATCGCACCTCAGATGCTTATCTGAAATTCATCGGTACCTTCGAGCCGTTGCGCGCCTGGATCGGCCGGCGCGCGCGATTATCCGACATCGAGGCCTTCACCGCACGGATATTACTGATCCATTATTACAGGCGCGTGGTGCTGCGCGATCCGCTACTGCCGCCCGCATTGCTGCCGAAGAATTGGCCCGGGCGGCCGGCCCGGCAGCTCTGCGGTGAAATCTATCGTGCTTTGCTGCCCGGTTCCGAAAAGTGGTTGGACCAACATGGTTCCAACGAGAGCGGCCCGTTGCCATCAGGCGGAGCCGAACTCCGCAAGCGTTTCGGAGATCGGTGATATGTTACATAAACCACTTGAAAATCAGATATTTTGTTATATATTTCACGGCGTCCCCGGAGGTCAGCGATGTACACGCAGGCTCTCAACACATCGGAAGCCGAAAACCCCAGCGGTGAGGACGCCGCGCGCGCCATGCAGTTTCAGGCCCGGATCGATGCCGAAGAGCGGATTGAGCCGAATGACTGGATGCCCG
Source organism: Bradyrhizobium sp. (assembly GCF_035273305.1). GTDB lineage: Bacteria > Pseudomonadota > Alphaproteobacteria > Rhizobiales > Xanthobacteraceae > Bradyrhizobium. Next base: position 12,050 of record NZ_DATEPI010000262.1, on the reverse strand, counting down.
CCGCGTATCGCAAGACGCTGACCCGGCAGATTTCCCAACACGCCCATTCCGAAATTGTCGGCATGCTGCCGGAAGGCAACTGGATCACCCGCGCGCCCTCGCTTCGCCGCAAGGCGGCGCTGTTGGCCAAAGTGCAGGACGAGTGCGGCCACGGGCTTTATCTGTATGCGGCGGCTGAAACGCTTGGCGCCTCGCGCGAGGAACTGGTTGATCAGATGCTGGCCGGCAAGGCGAAGTATTCCTCGATCTTCAATTATCCCACGTTGACCTGGGCGGATATCGGCGTGATCGGATGGCTGGTGGACGGCGCGGCGATCATGAATCAGATTCCGCTGTGCCGCTGCTCCTACGGGCCGTATGCGCGGGCGATGATCCGCGTGTGCAAGGAGGAATCGTTTCACCAGCGTCAGGGCTACGAGATCATGCTGACGCTGGCGCGCGGCTCCGACGAGCAGAGAGCGATGGCGCAGGACGCGCTCGATCGCTGGTGGTGGCCAGTGTTGATGATGTTCGGGCCGCCCGACCAGGCGAGCCAGCACAGCGACACCTCCACGAAATGGAAGATCAAGCGTTTCTCCAATGATGAGCTCCGGCAGAAATTCGTCGATGCCACGGTACCGCAGGCCCAATATTTGGGGCTGACCCTTCCTGATCCCGGCATGAAGCTGAACCAGACGACGGGACATTGGGAGTACAGCGAGATCGACTGGAATGAATTCAAGCAGGTGCTTGCCGGGAACGGCCCCTGTAACCGCGAGCGGCTGGCGGCGCGACGAAAGGCCCATGATGAAGGCGCATGGGTGCGGGAGGCCGCACAGGCCTACGCCGAGAAACGCAGGAGCCGCCGGGCGGCCGCGTAAGCCGCGATTGGATTGATGGAGGCCAACCATGGGCACGCCGAATACGCCGTTATGGGAAGTGTTCATTCGAAGCCGTAACGGGCTGGCGCACAAGCATGTCGGCTCACTGCACGCCGCCGATGCAACATTGGCGCTGCAGGCGGCGCGTGACATCTACACCCGGCGCGGCGAGGGCCTGTCGATCTGGGTCGTGCCGTCGGCAGCGATCACCGCGTCGGATCCGACAGAGAAGGGCATGATGTTCGAGCCGGCCGAATCCAAGATTTATCGCCATCCCACTTTCTATGAAGTGCCTGACGAAGTCGGACATATGTGATTTTGATTCTGGTGGCGAGAAAGCGCGGTAGCGCCCTCGCGCCACGAGGCCTTGGCTCATCCTTCGAGAAGCCTGCTTTTCAGGCTTCCGTTGGGATAGGCGGGAGCGACGAGCGACAAACATGGCTACAGGCTCAATCAAGGTTTCGGAAACGCCGCTGGTGCTTTACGTGCTGCGGCGGGCCGACGACGCGCTGATACTCGGCCACCGGCTTTCCGAATGGTGCGGCCACGCGCCGATGATGGAAGAGGATATGGCGCTAGCCAATATGGGCCTCGATCTGCTCGGCCAGGCGCGCGAACTCTACAGCTACGCCGCCATCGTCGAGGGCAAGGATAATGACGAAGACAAATTCGCCTACCTGCGCGATGTCAGGCACTATCGTAACCTGCTGCTGCTGGAGCAGCCTAACGGCGATTTCGCGCGCACGATGGTGCGCCAGTTCTTCTATGCTGGCTTCGCCGATCTTTACTGGCGTGCGATGATGAAATCGGCCGATGCTACTTTGGCGGCGATCGCAGCCAAATCGGAAAAGGAAAGTGCGTACCATCTGCGTCATTCGTCGGAATGGATGCTCCGGCTTGGCGATGGTACTGAGGAAAGCCATCGTCGTGCGCAAGGCGCGGTCGACGATCTCTGGGCCTTCACCGGCGAGATGTTCGAGGTCGATGACAGCGAGCGCGCTCTGATCGATGCTGGGATTGGCATCGATCCCGCAGGGTTGCATCCGCATTGGTTTAAGACCGTTTCTTCCGTGATGAGCGAGGCGACGCTGGCATTGCCGAGAAGCGATTGGATGCAAAAGGGCGGCCGCAGCGGCAGGCACAGCGAGCACCTCGGCCACCTGCTTAGCGAATTGCAATCGATGCAGCGGACATTTCCGGGTGTCACATGGTAATCGCCGCGCTCAGAAACGAGGAACTCGTCCAGCGTGCTTGGGAAGTAGTCGCAGGCGTCGTTGATCCGGAAATTCCGGTGCTTACGATTGCCGATCTCGGTGTGCTGCGCGATGTCGCGATCAATGATGGTTGCGTTGAAGTCGCGATCACTCCGACCTATTCCGGTTGTCCAGTGATGAACATGATCAAGCTCGAAATTGAGCTGGCGCTGGAGCGCAGCGGATTTCGCAACTCAAAAGTATGTACGGTGCTGTCACCGGCCTGGACCACCGACTGGATGAGCGAAGAGGGCCGCCGCAAACTCCGGGAGTACGGCATCGCTCCGCCGCAGCCGGCGAGTCCCCGCCGCGCGCTGTTTGGCGTGGAACAGGTGGCGTGCCCGCAATGCGGCTCCAGCGATACCGAGGTGTTATCCGAATTCGGTTCGACCTCGTGCAAGGCGCTTTGGCGTTGCAGAAGTTGCCGTGAACCGTTCGACTATTTCAAATGTCACTGAACATCTCCGCCTCGATTCCCCGGTTTCACCGCTTGGCGGTCGATGATCTGCGCCGCGAATCCAGGGATGCCGTGTCCCTGACGTTTGCGATCCCGCAGGCGCTCGCGGACGACTATCGTTTCAGCCCCGGGCAATATTTGACGTTGCGCACCATGATGGACGGGGAGGAGGTGCGCCGCTCCTATTCCATCTGCTCTGGTCCCGATGATGGCGAATTGCGCATTGCGGTGAAAAAGGTCGACGGCGGGGCGTTTTCGAGTTGGGCCGCGGATGAGCTGAAGCCCGGCGACGAGATTGACGTGATGACGCCGACTGGCCGTTTCGGGGTTGCGGCGGCGAACCCGGGCGAGGCGCGGGTCTATGTCGCCTTTGCTGCCGGCTCCGGCATCACGCCTGTTCTTTCGATCGTCAAAGGAGTTCTGGCGCGCGAGCCGGACAGCCGAATCTTCCTGTTCTATGGCAACCGCTCGACGGCCGGCGTGCTGTTTCGCGAGGCACTGGAGGAACTCAAGGACCGGTTCATCCAGCGGCTTTCAGTTTTTCACGTGATCTCAGGCGAAGAACAGGACATCCCGATCCTGCACGGCCGGCTCGATAGCGAGAAGGTGAGGGTGCTGTTGCGCTCGCTGGTGCCGGCCGCAACCGTCGATCATGTGTTCATCTGCGGTCCCACAGTTATGAGCGAAAAAATCGAGGCGACCTGCAGGGAGCTTGGCATTCCTGCCGATCGCATTCACGTCGAGCGTTTTGTCTCCGGCCTTGGCGGCAAGCCGCGTCCAAAGGCGCCAATAGCCGCGAGTGCGCCGCCCAAGGCAATAGCGTCCCTCATCATCGATGGTAAGCGCCGGGATGTGCCAGTCGCGGAAGGAGAAGCCATTCTCGATGCGGCCTCTCGTGCGGGGGTGGACCTGCCGTTCGCGTGCAAAGGGGGAATGTGTTCGACCTGCCGCGCCAAGTTGATCGAGGGAAGCGCGCACATGGAAGTGAACTACTCGCTGGAGCCGTGGGAATTGGAAGCGGGCTTTATACTCACCTGCCAGGCGCGCCCGACTTCCGAGACGGTCGTCGTCGATTACGACCACGTGTAGAATGTTTCCTAGGCCTCTTTGTCGCCACCCGATCCTCATCCTCCGGAGCGTCTCGAAGGATGAAGCTAGAATCCGAGCTCACTACGCGCGTTTGTCGAACACGCGCCTGGCTTTGCCCAGCGACCGCTCCAGCGTGTCCGGCGCTACTGCCTTGACGCGGGCGTGAATGCCGACGGTTTCCTTGATGTGGGTGGTCGTCAATTCGGTGTGTCTGAGCAGGCCTTTGCCGTCCCAGCTTTCGGGGCGCGCTTCCGCCACCACTGTCATTACATCCATCCGTCCCTCGCGCGTCAGTTCAATTATGAAATGACCGCCGCACCAGTCGGTCGCGAGCAGCACTTCTTCTATCTGCGTCGGAAACACGTTGACACCGCGCAGGATGATCATGTCATCGGAACGTCCGGTGACTTTCTCCATACGCCGCATGCCGGGCCGCGCCGTACCCGGCAGCAGCCGCGTGAGATCGCGGGTGCGATAGCGGATGATGGGGAAAGCTTCCTTTGTCAGGGAGGTGAATACGAGTTCGCCCTTTTCGCCGTCCGGCAACACGGCGCCGGTCTCGGGATCGATCACTTCCGGGTAAAAATGATCCTCCCAGATGTGCAGGCCGTCCTTGGTCTCAATGCATTCCTGCGCCACCCCGGGGCCGATAACCTCCGAGAGCCCGTAGATGTCGGTGGCGTCCATGTCGAACGACTGTTCAATCTCGGCCCGCATGGCATTGGTCCAGGGTTCGGCGCCGAAGATGCCGATTTTCAGTGACGACTTGCGTGGATCGAGTCCCTGCCGTTTGAATTCGTCCAGGATCGCGAGCATGTAGCTCGGCGTCACCGTGATGATCTCAGGTTTAAAATCATTGATCAGCTGCACTTGCCGCGTCGTCATGCCACCCGAGATCGGCACTACAGTGCAGCCAAGCCGCTCGGCGCCGTAATGCACGCCGAGCCCGCCGGTAAACAGACCGTAGCCATAGGCGTTATGGATGATCATGCCGCTCCGGCCACCGGCCGCCCTGATTGATCGCGCCATGACGTCGGACCAGGTCTCGATATCGGTCCGGGTATATCCCACCACAATGGGCTTGCCGGTCGTGCCGGAGGAAGCATGGACACGAACCAGTCTGTCGCGCGGTACCGCGAACATGTCGAACGGATAATTGTCGCGCAAATCGGTTTTTGCCGTGAATGGAAAATTCTTCAGGTCGGATAGTTGCCGAAAATCTCGCGGGTGTATGCCGGCTTTATCGAAGCATTTCTTGTAGTGCGCGACGTTGTCGTAGACGCGGGTCAGCGTCGAGGCGAGGCGCTTCGTTTGCAACGCCATAATTTCGTCGCGCGATGCGCGCTCGAGCTCATCCATCTCCGCGCTGTAGCCGCTTCGCTTTGGTCGAAGATTGATCGAGGCCATCGGTGTTTCCTCAAATCTGCTGCTGTTAATCCTCGCTGTCGCGTTCCGCGGCGGAGGGCACCCATGTGCCGCCGATGGTGCGGGAATGACCGCGCAACTCGGCAATCGCCGTTTCCTTGACCGTGACACGGACGTCGTAGATTCCGGAACGCCCGCTTCGCGAGATTTCACGGGCAGTCGCGACAAGGCGGTCGCCGAGTTTGCCGGGACGGATAAAAGAAATGTGGCACTGCGCTGCGACCGCGCGCTGATTGTGCGAATTGCACGCAAACGCAAAAGCCGAATCCGCGAGGGTGAAGATGAAACCGCCATGGGCGATGCCGTGCCCGTTCACCATGCTCGGGAGAATCGTCATGCTCAGGACGGCCTCGCCGGGCTTGATCTGCACGATCTGCATTCCGAGACCCTTGCTGGCGTCGTCTTCCCGCCACATCGCGTCGGCGCACGCCCGCGCCAGATCCTCACTCGAAAGCGTGGTCTTGACGTTCACTGTGCTTCCATCGCAAGCCGCCTGTCATCAACGATTTCCGCCCGACACAGAGCGGCGGTAGGCGAGCATAAATTCGCTGGCATTACCGCTGCAAGCGAAACCTTTCTTCCCTTGGTCGCCTGTCAGACGACAACATTCTTCTTTGCTGCTGCAGGGCGTGGACTGACCTATGCACCAGACGTTATAGCAGCATGGAAGTTCATTCCTATTTTACGTTGCGAACTGCGGGGAGGTCCCGCGGAAAGCCTCGGGAAAAGCCATGCAGGACGGTGGCAACATTGTCGTAATGAGCGGACTGGTGATCGGCCTCGCCTATGGTGCGATCGGCTTGCTCAGCGGTTTTTGTCTGCTTAGCGGTTTGCGCGGCTGGTGGGGCAAGGGCGATGGCCGCCTGATCAGGACGTATGCCCTTGCGCTTGGAGTGGCGATCGCCGCAACCCAGCTTCTTGCGGCGGGCAATTTCGTCGATCTCGGCAAATCGATCTATCTGCAGCCCTCCTTCTCGGCGCCGCTGATGTTCGTTGGCGGACTGTTGTTCGGCTACGGTATGGTGCTTTCGAACGGCTGCGGCTCGCGGGCGCTGGTGCTGCTCGGGCGCGGCAACTTGCGATCGCTTCTGGTCGTGCTCGTGCTTGGTATCGCCGCGCAGATGACGCTTAAGGGATTAATTGCGCCGGCCCGCATCGCCGTGCTGCAGGCTTCTCAGACCGCGCCACGGACAATTTCACTGCCAGCATTGTTTTCGACGTTAGGCTTGGGCGAGACATTCGCGCGAACAATCGCGGCTTCCGTGATTGCGGGAGCGCTCATTATTTTCGCGTTCGCGCACGCGCCGTTTCAGCGCGCGTGGGGACAGGTCGCGGCCGGCATTGGCGTCGGACTACTGATTGCAGCCGGATGGTTCGCGACAGGTTACCTCGGCGCCGATGATTTCAATCCTGTCGCGGTCACCTCGCTCACTTTCATCGCGCCGATCGCCGACGCGGTGCAATACGCGATGCTCTCGACCGGACTGACCCTGAATTTCGGCATCACCATGGTGGCCGGCGTGTTTGCTGGAAGTCTGGTGACGGCACTGGCGACAGGCCAGTTCCGGCTTGAAAGCTTTACGTCGCCACGCCAGATGGTGCGCTCGATCGGCGGAGCTGCGCTTATGGGAGCGGGTGGCGCAATGGCTTATGGCTGCTCGATAGGCCAGGGCCTGACGGGTCTCTCCACCCTCGCGTTGCCCTCGTTCGTTGCGGTGGGTGGAATATTGCTCGGCACGGCAGCCGGGCTACGCGGCGCGCTCCGGGTTCAGCCGCCGGTGCCAGCGCCTGATGCGACTCAAGCGCGCTAACGCGACGTCGCCAGTCGCATGACTTCGAGATAACCGGGGGCGCACTTCCATCCGCTCGATCAGGCCTTTTTCCGCGAGCAGCCGATGTGCTTCGGGCAGGCGATAGCACGGCAGGTACATGAACAGATGGTGCTCGGAGTGATAGTTCACCCAATAGGGCGCAATGAGCAACCGCTCAATTGGATTGGCGAGCGTGGTGCGGGCATGACTGAACGGATCTTCTCCGGTTGACGTGCAGGCGTGTTCGGCGATGTTGCGGATGCGGGTAACCAGTGGCAGCCAGGTCGCCATGGCCAATATCCAGACGGCCCAGTACCAGACGCCGGCGCCCGCCAGCAAAAACAGTCCGAACAGGACGGCATTGATGCCAAGAAAGCGGGCCATCTTGTCTCTTCCGGCAGAGACGAAGCTGTCGTGCGACAGGCCGTCGTCGATGGTTCCGCGCTTGAAAAGCGAGAGGAACAGAGGCAATCGCTGCTTTACAAACGTCTGGCCGGTAAGATCGCGGATCACCTTGCGATGAAAGCTTTCCTTGCTAATCGGGAATGGCGCCGAAAGCGATAGATCGGGGTCTTCCGGCTGCTGTGTGAACTTGTGATGCTGCAGGTGATATGACCGGTAGCTGGCGAGATCAGCGCCGACCGGCACCGCGCACAGCCATTGTCCGATCCATTCATTGATTGCTTTGTTGTGGTGAATTCCACCGTGCGCGGCCTCGTGCATCAGAATGGCGAGCCCGAGCTGGCGTGCTCCAACCACCGTCACGGCGATCAGCCATGTCAGGGGATTTGGCCATGACGCGACCAATGCGATGGCCGCGGCAATCGTTGCCCAGGCGTGAACCACGAGCCACATCCCGCGTAGAGAATTGCGCGAAGTCAGCCGGCTCCATTCAACCGGTGTAAAAACACTTTTGGGATCGACGCGTGCGACAACCGGCATCGGGGCTCTCTTGCGAAGTTAGCGATGATACGCCGGCCAGGCGGTCCGTCAATCGGCGGCGCGGGTCACAATGTGAATCTCCGATGTCAGTGTGCGATGCACCGGGCATTTATCGGCGATCTCCAGCAGCTTGCTGCGTTGCTCGGCGTCCAGCGCCCCTTCGATCGTGATGACCCGATCGATTTGATCGAGCATCCCGATCCTCGTCTCGCACTCGGCGCAATCTTGCGCATGGATCTTGCTGTGCTTCAGCATCACGCTCACGCGATCCAGCGGCAGCGACTTCCGATCCGCATAGAGGCGCATCGTCATGGCAGTGCAGGCGCCCAGCCCAGCCAAGACAAAATCATATGGCCCGGGACCGCTGTCTTCCCCGCCTGACCGAACAGGCTCATCGGCAATCAGGCGATGTGGGCCGATCGAAATAGCTTGCTGGAACTTGCCGCTGCGGGTCTCCCGAACAAGCACATTGCGAGGCGCCTCATCGGGCACTTCGGGTTGCTCCGCCATGATGTGATCGAGATAGCGCGTGACCCACGCGGCGATCACGTCGGCGACATAGACCGCATCGCGCGTCGCGCTGAGCAGATGGTCCGCGCCCGCGAGCGAAACAAAGCTCTTTGGATGTCTCGCGGCAATGAAAATCCGGCTCGCGTTATCGATGCCGACGATCGCGTCCGTGGGCGCGTGCATGATCAGCAGCGCCTTGTGCAGATTGGTGACGTGGGCAATCAAGCCTTGTTCTGCGATGTCGTCGAGGAATCCGCTACTGATCTGAAAGGGCCGTCCAGCGAGCGAAATCTCGATTTTGCCCTGGTTGCGGATGTCATCGACCCGATCCCTAAAGAGGCCGGTGACATGGGCGGGATCGGAGGGCGCCCCGATCGTCACGACCGCCTTGGCATCTGGAATTTGCCGTGCTGCAGCCAGAACGGCGGCACCTCCAAGGCTATGGCCAATCAGGATCGCCGGGCCTTTTCGAATCTCGCGAAGATGATCAGCGGCCCGCACCAGATCGGCGATATTCGAGGAAAAAGTCGAGTTTGCGAAATCGCCCTCACTGGAGCCGAGACCCGTGAAGTCGAAGCGCAGCACCGCGATGCCCTTTGCCATCAAACTCGCGGCGATGCGCCGTGCCGCCAGCCCATCCTTGCCGCAGGTGAAGCAATGGGCGAACAGCGCGTAGGCCAGTGGCTCGCCGTCGGGCAGATCCAGCGATGCCGCGAGTTGATGGCCGCCTTCACCCCTGAACTGAAAACGCTCGGTCGGCATGCGCTCTCTCCATGGTGATGGTCTCCGCTTCTCTCATAGCGAGACGTCGGTGCGAAGCGTCAATCCCCCGAATAGCGCTGCTCGGTCCATGGATCGCCGCGATTATGGTAACCGCGCACTTCCCAATAACCCGGCGCATCCTGCGCGAGAAATTCAATGCTTTGCAGCCACTTTGCGCTTTTCCAGAAATACAGATGCGGCACGACCAGCCGGACCGGCCCGCCATGTTCCTGCTCCAGCGGCGCGCCGGACCAGCTATGGGCGAGCAGGGCGCCATCGGCGGCAAAATCCTCCAGCGCGAGATTGGTGGTATAGCCGTCATGGGAGTGCAGCACGAGATGCCGTGCTTCCCGGCGCGGCTGGCAGGCCATCAGCAGGTCGCGCGTCGCGAGACCCTCCCATTGGTTGTCATAGCGCGACCATGTGGTGACGCAATGAATGTCCGATATGGACTTCGTCTGCGGCTCCGCCGTGAACCGCGCGAAGTCCCAGAACAGCGGGTTCTCGACCGCGCCGTAAACGTCGAGGCGCCAGCGCTCTCTGGAGATTTGCGGCGTGAGACCTAAGTCGAGCACGGGCCAGTCTCGCGTAAGGTGCTGTCCTGGGGGCAGCCGCTGCTGTTCAGGTCGTGAACTCCTTCCGGTGAGGAAGCGTCCTTCTCGCGCCCAGCGCTGTTTGCTGCGGGTCAGCTTGCTCGGCGGCGGCTGTTCGTTCTGCTCGGCCATATCTCACGCCATCGTGGCATCGTCCGCGAGTTGATCGGCCACATTCGATCCATCGACGCACAAAGCGAGTTTGATGTTCAGCCCGCCTTTCGAAACAGCAGCGGAAGCTGGCGAGGTCCGCGCACCGTACCTTCCGACCACGTGACCTGACCGGCCGGGTCGAGCCTGAAATCGGGAATGCGCTTGAGCCACTCCTCGATTGCTACCGTCATCTCCATGCGGGCGAGATTGGAGCCGACGCAGCGGTGAATGCCAAGCCCAAAGGCCGCGTGGCGGTTCTCCTTGCGGTCGAGCACGACTTTGTCAGCGTCGGGGAACATCGCCGGATCGCGATTGGCGGCGGGAAACGACAGCAGCACCATGTTGCCGGGCTTTATCGGGCAGCCACTGATCACGGTCTCCTTTATCACCTCGCGCGCCATCGTTACCGGCGAATAGGCGCGCAGCAATTCCTCGACTGCACTGGGCATCAGTTCCGGCTCGGCCACAAGACGCTCGCGATCCGCGGGCGTCTTCGCCAAATGCCACAGCGACGAGCCGATTGCGCTCCAGGTGGTGTCAATGCCGGCAATCAGCAACAGCCGCAGCGAACCTAACACGTGGCTATCGGACAGCGGCTCACCGTTGCTGTCCCGGGCTTTCATCAACGTCGAAATCAGGTCGTCGCTTGGATTTTGCTTGCGCTGTTCGAGATGCGCGGCAAAATAATCGGTCATCTCGCGGACGGCGCTCATCAGCGCGGCATCATCCTTGATGCCGAGTTCAAGAATGCCATGGATCCATTTGATGAAAAGGTCGCCGTCCTTTTCAGCTATCCCGAGCATGTGCGCAATGGCGCGGACCGGAATGTGCCTGGTGTAACGCGCGGCCGCATCGCATTTGCCATCGTTGATGAACTCATCAATCAGCTCGTTGCAGATCGCGCGCACCCTCGGCTCCAGTTTTTTCATGGCATCCGGCGTGAACGGTGGCAGCAGCAACTGCTTCGCCGGTTTATGCTCAGGTGGATCTGACGTGATGGGTGGGGCAGTAGCGGTAATTTCCGGCCGGATGTCGCGGACGATCACGCGCCGCGAGGAAAAATGCTCGGTGTCGTTGGCGATCTCTCTCACCGCCTGATAGGTGGTCGGCATGTAGCAGCCCAGGAACCGACCGGTATGAACCACCGGGGATGCCGCCCGCAATTCGTCCCAGATCGGAAATGGGTTTTCAGTCCAGCGCGGATCGGTATGGTCGAAATCGTGAACCCAATCTGTCACCGGAGGATGATCGGAAATAACAGGGTCGGCATCGGGTATTGCGCGGGCTGGATCGGACATCAGAATTCCTCTGGTTCAATCGCCAAAATCAAATAGAGCGGAATCAAACGTTTTCGACATCAAAACTCATTCCTCAACCACTTCGATTGCAATTTCCGGGCAATTGGACTGCGCCAGCCAGGCCTTGTCCTCTAGCCCCGCCGGGACACTGCCATCACCGATCTCATGGGCATTGCCGAATTCGTCGAGATTGAACAGCTCGGGCGCTAGCGATTTGCAGCGGGCATGTCCCTGGCACTTCTCCTGGTCGACATGTACTTTCAGCTTTCCGGCCATTCCAGCGTCCCTCTATCATCCGCGTTAATCGCACGCGGTTGTGGTCATTATAGCCGCGCATGCGTATCCCGCTAGCGGCCAATCGCCGCTCGGGCCCGAGCATGCCAAGCTCAGCTGGCCGGCTTCGGTGGTTGATTTGGATTAATCGGAGTCGTTCCGCGAAGGCCCAGAACATCCTCCAGCATCTTGGCGCCGGCGAGAAGCTGCAGTTCGGCGCGTGGGGCGGCCACCATCTGAAGCCCGACCGGCAAGCCCGAGGCGGTGAATCCGCACGGTAGTGAAAGCGCAGGGCAGCACACCAGGGTGATCGCATAGACGATGCCGAGCCACTCGACGTAGTTGTCGAATTTCTTGCCCGCGCACTCGGCGACGTAGCGGTTCTCGACCGGGAATGGTGGCACGATGGTCGCCGGGCTCAAGAGCAAATCGTACGTCTTGAAGAATTCCAGCGTGCGGCCCGTCATCGCAATGCGCTGCGCTTCGGCGCGCTCGAGCTGCTCGACGCTCAGCTTCAGTCCTTCCTCAATGTTCCAGATCACTTCGGGCTTGAGCAGATCACGCTTGCTGCGCAACAGCGCTGCCTTGCTGATGGCAAAATCAAATGCGCGCAGCACGTGGAAG
>NZ_DATEPI010000261.1:0-3454 GCF_035273305.1 Bradyrhizobium sp. | reverse complement strand
GACCCAAGCGCCTCGCACCCCCGATATCGGGCCGTCGGTTACATTCGCGATAAAGGCGGCGCAGAAAAGGGCCACGAAGAAGGTCAACACGAGTAGCTCCCGCCAATTCCAGGTCATCCATTCCTCCCTCATTCCGCTCATCAATCGCAAGAACCCCTAAGAGTTCCAAAATCTTGCGCCGGACCTCGAATCCGGCCCGGAACCCTGTCCGGGCGTTGAGGTTTCAGACGATGTCATCGAGAACGACAGCTACCCGATCCGAGAAACCGAACCCGGTGCCCGAGATCACCCAACGGCCCGAGCATGCTGACGGGCTGCCGCTGCCGCAGCGAAAGTGGGCTATCCTGACCATTGCGCTGGGCATCATCATGGCGGTCGTGGACGGCGCTATCGCCAACGTCGCGCTGCCAACGATCGCCAAGGATCTCAATGCGAGTCCCGCATTCTCAATCTGGATCGTCAATGGCTACCAACTCGCGATCACCGTTGCTCTGCTCCCCTTGGCCTCTTTGGGGGAGATCGTTGGATACCGCAGGATCTATTTGTCGGGACTGCTGCTGTTCACGCTAGGATCACTTTTTTGCGCACTAGCGCACACGCTGCTCCTGCTCACGGTGGCTCGCATCGTGCAGGGCTTCGGTGCGGCCGGGATCATGAGTGTAAATGCAGCGCTCGTCCGTTTTACGTATCCGAGAGCCATGCTTGGACGCGGCATCGGTTTGAACGCGCTGGTCGTAGCGGTGTCAGCGGCTGTCGGCCCGACCGCAGCGGCGGCCATTTTGGCGGCAGCAACATGGCCGTACCTGTTCGCGATCAATGTCCCCGTGGGCGTAGCGGCCGTCGCGCTCGGTTGGCATTGTCTGCCCCATGTTCGTCCTGCCATCCACGCCTTCGACTGGCAAAGTGCCATATTGAGCGCGGTCACATTCGGCCTTGGCATCGCCGCCGTCGATAGCATCGGCCATGGTGAGCCGATGTGGTTATGGCTTTTGGAATTTGGGATCGCGGCCATCTCTGGTGTCCTGCTGGTAAGGCGCCAGAAGCACGTGGCGGCGCCGTTGCTACCTTTGGATCTGCTGCGCATTCCGATTTTTGCGCTCTCGATCTGCACATCAATCGCTTCGTTCTGCGCACAGATGCTGGCTTTCGTGGCGATACCTTTTTATCTGGAGAGCCGCTTCGGCTACTCGGCCGTGCAGATGGGGCTTCTGATCACGCCTTGGCCAATTGCCGTTGCAATTGCCGCGCCCGCCGCAGGTCGACTGGTCGAGCGATACCCAGCCGGACTGCTGGGCGGACTAGGGCTGCTCCTGTTCGCAGGCGGACTGACAAGCCTCGCAACGTTGCCAGCGGATCCATCGGTCGCGAACATTGTGTGGCGGATGGCGCTCAGCGGTTTGGGGTTCGGCCTGTTCCAGACGCCGAACAATCGAACCATGATCGCTGCAGCACCGCGCGAGCGAAGTGGCGGAGCCAGTGGCATGCTGGGCACCGCGCGTCTGCTCGGACAAACCTTGGGTGCCGCACTGGTGGCGCTGCTGTTGGCGCGCTATCCCGAACGAGGCACCCAGCTTTCCCTGTTGACTGGCGTTGCCTTTGCGCTGACAGGAGGTGCGCTGAGCATGCTCAGGCTTTCGCCCGCGGGCGCGAGAGGCGCCGAGATTGTGCGCATCCATGAGAGCCAGCGACTTAAAGGCGATTGAGCAGCGAACCGCTCACTGCTTCGCGCGGCTAGATGGGCTGCTCATTGATTTCAAAGCGATCATAGAATGCACCGATCGCGAGATTGGCGAGCTTGATCCTGTTCTTTACGCCTCGATCGAGCAGCCGTCTTATCTCACGTGCCAGGAAAACGTAGACAGGGAGTTCCTCGGACACAGCCCCGGCACGCTCCAGATAGTCGTAAGCAATGTGGAAAGCCTCTTCGGCGGGCGACGCTGCACCAACATACATTTCTGCGTTCATACTCCGCTCAATCGAGCAGCCCCTTTGCCGTTCCCTGACTATCGACATTTTTCAGGACGCGCCGTCTGCAATGGTCGCGTCTCGTTGTTGTGAGTCATTCATTCGGGACAAAAGATGAAATCGTGATGAAGCTGAAACTTCGCAGATTTTGGAACGTTTTCACGTAGGTCCAAAATGGAGATGCGCATGAAAATGAAAACTGCCTTGATCGCGCTGGCAGGCACGGCCGCTGTTACGGCTGGGCCTGCCTCCGCAATGCCAAATGGATTGCCGCATGCCGACACCCTCGCGAGCCCCGCCGTTCAAGTGAGGTGGGTGTGCAATCCATGGGGCCATTGCTGGTGGCGACCCAACTATTACGGTGCGTACGGCTTCTACGGTGTGCCACGGTTTTATGGCCGGCCTTGGGGTTGGCACCGCGGCTGGCATCGTGGCTGGCGCCACTGGTAGCGACACTAAGAAAAGGGGGCGTTCGCCCCCTTTGTTTTGGTCGCTCGCGTGAGGCAATCTTACGAAACTGTAGGAAGCCGCCGCAGATTTTTTCCAAGCGGGTGGCGTTCTTCCACCGCCTGGATGGCTTTGTTGGCGAGTGCCAGTTTATGCCGCGTGCCAGCTTTCCATGCTTGAAAGATGCAATCGGCCGCAAATCCCTCGACGCTCGCATAGTCCTGCTGATCGAGCGGCGGATCGAAATAGCGCATCACGATATCCAACGCGTCGTTCAAGACGAGCTCATCATCCGTAACAGGCCAAGGAAAGCTCATAGCACCCACGTCTGATTAGCTGGCAACGTTTCCATTACAGAGAAACGCTGGGTAAAAGCGAACGTTCCTCGCCGCGGACGCGACTACGTCCGTCGGACTACGACGATGTCTTCGTTCGCATTCAAAGCGTCCGAATGCTCCATGTCGAGAATGCCTGCCTGCCAGCGCTGCGCAAGCGCTCCGGCGGAAAGCTCAAATGACTTCTCGGGACCTGGCTCTTCCATTCCCGCCCGATAGCTCAGCAGAACAATCTTGTGGCGCGGGCCGTCCGCTCCATATCGCTTTGCTCGAAGTCTGCTCAGCTCAAGACAATATTTCAATCGAATGTACGTCTGATTTCCGAACAGCAGGGTCGTTCTTTCGTTCCAACGCGGCCTCAAAGGAATCCGGGCGATCGCCATCACGAGCGTATAGATCGATGACGTACAGCAAGAGACCGCCATCCGTTTCTGATTGCAGGATAGGTCGAACGGCGCGTTGATGATAATCCGCCGTCGCCGACAAGACACCGTCGATCTCTATCGGCGCGAATTCCGGCAGGAAACCGCAACTAGCCATCAGATGTTCGAGCTCAATTCGCTGCTCCCGATGCGGTCCTCCGCGCGGTTTCCGGCAATGAGAGCGGCGGTCACCGCTCCGGCCGAAGAACCGGCCACCCAGTGCAGCGGCAGCGATTTTCGTGAGAAGGCCTGATAGGCACCAGCATGGTACGCGGCGAGCCCGAG
>NZ_DATEPI010000260.1:0-15230 GCF_035273305.1 Bradyrhizobium sp. | reverse complement strand
CATCGTGCCCAGCCAAAGCGTTCACTGGTGAGCGCGGTTACGGCACCTTGATGGACAGCAGCAGGTTGGATTCATACGATCGCCAGCGATAGCCGATCCCGAAGTCGATCGGCTGCGCTCGCCTGAAGATTTCGGCGTAATCCGGCTGGTACCTGCCGGGAAATTTGTCGATAGGACGAACATATCGCCCAAATGGAAACAGCCGCCATTTTTTTGGATCGTAGAAAGCGAGTGGAATTCCAGAATCGTCCTGGATGATGACGCTGCTGTGTGAAAGCAGAAAGTTGCGGGCCGCGGTGAAATTTCCAGAGTGCAACAGATAGGATGCGCTCTTGATGAGGCTGTTGGCGGGCGCAAGCGTCTCGGAAAACTTCAGGAAGCCCGAAACCCTGACACTGCTGTTCGAGAGATCGGTCGAGAAATAATACAGCGTCTTCTGCTGGCGATCCGGCCCCGCGAATTCGATGCGCACTCCCTCCGTTACATTCTTTCGCGCATTGCCGTTGCCGAAATGAGGTGTCCCGTTCGCATCGAGCGCAACCGGAGTGACGTCACGAATGGCCTTTCCGGAACGCGCCAGGAAAACATAGAGGATCGGAAGCGTGCCGCTGAGCTGTCCTTCCCGCAAATCGAGCTTCATCGATTGCGTAACGAAAAAGCTGAAGCTGAGGATCGACCCCATCGAGCGCTCAATGTTGTACAGCGCGGCTGCCATGGCTGGTCGCGACAATCGCGTGAGATCGGAGACCATACCGGGCGGCTCCAGCGCGCTCAGGACATACGTGGTGGCGTTTGGATAAAACGCGTCGGCATAGATGAAGTCCGGTCCACTAAACATGTAGAACACAGTCGGCTTGGGCGCGGCGAGATAGGCGTCCCCCCAGGCGCGGATTTTCGAAAGCTGCCGCTGCTCAAGTTGCGCAAAGGCGGCGTCGAGAAACCGTGCATGCCGCTGCCAGGCGGGATCGCTGGTCAATCGCGCGAGCGGCGAACCGGCTGACGGCGGCATGCCGGCGAGAAAGCGAGCGGTATCATCCGCGGTTGCAATCTCCGCCGCGTGCGCAGGCGCACCGGCCAGAAAAATAGCCAGCGCGAACGCCGCAATTTCCCTGAAATACAGCACCGCTAATCGCGTTCTGCGGCGACTACCGCACTCGGCGCGGGCCGCGTGCCAAAGCGCGCATAAATCAGCAGGCCCGAAAGCATGATCAATGTGCCCAAGAACGATTGCAGCGGCCGCTCCGTCACAAGGTGATACATCATGAACGCGGTGGCCAGGAGGAACACCAGCGGCGTCACCGGGTATCCCCACGCCCGATATGGGCGTCGCAAATCGGGGTGGGTGATGCGTAACTTGATGACACCGAGCACGGTGAAGAACGAGCAGAACAACAATGCAAACTGAATGAAATCGAGCACCGCCTCGAAGCTGCGGGTGAACAGCATCAGATTGGCAACCGAAAGCTGGAAGACTATCGCGTAGGCAGGTGCGCCCTGAGGCGATTTGCGGGCGAATATCCGCAACGCCGGGATGTCCTCCCCCATCGTCATCATCACACGCGGGCCGATCCACATCATCGCGCTGATCGAAGACACCAGTCCGAGACAGATCATGGCACCGACGATGCGCCCGCCGATGTCGCCGAAGATGTAACTTCCCGCGACACGCGCGACATCGAGTTGACCGGAAAGCTTGTCGACCGGCGCGGTATAAAGGAACACCGCATTCAGCGCGACATAGAGCATCAGCACGATCAGTGTACCGGCCAGCAGCGCGCGAGGGAGATTTCGCTGCGGCAACCGCATTTCACCGATGATGTAGGTTGCCGCATTCCATCCGGAGAACGAATACATCACGAATACCAGCCCGATTGCGAACGATCCGCTCGTGACGTGCGCGAAGTCCGACGATGAGGCTGCGAACGAAATTGGTTGGGGCGTGCCGATGGCAAATCCCGTCGCCAGAAAAGCCAGGATCAGCACGAGCTTCAGTATTGTCGAGATCAACTGAAACGTGCTCGAATGCTTGACGCCGGTGAGCTGAACAAGCGATACGAGCCAGACGACCGCAATGGCGAGCGCCAGTGGCGATGCATCCGGCAGCAGCGATTTTCCATATTCGCCGAAAGCCATTGCGGCCAGTGCCACTGGAGCGGCGAAGCCTACGGTCGCGGACACCCATCCGGCCAGAAATCCTAATGAGGGGTGGAACGCGCGGCTCAGGAAATTGTATTCGCCGCTCGAGCGCGGAAACATCGCGCCGAGCTCGCTGTATGAAAACGCGCCGCACAACGCGACGACCCCGCCGGTCGTCCATAGCAGCAGAATTGAAAACCCGGAGGGGATGTCTTTGAGCTGAAAGCCAAGGCTGGTGAAGACCCCGACGCCAATCATGTCGGCTACGACTATGGCTGTCGCCACGATCAGCGAGACATTGGGACCGCCCGTGGTGAGCTGGGCCGGCCAGGCGGTGCCCCGAGTTTCTGGTCTCACCATTTTGGTCCGCGTCCCTCGGCGCCCCGTTGCGCCAGCGACTTTTCTCACCTTGCAGGCTGATCCCTGTGAATTGAAGCAATGTTAAGAATGGCCCCGATCCGCGAAATATTTGGTACGCAAATACCTTGCAAACAGGGGCGCGTCCTCTCCGCAGTTGCGAAGAGCCGGCCACCGCCTCACAATCAAGCCACTCTTTCGTGCGTCTGCTCGCGTTCGTTGGGAGTTTTTGAAAAGCTTGACGTCACTGCAATGGTGACGAGCTGACATATGCCGATCGCCGGCGGACCTTGGGGCAGTGGGTACATGGTCGGGGTGGTATTTCAGGCGCCTCGCACAGGCCGGGCAAGATCACCGCTCTGGGCCAGAGATTTGTGGTGCGCTGATTCGTATGCGAACTCGCATGCTCGGCGCGGCATTTCCACGCTCCTTACGGTTATTCCGTTGTGTCTCGTTCTCGTCCAGTGCGGGCAAGCGCCGGAGGCCGGGACGCTTGCAGCTCACTCGCAAGCCTCGTCAGGCGACACGTTTGAGGACCGTTTTCCAAGAACGCCTTCTGGCGAGCGCATGCCGGTGGCGAATCAAAGCCTCGAGCAGCGCGAGCCGATGGGCATTGTCGGCATTCCAGATGAGCATGCGCCATATCGCGTCGCTTCGTTGACCCCGACCACACCCGAACAGCCTCGGCAGCGGGAAGACCAAACGACCTTGGTCAGCCTGAGATCTTCGGCATTTCCCTACTTCGGCAACAGTCCCGTTACGGACCAGCCATTCCTTAATGTTTCCAAGGATGGACGCCGCGGTCACCGCAGCTTGGGCGGTCGGGTTTACTGGCAAAACGAGACCTATAGCGACAGCCGCGTGCTAATGCACGTCCCGCAATATTTCGACATTCGCAAACCCGGTATCATCGTCGTGTTTTTCCACGGCAACGGAGCCACCCTGGAACGCGACGTGCGCGACCGGCAATTGGTGCCGCAACAGATTTCGGAATCCGGCGTCAATGCCGTGTTGCTCGCGCCCCAGCTTGCGGTCGACGCCGCGGATTCCAGCGCTGGAAAATTCTGGCAGCCGGCTGGCCTGAAACAGTTCGTCTCGGAGTCAGCCGGTCATCTGGCTCGTATTTACGGAGACCCGGGAGCAGCCAGGCAATTTGCGAAACTGCCCGTGATTATCGTCGGGTACAGCGGTGGTTTCATGCCGGCGGCGTGGAGCCTGGAAGTCGGTGGGCTCGGCAATCAAGTTCGCGGCGTGTTCCTGCTCGATGCGATTTACGGCGAATTGGACAAGTTCGCATCCTGGATCGAAAACAACCGGTCCGGCGTTTTCGTCAGCGCTTACACGCATTTCACCAAGAGGCACGACGAAGATTTGATAAGAATGCTCGGAGAAAAAGGCATTGCCGTCTCCGATACGATGGATACTCCACTGCGCCCCGGCAGCGTCGTTTTCATCATTACCGCCGACACGGCCTCGCATCGCGATTACGTCACTCGAGCATGGACGGAAAGTCCTCTCAAGGACGTGCTCGTCAAGATTGCGGCAACTCCGGCGCTTACGAAAGTGGCGACAACAGGATCATCTTCCGCAGGCCGATGAGAAGAAGCTAGTTCGCCGGAGTCAGAATTTCGGGATTTTCTCGGCGAAGCCGTTGAAACAGGTCAGCCGCTCGTCTTCTTCCTTAGTGAAACGGCAATCCGCGACAGCTTTCGCGGCCGGCGCCTTGGGATTGGGCTTTGGCGGAAAGATTGCATCATAGCAATCGAGCCGCCCCTTGGTGCCGTCGTCAATTTCGAGACACGCCTGCAACTTCTCCGCAACCGACTGGTGTTTCTGCTTGGCGGCGGCGACATTCCGCGGCTTGACCTGCACCAGCGGCTTTCCCCCGACGGTCGGCGGCTTACTCGCGCGCGGCGCCGTGGCTTCCGGCGGCGCGGTCGCCTGAGCGGCTGCCGCGCCGGAATACATGACGAGAACGAGCGCGAGCATTGCCTTCATGTCAGCCCCCAGTTCACTGAATCCTCGCTTGTCGATGTAAGGCAACGCAAGCTTCGAGTCGAGCGGGCTCGCAGCGTCCGACCGGAAATCCCTGGGCAAAAGTGGGCGGTTTAACAGCGTCGGCCGGCTCGACTCGTTTAGGCGCGTACTCATAGTTCGGTTCAGCAGCCGCGGTTCAACTGGGTCCCTGTTGAGCCTAGTGAACGTGGGCTGGACCGGTCACTTCGCCCTCCTCCACGCAAACTCCAGCGTCACGCCTGCAGGCGTGCGGGGGTTCGTGAACTTCATTTCGTCGACGGCAACAGACGTAATGATCCGGCGCTGATTAGGGGCCCCGACGAGATTTGGGAACGTGCTCGTCTCTATGTTCAGGTGGATCGTTTTCGTGTTTTCGTCCACTACATAAGTCCCGGTGTAGGCAATTGATCCTGAGGCGACGGCCATCGCCTCTTCCGGAGACGGTCGGGTAGTTTCGTTTGACGCGTACTTAGGATTGTCGGTTCGTGTCGTTATGAAGTGAAAACGGCCATCAGCAGTGTACGTGACTGCGCCCTGCAAGCTCGGTCGTTGCACGTCGCTGCCATCCTCGCGCTTACCTGTGCTCGAAATGTAAATCCAGGTGCCGACCAATTGGTCCTTGAGTGACTTTGCTTGGGCAAAGCTTCTGTTCGCTAACGCAAAATCTGTAAATAACGCGGCCAAGGATAGAACCAGTGCGTAGCGCCTATTCATGCAAGCCCTCGTTGATAAAAATCGAATGCGCAGAAAAAGAGGCTTCTACAAAATAGTCAAAGCCGCAGTCACGAACAAGTATGTTGGGCTTGAGGCTGTCGCTCCGGGTTAATGAGTCCACGCCTAGTTAGGCAGGGCTGGCGAGCCGTGCCGTGGCTTCGTCATCGCCACGATTGTCAGTGCCAGCGCGACAAAACCCATCGCGACGTAGCCTGTGCCATGAAGCAGGTCGCGCGCGTAGAGCACGGCGCCGATGGCCGAGCCCACGGCCTGGCCGATGTATAGCACTGACGTGTTGAGCGAGACCGATGCGGACGCGAGCGCGGGCGCCGCGCCAACAAGCCTCACCTGCTGCATCGAGTTGGTCGATGCAAACCCCAAACCCCAGATCGCGACGGAGCACGCCATCAATGGGTAGATACCGGCGCTGAGCGCCCAGCCGGTCACGCCCGTGAGCATGATCACGGTAAACAACAGCGAAGTATTGTAGGCGCCCCAGGAATCGACGATCCGGGTGGCGATCGCAACTCCGACAAAGCCGAAGATACCGTAGAGCGCAAATACAAGCCCCACCGCATCGGCGCTGGCGCCCGTCAATTTGGTCAGCAGCGGCCCCATGAAGGTGAACACCACAAATTGCCCGGACATTTGCAAGGTCGTGATCAACAGCAGCAAAACAATCATCCGGTTTCGCGCCAGATCGACCCATGTCTTGAGAACGACCGGTGAGCCGATCAATCCTCGGGGCAGTCGCCAGGCCAGCAGCAGAAAGCTAACGCAGCCCAACAATCCGATACTGCCATAGACCGCGCGCCAACCGTACCGACTGGCGATGAACGTGATCAACGGCAGGCCCACCGCAGCCGCGAGTGACCATCCGAGAAAGACATAGGCAATCGTACTCCCCCGCTTCTCCGGCGGCACGATGAGGGCGGCAGTGCCCGCGGCCTGTGGCGTATAAAGCGCGCCAATCGCGAGCATGATCAGGCGAGTGATCAGCAGCGTCATGTAGTCAGGAGCCAGTGCGGACGCGAGATTGGTAAGCGCCAGCACCGCGAGCGTTGTCGTGAGTAAAGTGCGGCGATCGATACGGCTGGTCATCCAGGCCGTCATCGGCGAGCCGATGCACAGCATGACTGCCCCGAAGGTGATCAGCAGTCCACCGTCGCGGACGCTGACATCGAGTCCTTGCGACAATTCCATCAACATTCCCGCCGGGGCAAGCACCGAACAGCCGGTCAGGATGTTTCCGAGCATCAGGGAAGTTGGGACAAAGCTGCGACCAACGTGCACGTCTTCAAGCGGTTTCATGCAAGTGCATTTAACTCATATCCGTGTGAATTGACAGAGCCGCCCCGATTTGAACGGCTCCCTTGCGGCTTGGCGGATTGCAAGCCGCGAATCCCCTGCTATACCGCTGTTCCGCTTACCTGCCCTCGTCCGCAGGAGTGAGCTAAAGGAGTTACCGATGACGGAATTTAAGTTCGGCCTCAGCAATCTGAAACCCATGGAATCCGGCAAAGTTGCGCTCACCTTCCCGGACGGCGCGAGACGCGAATTCCCCAAAAACATCACAGGGCTCGAGATCGCAAAGGGCATTTCACCCTCGCTTGCGAAGCGCACGGTCGCGATGGCGCTTGATGGCGTGGTGCTCGATCTGGCCGACGCGATCGATCATGATGCCAAAATTGAATTCCTTTCCCGCGACGACGCCCGCGCACTGGAACTGATCCGGCATGACGCCGCCCACGTGCTCGCCGAGGCAGTGCAGTCGCTGTGGCCCGGCACGCAGGTCACCATCGGGCCGGTGATCGAGAACGGCTTCTACTATGATTTCTTCCGCAACGAGCCGTTTACGCCGGAGGATTTCGCGGCGATCGAGAAGAAGATGCGCGAGATCATCGCGCGCGACCGGCCGTTCACCAAGGAAATCTGGACGCGCGAACAGGCCAGACAGGTGTTTCGCGACAACGGCGAGACGTTCAAGGTCGAACTCGTAGACGCGATTCCGGCCGACCAGGCCATCAAGATTTACAAGCAGGGCGACTGGTTCGATCTGTGCCGCGGCCCGCACATGACGTCGACCGGTAAGGTCGGCAACGCCTTCAAACTGATGAAAGTGGCCGGCGCCTATTGGCGTGGCGACAGCAATAACCCGATGCTGACGCGCATCTACGGTACCGCCTTCGCCAAACAGGAAGAGCTGGATGCTTATCTGAAGCAGATCGAGGAAGCCGAGAAGCGTGACCACCGGAAGCTCGGCCGCGAGCTCGACCTGTTTCATTTCCAGGAAGAAGGTCCGGGCGTAGTGTTCTGGCACGCAAAGGGCTGGACCATCTTTCAGGCTGTCATAGCCTACATGCGACGGCGGCTCGCAGGCACTTATGACGAAGTCAACGCCCCGCAGATTCTTGACAAATCGCTTTGGGAAACGTCCGGTCACTGGGATTGGTATCGCGAGAACATGTTCGCCGCCCAATCCGCCGGCGATGAGGCTGAAGACAAGCGCTGGTTTGCGCTAAAGCCGATGAACTGTCCGGGCCATGTGCAAATCTTCAAGCATGGCCTGAAAAGTTATCGCGACCTGCCCCTGCGTTTGGCCGAGTTCGGGATCGTCCATCGCTATGAAGCTTCAGGCGCGATGCACGGGCTGATGCGCGTGCGCGGCTTCACGCAGGACGATGCCCACACCTTCTGTACGGAATCGCAACTCGCCGACGAGTGCCTGAGGATCAACGATCTGATTCTGTCGGTCTACGCCGATTTCGGCTTTGAGGGCGACCTCAAGGTCAATCTTTCGACCCGGCCGGAAAAACGCGTCGGCACCGACGAAATGTGGGATCATGCCGAGCGCGTAATGGCGACAGTGCTGTCGCAGATTGAGGCGCAAGGCCATAACCAGGGCGTCAAGACCGCGATCAACCCCGGCGAAGGCGCGTTCTACGGGCCGAAATTCGAATACGTATTGCGCGATGCAATCGGCCGCGATTGGCAATGCGGCACCACGCAGATCGACTTCAACCTGCCCCAGCGGTTCGGCGCTTTCTACATCGACGCCGACGGCTCGAAGAAAGTACCGGTCATGGTACATCGCGCAATCTGCGGTTCGATGGAGCGCTTCATCGGCATCCTGATAGAGCACTATGCCGGCAATTTTCCGCTTTGGCTGGCTCCGGTCCAGGCCGTCGTCACCACCATCACCTCGGAAGGCGACGAATACGCCAAAGTGGTAGCCGCCGCGGCACGGCGCGCGGGGCTTCGCGTCGACATCGATCTTCGCAACGAAAAGATCAACTACAAGGTTCGCGAGCATTCATTAGCCAAGATCCCGGCACTGCTTGTGGTCGGCAAGAAGGAAGCTGAAACGCATTCGGTTTCAATCCGGCGGCTCGGCAGCGAAGGACAGCAGGTGTTGCCGACAGATGATGCGATCGCCGCGCTGGTCGATGAGGCCACTCCGCCGGATATCAAGCGCGCGCGAGCGATAGCCCCCGATCATCGATGAAAGAGACCGCCGTGCCCGATGCTCTCGATCTGCTGAGGACTCGTCGATCCATCAAGCCGCGCGAGATGACCGCTCCGGGCCCCTCGTCTGCCGAGCTCGAAACGATTCTGACAATCGGCGCGCGGGTGCCCGACCATGGGAAGCTGGCTCCGTGGCGCTTTATTGTATTCGAAGGTGATGCGCGGGCGCGCGCGAGCGAGATGATCGCGAAGATTTTCGCGGCGAAGAATCCGAACGCGCAAGCCGCGGAGATCGAGAAGGAAAAACGCCGGCTCACCGATGCGCCGCTGGTGATTGGCGTCGTCAGCTCTGCCAAGCCGCATCCAAAGGTACCGGCCTGGGAGCAGGAATTGTCAGCCGGCGCCAGCGCCATGAACATCGTCACGGCGGCAACTGCTTTGGGTTACGGGGCGTGCTGGCTCACCGGTTGGTTCGCCTTTGATCGCGACGTGCTCGACGCCTTGGGATTGAAAGCCGAAGAAAAGCTTGCCGGCTTCGTCCACATCGGCACCGCCATGAAGCCGACAGAAGATCGGCCGCGCCCGGTTCTCTCGGAGATCGTGACGCGATTTTAATCGTCGGGAAGTGTGGGAACGCGTTTGGGCAGACGAACGCGACAGCGCGCCATCAGCGCGCGATCACCTCGACCTCGCCGTCGACGCCGTTCACGACATTGAAGGGACGCTCGTACACTTTTCCCTCATTCTTCGCGATGGCCCGATATTCCCCTTCGGACAAGACGACGCGGGGAAATGCACCAATTGATTCCTTGATGACGTCGCCGCCAGGCGTAATCACCGACCACGCTGTGTTCGCCAGCGCCTCGCCGCCCTTGTCGCTGACGAGCTTAAGCGTGATGACAGCGGCGCGATGGGTGATGGTCACATCCGTCAGCTTGCCCGCCTGAACGCGAATATCGGAGCGCACCACGGAGTTGGCGTCGCCATAATTGGAAATGATGTAGTAGGTCCCTTCCGGCAGCAGCACCAGATCGCCGGCGGAGACGTTCGGCAGCATGGAGGCGCGCTCGCCCACGTCAAACTGGCTACCCTTGTAGATCGAGAACACGACCTGGTTTTGCGGAATCTTGCTGCCGCCTACCCGACCTTCGATTCGAAGGCCGCCGGCCGGCAGCAGGAAGGATTCGCGGTCGGTCTCGGGTTTCAGCGTCACCGCACGAACTGCGCTGACCACTCCGAAGGCGACATGAACCACATAACCGCCCGGCGGCAGCACGATATTCGGCGTGGCGCCGCGATCCTCACGGATCAGCTTGAAGTTGCCGGTCTCGTCCGGCCGGTCAGAAAATACCCGCCATATCAATCCGCTGGTGATGATGGGGAGGTCTTTGCCGTAGCGCGCGGTCAGCGACAATACGCCCTGATTGGGGACCGCAGCACCTTGGGGAGCCAGCACGGGCGGCACGGCCGCCGTCGATGGTTGCGGCATTGGCGAAGCCACGCTCGGAATCGATGCCGGACCGGTGGATGGAGCCAGATTCATGGCCGGCGCCGCCGGTTCGGGCACCGATGCCGGGGGCACTGGGGGTGGTTGATCGATAAACATCTGGGCTGAGGCCGGGGAAATCAGAGCCCAGATCAGCCCGCCGACCGTTGCAAGTGCCGGCAGCAAGCGCCCGCCCTGCACGAATCGATCGATGCCGTTCCCCCCAGAAGTCATCGGCATGCTTTTCACCGAAAACGCGGCAAATTCAAGCCTGCGGGTCTGCTGGATTTCCGTTCTGGAACCGACACTAATACCAACGTGTTGTTTTGGCCGCCGCGATCCAGTCACAATGGCTGCCTAGGCCCGCCGCAACGCCGGCATAAACTATGCTTGCGATAAGTTCTGGCAGGCTACGCCGTAACGGATAGCCTCGGGGGCTGGAGACACGATGTGCTGGAAATTTTGATCGGACGAAGTCAAAGCGGCTCTGAAGGCAAGGAGAAGGTGGGCCTTGGCACCATCCGGCGGCCGGTGATCGGGCTTGCGCTTGGCGGCGGTGCCGCACGCGGATTTGCCCACATCGGCATCATCCGGACGTTGGTTGCGCATGGCATTATCCCCAACGTAATCGTCGGCACCTCGATCGGCGCGGTGGTCGGCGGCGCTCATGCGGCGGGGCAGTTGGACAGGCTGGAGGAATGGGCGCGCAGCCTGCAGCCGCGGAATATTTTTGGTTACCTGGATATCCGCCTAAACGGTTCCGGTTTGATCGGCGGCGCCAAGCTTGCGGCCCAATTGGAGACCGCGATCGGTCCGACGCTGATGGAGGACCTGCCGATCAAGTTTGCGACGGTGGCGACCGAAGTGCGCACCGGCCATGAAATCTGGCTCACTCACGGCCGCATGGTCGACGCCATACGCGCCTCTTACGCACTGCCCGGGATTTTCTCCCCCGTGCTGGTGGGTGACCGATGGCTGGTCGACGGCGCCTTGGTCAATCCGGTGCCGGTGTCGGCGGCCCGCGCGCTCGGCGCCGAAATCGTGATCGCCGCCAATCTATCGAGCGATGTCTTTACCCATAGCACCACGATCTATTCTCACGGCGCGCCGGCAGACGCGCCGGAGCAGATTATCGAAGCGATACCGCCGAAACGCGGCTTCGGCAGGTTGTTCTCCGCAGAGCGCACCATGAAGCGCGAGTTCTTTGGCGGCGGCGGGCGGCCTGGCATCTCAAGCGTGATGGTCGATGCCTTCAACATCATGCAGGACCGAATCACTCGCGCCCGTCTGGCCGGCGATCCGCCCGATCTGTTGATCACGCCTCGAGTAGGACAGATCGGCTGGTTCGATTTCCACCGCGCCGGCGATCTCATCTCGTTCGGGGCGCGCGCCGCCGAGCGCGCCATCGACTCCATTCAAGAGGCCATCCAGATACTCGCGCCTGGCGCGCCCAGCCCTGCTCCGACACTCGAGAAGGCGCCCTGATCGAGCCGAGAGCAATCAGGCGGTCTTGATGTACTCGCGCATCGCCTCCTGCTCCATCTCGTATTCACGAACGCGCCACTTGACGATGTCGCCGATCGAGATCAGGCCAACGACCACCCCCTCCTCGACCACAGGCAGATGCCGGAATTTGCCCAGCGTCATGATCTCCATGATCCCGGCAACAGTGTCAGCTTGTCGGCAACTGACGACCTTGCGCGTCATGGTCGCGCTGACCGGTTCGTCGAGCACCCGGGCTCCGCGTTCTCCGAGCACTCGAACGATGTCGCGCTCCGACAAGATGCCTTCGATACGGCCCTTGCTCATCACCAGCAAGGCACCGATTTTTCGTTCGCTCAGAACCTTTATCGCTGCCGAGAGCTTCACGTCCGGTTCGACGCTCTCAATGTGATGGCCTTTAGAATCGAGAATTGCACGTACCGTCATTGTCGTCTCCCCTGAAGCCGATCGCGCCCTTTGAGCCGGCGCCATCTTTGTTCCGCGAGTCTTCAATCAACAGTTTAGCGCTGCATTTGTTGCGGCGCGTTCGGCAAGTACGGCCATAAGCACAGCTTACGCCTTGTCTGATTGCAGCCGATGATGAATGAAATGGCTTTGCGCCGCAAGCAATGATCAGGGACGCCGCGATCCATCTTGCGATGACGCATCGGCAGCATGCGTAGGGGTGCCCGGCACCGGATCGAATAGCGAAAACAACAGCAGGCCGGCGAAAAATCCGCCGATATGCGCCTGCCAGGCAACGCTCACGCCCTCGGTTCCGATTGAGATCGAGCCCAACCCGAAGATGATGTTAACTCCAAACCAGACGCCGAGAAAACCAAGTACGCGGGGATTGCGAAGCGCGCGTGAAAGCGAAAGCGCCGGCACCTTCGCGGCGGCATCTGCATCGCCGCGGCTGAACGAGAGAAAGCTGCCCTTCACGAACGCAAAGCGAATGGCGGCCGCCATCGCGCCTGAGACCGACGCCGAAGCCCCGATCATAGGTGCCACTGCGTGCTCATGGGTCACCAGATGCGCCAGTGCGCCCGCTATCGCCGTTACCGCCATGAACAGGAAAAACCTGAGGGCGCCAAAGCGGCGCGCAAGTGCGCTACCAAACGGCAACAGCCACAGCACATTGAAGGCGATATGGCTGAAACTGGCGTGCAGGAGCGAATATGTCACGAACGTCCAGACCCGCGCGCCGGCGCCACCTGGAAAATCGATCGATAGCAACGTTGAATCGTAGCGCTTCGGAATAAACCCGAACACGTCGATGGTCCAATTCTCCCACTCGACCGGCAGCAATACGCGCAAATGAATAACTGCCAGCAGCAGGACATACGCGGTCAACGGCCCCGGGAGCGTCAGGATCGGCTCGCGCGGTGGTGGGGTGGAAAGTTGTGGCGGCGATTCCAAGGGCTTCAAAACCTGAAGTGAGCGGCTGATGCGGACTGCCCCCCATAGGCGGGTTGTCCACACTGCGCAAGCGCGCCTTGATGACAGGCAAACAAACGCCCTGCCTTGAGGCTGTTAGCGACCAGACCTTGATGATCAACCACGCGTCGCGCGTAGTGATGGCTGAAAACGTGAAAGACCCCCGGAGTGTCAGTACGCCCGGATCGTCCAGGCCCCCGCCCCTCGTGGCGAGGCATTTCGTCGCGTCCTCAGGTCGCGCTATTCCGCGGCGAGTAAAAACCACGTGAGCCGCGTCTAGCTCGGCTAGCCGGATCGCATGTTTCTCAGGGGGAATTGAACGATTCCCCCTGCCGAGGCGTTTATGGCCCACTTCCAGCTTTGAATGAGCGGGGAAAGCTGTGGCCTGCTGCCATGATTAGTTCAGCGATTGTCCGGATCGTCGACTACTGCGCCCGGTTCCGGTGGGCAGTGGTCATTGCCGGCACAGTCCTGATGGTTGCAACCGCCGTTTACGATCTCGCCCAATTCTCCATCAATACCGATGTCGAAGGTCTGATTGCCCAAGACCTGCCCTGGCATCAGAGACAGGTCGAGTTATCAAAGGCCTTTCCTCAGAAAGGCATTTCGGCGGTGGTCGAAGCCCCAACCGCCGAGAACGCGTCATTGGCAACGGACGAACTCGCACAGCGTCTCTCGAAAGATACAAGCCTGTTTCCGTTGGTGGGGCAGCCCGATAGCGGCGAATTTTTCGAACGCAACGGTTTGCTGTTCGGCTCTCCTGCCGAAGTCCAAAAAAGTGCCGAGGGGTTGGCGCACGCTCAGCCGATGATCGCAACCCTGGCTGCGGATCCGAGCCTTCGTGGCGTGATGAAGACTCTGTCATTTGCGGCCGAAGGGGTGCGCCGAGGCCAGATCAAGCTCAGTCAACTGAAATGGCCGCTCACGCTTGCAGACCAGACCTTGAGCGACTTGTTGGCCGGTAAGCCGACTACTTTCTCGTGGGAAGAGTTGCTACAGGGCCACAAGCTCCGTTCGGACGAATTGCGGCATTTTATCGAAGTGCAGCCTGCGTTGGACTTTTCACAATTGCAGCCCGGAAAAAAGGCGACCGATGGCATTCGCCGCGCCGTAGCCGATCTGGAACTGCAGGGCAAATACGGCGCGACGGTCAAGCTGACCGGTCAGGTGCCGATGAATGATGATCAGTTCTCGGTGATCAGGCACAGCGCGCTGCGCGACACGCTGATGGCGGTACTCGGCGTGCTGATCGTTCTTTGGCTCGCCTTACGTTCCTGGAAAATCATCGTCGCGGTTTTCTTCAGCCTCATCGTAGGACTTGCGGCGACGGCCGCGATTGGTCTCGCGATGGTCGGCTCTTTCAATCTGATCTCGATCGCCTTTTTTGTGCTGTTTGTCGGTCTTGGAGTCGACTTCGGCATTCAATTCAGCGTGCGATATCGGAGCGAGCGGCACGACCGCGACAATCTGGCCGAGGCTCTGCGATCGGCGGCGCGCAAGGCCGGCGATCCGCTCGCGCTCGCGGCTGTCGCCACTGCCGTCGGCTTTTTTTCCTTTTTGCCGACCAGCTACCGCGGCCTTTCGGAATTGGGATTGATCGCGGGTTGCGGCATGCTGGTCGCATTCTTGTGCAGCATCACGCTGGTCCCGGCGATGCTGGCACTGCTCAATCCAGCCGGCGAAGCGGCGCCGATCGGCTTCCGGAGCCTTGCCCCTCTTGATGATTTTCTTCAGCGCCATCGTGTCGCGGTTGTAGCCGGCACCATTCTGGTCGTGCTGGCCGGCACGCCGTTGTTGCTGCATTTGCGTTTCGATTTCAATCCGGTGGATTTGCAAAGTCCGGAATCCCCCTCGGTCGTGACCTACCGTCAACTGCAGAGCGATCCGCAAACAAGCGGCAACGATGCGGAAGTTCTAGCGCCATCGCTTGAAGCGGCCGACGCAATTGCCAAGCGGCTGTCCGCCTTACCCGAGGTCTCGCGGACATTGACGCTCTCCAGTTTCATCCCCTCCGATCAGGAGCAGAAGATAGCAGCTCTGAAGGCGGCGTCGCGTCCGCTCGGTCCAGCCCTCAATCCACCGAGACAGCAGCCGGCACCAACCGATCAAGAGAATGTCGCCGCAATCCAGAGCGCGT
>NZ_DATEPI010000259.1:0-3597 GCF_035273305.1 Bradyrhizobium sp. | reverse complement strand
CGCGAGGCGATTGCATGACGGGCATTCCCAAAAAGCGCGATTCAGTATTCCAGAGAATTGTTGATGAATCGAGATGCCAGTGCTCTGGAAGATCGTTGAGGAAGCGGCTTTCGCGGACAGGCGATCTGTTTTCGAACGGGCAATCAGCGAAAATCACGTGAGCGAGGCAATATCCGCACGTCACGTGGATGGCGCAGATTCTGTCCCGGCTTGTCGGGATGCTGGCGCCGATCGTCATTCAGCGGCTCGATCAACGCCGGCCCCGGCGGCACTGCGTGCTTTCGGCTAAACGCATCATCAGCAAGATGAATGAGATCATTGGATCGGTCGAACAGTCGCTCGGCGACGAGATGCACAACCTTCTCCGGGCTGCTTTGAATACAGCCTTCGACCAGCACCAGGCGCGCGCCCATCACCTCTTTGCGAAAACGCTCCATGACCTTCGGCCAAACCACAATATTGGCAATGCCGGTTTCGTCCTCCAGCGTCATGAAGACGACCCCCTTGGCGCTGCCCGGACGCTGTCGTACCAGCACCAGGCCTGCGCAACGGACATACTGCTTGTCATTCGCATCCGAAACCGCCGCACAGGCGATGACGCGCTCTTTCGCAAAAGTTGAGCGCAGAAATTCCATGGGATGGCCTTTCAGCGATAACCGGATGGTCTGATAATCGGCCACCACTTGTTCCGGCAAAGGCATCAACGGCAACGGCTGCGCATTTTCATCCGGCTGCTCGCGGGCGATGGCAACCTCAAATAGCGGCAACGGCACATCATCGGGCAGACGCCGCACGGCCCATAGCGCGGCGCGGCGATCCAGCCCAATCGAGCGGAAAGCATCCGCATCCGCCAGCAGGATCAGCGCGCGCTTGGGCAGGCCAGTGTCACGGGCAAAATCTTCCAGCGAGGTGAAGGGGCGACGCTGCCGCGCCTTTGTAATGCGCTCGGCCCAATCTTCCGCTTTCGGCTTACCCGCCTTTTGCCGCAGAAACTCTTCGTCCGGATCGGCCCACTTGAATCCGTCGATCTGACGGAAGCCGAGTCGCACCGCGTGATAACTCCCGCTGTTCTCCTCCAACGTATTCTGCGCATAACTGAAGGAGACATCGATCTCACGCACTTCGACCCCGTTCTTGCGAGCATCGCCCACGATCTGAGCGGGCGCGTAAAATCCCATCGGCTGCGAATTCAGCAGCCCGCAGCAAAATGCATCAGGATGGAAATGCTTCAGCCATGAGGAAACATAGACGAGTTGCGCAAAGCTCGCGGCGTGACTTTCCGGAAAACCGTAGCTTCCGAACCCCTTGATCTGATCAAAGCAATTCTTTGCAAATTCAGGATCATAGCCACGCGCGATCATGTTGTTGATCATCTGTGCTTCAAATTTTCCGATCGTGCCTACATTCCGAAACGTGGCCATGGCGCGACGCAAACCGTTGGCTTGTTCAGGGGTGAATTTCGCGGCCTCGATCGCGATGCGCATGGCCTGTTCCTGGAACAGCGGCACGCCAAGCGTTTTGTGCAGAACCCTGCGCAGTTCATCCTTGTCACCGTGCGCGGGCGATGGTGACGGATAGCTCACCTGCTCCTGATTATTTCGCCGGCGCAGATACGGATGAACCATGTCGCCCTGGATCGGGCCCGGACGCACAATAGCAACCTCGATCACAAGATCATAAAAGACCCGAGGCTTCAGGCGCGGCAGCATGTTCATCTGGGCGCGGCTCTCGACCTGGAAGACGCCGACCGATTCGCCCCGGCAAAGCATGTCATAGACGGGCTTCTCATCCTGAGGAATGGTCGCCAACTCGTACCGTTGGCCTTTATGATCCGCGATGAGGTCAAAGCATTTGCGGATGCAAGTCAGCATGCCCAATGCCAGCACATCGACCTTCATCATGTTCAGCGCATCGACATCGTCCTTGTCCCATTCGATGAAGGTGCGGTCCTCCATCGCGGCATTGCCGATCGGAACATACGTATCCAGTCGGTCCTGCGTCAGTACATAACCGCCGACATGTTGTGACAGGTGCCGCGGAAACTCGATCAGCTCGGTTGCCAGTTCCACCGCAAGCACGACCATCGGGTTTTGCGGATCGAACCCCGCCTGCCTGACCTGGGTTTCCTTGAGGTCATCGCCCCAGCTTCCCCAAACCGTGTCCGCCAACGCCGCTGTTACATCTTCGGTCAGTCCGAGCGCCTTGCCAACATCGCGAATTGCGCTTCGGGGCCGGTAATGAATCACCGTGGCTATAATTGCGGCGCGATGCCGGCCATATCGCCGATAGACATATTGCATCACCTCCTCACGCCGCGAATGCTCAAAATCGACGTCGATGTCGGGCGGCTCGAGCCGTTCCTTCGAAATGAATCGCTCGAACAACAGATCGACCTTGGTGGGATTGACGGAGGTAACATCGAGCACATAGCAAACGGCGGAGTTCGCCGCCGATCCCCTGCCCTGACAAAGAATCTTGTGCTCGCGCGCGTAACGGACGATATCGTGCACGGTCAAAAAGTAATGGGCGTATTTCAGTTTTCTGATCAGGCGCAGTTCCTTGTGAAGAACTTTTTTGGTCTTGGGTGAAATCCGGATGGGGAATCTTTTGTGCGCACCCTGCCAGGTCAGATCCTCCAGGTGACGCTGTGCGGTCTTCCCCGGTGGCACCGGTTCGTCGGGATATTGATATTTAAGTTGATCAAGCGAAAAATGGATGCGGCCGGCAAACCGCATGGTTTCCCCGATCGCCTCCGGAATGTCGCGAAACAGTCGCCCCATTTCCTCGGCAGGCTTGAGGTGGCGCTCCGCATTGGCTTCAAGGCGCCTGCCGATGGCGTCGATGGTTGTCTTCTCGCGGATGCAGGTGAGGACATCCTGCAACGGGCGGCGCGATGGATGATGATACAGCACTTCATTGGTCGCCAGCAGTGGCACGCCGGCATTTGAGGCAAGATGATGAAGTCGCGCCAGACGACGTCGATCATCGCCCCGGTACAGCAGGCTCGCCGCGAGCCATACGCCATCTGCGACGCTTGCCTTCAGCCGGCCCAGAATAGCCAGCGCCTTCTCCGCTTCGAAACGATGTGGCAACACCAGGACGAGAAGCTGACCTTCTGCGAATTCCAGGAGGTCAGCGACCTTCAAATGACATTCGCCTTTCTCGGTGTCTTCTCCCCGCTTTCCGCGAGTGAGCAACTGGCATAATCGGCCGTAAGCCGCGCGATCGCGGGGATAAACCAGAATATCCGGCGTATCGTCCATAAAAACGAGACGCGATCCGATCAGAAGCCTGGGCTTGTATTTGATGGATGGATTCTCGAGTTCCTTGTAAGCCCGCACCACGCCCGCCAGCGTGTTGTGATCGGCGATGCCGATGACGGGAAGGCGCAGCTCGCCCGCTTCATGCACGTAAGCTCGCGGATCCGATCCTCCGCGCAGGAATGAGAAGTTCGTCGTGATCCCGATTTCCGCGTAAGCCCGGGTCATCATGCGAACAATCCGTGCATGTACCAGTTCGGGTGAACGGCCTTGCCTTCTTCCTGCACGATCTCGCGATCATAAAGTCCATCGCGATAGAGCCAGAACCGCAGGCCTG
>NZ_DATEPI010000258.1:0-21553 GCF_035273305.1 Bradyrhizobium sp. | reverse complement strand
CGAGATAGAGCAGCGCGGAAGTGGCCCGGGTGTCCATGACATTCATCTGCTACTCCGCCATCCCAGATTCGCTGATGCCGGCTTCCCGTGCGGCACTGAGGGAGTTCGCCGCAGTCGTGAGCCGTTGCGTCTTCCACGGCTCCCACCAGGCATTCAATGTCCCGATGATTCCTTTCGGCAACAGCAGCGTCACCAGGATAAACATTGCGCCGAGCATGAACAGCCAGTACGGTGCGAGCGAACCCGAAGTAAAAAAAGTCTTCGCATAATTGACGAGAACGGCGCCAAGCGCCGCACCGATCAAGGTGCCACGCCCGCCAACGGCCACCCAGATCACCGCTTCGATGGAATTACCCGGGGCGAACTCGCTCGGGTTGATGATGCCGACCTGCGGCACATACAGCGCGCCGGCGACGCCTGCCATACAAGCCGAGAGCGTGAATACGAACAGCTTGTAGGATTCAACGCGGTAGCCCAGAAACCGCGTGCGCGATTCAGCGTCGCGCACCGCAATCAGAACCTTGCCAAGCTTGGAGGTGACGACCGCGCGGCAAATTAGAAAACCTGTGATGAGCCCAAGGCAGCTCAACGAAAACAGCGCCGCACGGGTGCCGTCGGCCTGAACGTTGAAGCCCAGAATATCCTTGAAATCGGTCAGGCCATTGTTGCCGCCGAACCCGAAATCGTTGCGGAAGAACCCGAGCAGCAAAGCGTAGGTCATCGCTTGTGTGATGATCGAGAGATAGACGCCGGTAACGCGGGAACGAAACGCCAGCCAGCCAAAGCAGAATGCCAGAAGGCCGGGCGCCAGAATGACCATCATCGCCGCGAACCAGAACATGTCGAAGCCGTTCCAATACCACGGCAGCTTTGGATAGTTCAGGAAGACCATGAAGTCCGGCAGTATCGGATTGCCGTAAACGCCTCGGCTGCCAATCTGACGCATCAGGTACATGCCCATGGCGTAGCCGCCGAGTGCGAAGAAAGCGCCGTGGCCGAGCGAGAGAATGCCGCAATAGCCCCAGATCAAATCGATCGCGAGCGCCAGAATCGCGTAACAGGCATATTTTCCGAACAGCGCCACCAGATAAGTCGGTACCTGAAAGGGCGAACCGGACGGCAGCAGCAGGTTCGAGAGCGGGACCAGAACGCCGAGCGCGGCGACTACGAACACGAATACGGTTGCGCTACGGTCCAGAGAACGCGTCAACACGTGCGCCATCATGCTTCCACCGCCCGTCCCTTGAGCGCAAACAAACCGCGCGGGCGTTTCTGGATGAAAAAGATGATGAGGACCAGAATGGCAATCTTGCCGAGCACGGCACCTGCAACCGGCTCCATGAACTTGTTGGCGATGCCGAGCGTAAAGGCGCCGACCAGGGTGCCCCAGAGATTACCGACGCCGC
Source organism: Bradyrhizobium sp. (assembly GCF_035273305.1). Lineage (GTDB taxonomy): Bacteria > Pseudomonadota > Alphaproteobacteria > Rhizobiales > Xanthobacteraceae > Bradyrhizobium. The sequence goes on along the minus strand of NZ_DATEPI010000258.1, from coordinate 20,147 downwards.
CGAACACCACCACCATGAAAGAGTCGATGATGTAGCTCTGCCCGAGATTGGGGCTGACATTGTCGATCTGCGACAGCGCCACGCCGGCAATCCCCGCAATCCCCGAGCCTAGCCCGAACGTGAGCGCATCGACGCGCGAGGTGGCAATGCCCATCGACGCCGCCATCCTGCGATTTTGCGTCACCGCGCGCATCTCGAGTCCCAAGGAGGTGTATCGCAGCATCGCAAGCAGCAGCCCGAACACGGCCAAGGTGAAGCAGAGTATCCACAGCCGGTTATAAGTGATCGTGATCTGTCCGATTTCGAACGCCCCGCTCATCCAGGAAGGATTGCCCACCTCGCGATTGTTCGGGCCGAAGATGGTGCGCACGGCTTGCTGCAGCACCAGCGAGAGCCCCCATGTCGCCAGCAGTGTCTCGAGCGGACGACCATAGAGAAAGCGAATGATGCTGCGCTCGATCAGGATTCCGATCGCACCGGCGACGATGAAGGCCAGCGGCACGGCGATCAGCAGCGAATAATCGAACAGCCCGGGATAGCTGGTTCGGATAGTTTCCTGCACGACGAATGTGACGTAAGCCCCGATCATCAGCATCTCGCCGTGCGCCATGTTGATGACGCCCATGACGCCGAAAGTGATCGCAAGGCCGATGGCCGCCAGCAGCAGCACCGAGCCGAGCGACATGCCATACCAGGCATTCTGCACCGCCGACCACATTGCGAGGTTGCTCTGAATGGAAGCCGTCGCATTGGCGGCGGCGCGGGCGATCGCTGGCGGTTGCTCGCCGCTCAACCCAACCAGCAGCGCGAGCGCCTCCTGATCGCCCCGTGCCTTGATGGTCGCGATCGCTTCAAGCTTTTCGGCATCGGTCGCATCTTCCTTGAACAGCAGGATCGCAGCGCGCGCCTCGCTGAAAGCCAACTTCGCGCTTTTGTTGGTTTCCTTCTGCAGCGCGCTATCGACCGCTGGTAGCATGGCTTCATCGTGCGCCTTGAAAACCGATTGGGCGGCCTGGATGCGTTTGGCTGGATCAGGTGACTGCAGCGTCAGAGCGCCGAGCGCAGCCTCGACGGTGCGGCGCAGACGATTGTTAAGCCGGACGGGAGCGGCAGTATCGGGAATGCTGGTGACCGGCGCGCCGGTCAAGGCATCGCTGTTCTTGCCGTCGGACTGGGTGATGTAGACTTTCTTGGTATCGGGGTCGGCGCTTAGCCGGCCATCCTGCAGCGCGCTAACGATCGCGTAGGCACGCGAATTGCCGCTGGTCGCAATCGTGGCGATCGCCTCATCGGTGTCCGAGAATTCGTCGTTTGCGAATTTCGCAACCGCGTCTTCAAACGGCCCCGCCATGACCGGCAGTACGGTGGCGAAGATCAGCAGCGCGGCAAATGGGAGCGCGCGGATTTGTCTGCAGAACCTGGTAAGCACTGGACGACCCCGGCAGAGGCGGAAGGAAGGCGGCGAACATCGCCGCCTTCCGGATTTGTAGCGTCAGGTTTCGATCAGGAACCCTGACCGCCGCACTTGTTGAGCTTGGTGTTGTAGTTGCCGCATTTCTTGCCCACCCAGTCGCCGATCAGGTCCTTTGACCCGTCCAGCTCCTTGGACCAGGCGTCGCCGGCAACAAGCCCGGGCGTCTTCCACACCACATCGAACTGGCCGTTGCCCTTGATCTCGCCAATGAACACCGGCTTGGTGATGTGGTGGTTGGGCAGCATCTTGGAGACGCCACCGGTCAGATTCGGCGCTTCGATGCCAGGCAGCGCATCGATCACCTTGTCGGGGTCGGTGGACTTCACCTTTTCGACCGCCTTAACCCACATGTTGAAACCGATGTAGTGCGCTTCCATCGGATCGTTGGTCGTGCGCTTGGGGTTCTTCGTGTACGCCTGCCATTCCTTGATGAACTTCTCGTTGGCAGGCGTCTTGATGGACTCAAAGTAGTTCCAGGCGGCGAGGTGACCAATCAGCGGCTTGGTATCGATGCCGGCCAGTTCTTCTTCACCCACCGAGAAGGCGACGACGGGAATGTCGGTAGCCTTGATTCCCTGGTTACCTAGCTCCTTGTAGAAGGGAACGTTGGCGTCACCATTGATCGTCGAAACCACCGCCGTCTTCTTGCCCGCGGAGCCGAACTTTTTGATGTCCGCGACGATCGTCTGCCAGTCGGAATGACCGAATGGCGTGTAGTTGATCATGATGTCATCCTGCTTGACGCCTTTCGACTTCAGGTACGCCTCGAGGATTTTGTTCGTCGTGCGCGGATAGACGTAGTCGGTGCCAGCCAGTACCCAGCGCTTCACCTTTTCATCTTTCATCAGATAATCGACGGCAGGAATCGCCTGCTGGTTCGGCGCCGCGCCGGTATAGAAAACGTTGCGCTCGCTTTCCTCGCCCTCGTATTGCACGGGATAGAACAGAATATTGTTCAGTTCCTTGAACACTGGCAGCACGGACTTGCGCGAGACCGAGGTCCAGCAGCCGAACACCGCCGCAACCTTGTCCTTGGTGATTAACTCACGGGCCTTTTCCGCAAACAGCGGCCAATTCGACGCGGGATCGACGACAACCGCCTCCAGCTTTTTACCAAGCACGCCGCCCTTCTTGTTCTGCTCATCGATTAGAAAAAGGATGGTGTCCTTGAGGGTGGTTTCGCTGATTGCCATGGTGCCAGACAGCGAGTGAAGAACGCCTATCTTGATGGTGTCGTCCGCCGCTTTCGCGGAGGTGAAGGCGGCGAGGCCCAAAATCAGCCCAGCGCCGGCTGCGAGCCAGCGACGGCGGCTCATAGGCCTCGCCATGTCGTGAGTTGGTTGAATAAGCATGAGGTGTGATCTCCCTGACGCAGACGTTAGACGCTGCGAACGGCCCCACGGCCGTCTGCGTTAACGGAATCGCAAGAACCGTGCCATGCATTGAAAACGGCTCAACCGACTGAGCCTGATCGGGAATTCAGGACCGCCCGGCGCACCGGTACTGCGGCTGCCTAAGATTTAGACGGAGCAAATGTCCAGCGCTTCGCCATATTGTACGTTATTTAGGCAGCTTGAGGTATGTGTCTATTTTTCCGGCAAAGACCCGCGTTTCGCGCTTTTTCTTAACTGCTCGAACGGTTTATCAGGCGATTCACCTTGAAAGCGCCTCGTTCCTGTTCCATATGAGCACCACGACCCAGGAATCACCGGGTCATTGCGAGCCGCGTGTTCTGATCCCGTCCAACGGTTTCTGGCTTGCCCCTTCCAGCCAACCAAAACCGACGCCCCAAACACGCGGGTGTCTCAGACGCCCTCGCGCGCTCCTGGCTGACATGGCCGGGCGCCTGCCTTTTTGATGGAAAGAACCAGACTTTTGACCTCCTTTCAGGATTTCGGCCTTGCCGATCCCATCTCGCGTGCGCTCAAGGAAGAGAACTACGTCACGCCCACTCCCATCCAATCTCAAACGATTCCCCTAGCGCTCGCCGGACGCGACGTCGTTGGCATTGCGCAAACCGGTACTGGCAAAACCGCAGCTTTTGCGCTTCCGATACTGCATCGCATCCTCGAGCATCGCATCAAGCCGCAGCCCAAAGCCTGCCGTGTTCTCGTGCTCAGCCCAACCCGTGAATTGTCCGGACAGATTCTCGAAAGCTTTAACGCCTACGGACGCCATATGCGTTTGACTTCGGCGCTTGCGATCGGCGGCGTGCCAATGGGGCGCCAGGTCCGCTCGGTCATGCAGGGCATCGAAGTCATGGTGGCCACTCCCGGACGCTTGCTGGATCTCGTGCAAAGCAACGGTCTGAGGCTCGGCAATGTCGAGTTTCTCGTGCTCGACGAGGCCGACCGCATGCTCGACATGGGCTTCATCAACGACATCCGGAAGATCGTTTCCAAATTGCCGGTCAGGCGCCAAACGCTTTTCTTTTCGGCGACAATGCCGAAGGATATTGCGGATCTCGCCGACCAGATGCTTCGCGATCCAGCGCGGGTCGCGGTGACGCCCGTTGCATCGACGGTCGATCGCATCACGCAACGGATTATTCAGGTCGACCACTCTGCAAAGCCCGCATTCTTAGCGCAACTACTGCAACAGGAGCCGGTCGATCGGGCGCTGGTATTTACGCGCACCAAGCATGGCGCCGACAAGGTCGTGAAAGGCCTCGCAAGGGCAGGCATTTCTGCCGACGCCATTCACGGCAACAAATCGCAGAATCATCGCGAGCGCGTGCTGGCGGCATTTCGCTCCGGCCAGATCCGCACTCTGGTCGCGACCGACATTGCAGCGCGCGGGATCGACGTCGACGGCATCAGCCACGTCGTCAACTTCGACCTGCCGAACGTGCCCGAGACCTACGTCCATCGCATCGGCCGCACCGCGCGCGCCGGGGCCGATGGCATCGCGATCTCGCTGGTCGCGGGAGGCGAAGAGATGTCCTATCTGCGCGACATCGAAAAGCTGATCCGCATTGCGTTGCCCCGTGAGGACCGACGCACGCCCGGTCAGCGCGAAGCAGCGCCGGCGCCTTCACAACATCGCGGGCCGCGCTCTGCGCCGCGCGTACATGGAACCCGCGCAAATGATGGAGCGCCGGGATCGAAAGGGCCTCGCCGTCGACGCCGTCCAGGTGGTAATAATGGCGCTCCGCAAACTCGCCACGAGGCCAACCGGCATGAGCCGATGCGTCCATCTTCGTCGTCGCAAGGCGGCGGCAAGGCTGAAGGAATGCAAGGCGTCGCCTTCTTGCATCGCGAAAGCCGTCCGAACACTCGACCCAACCGCACCCAAAGACCACGCTAGCCGTCGATCGACCTGGAGAGAAACATGGCTAAGGAAGAGCTAATCCAGTTCGAAGGACTGGTCACCGAAATCCTCCCCGACGCGCGTTACCGCGTGCAGCTCGACGCAGGACACGAGATCGTGGCCTACACCGCGGGCAAGATGAAGAAGAACCGGATCAAGACGCTGGCTGGCGATCGGGTCACGATTGAAATGTCGCCGTATGACCTGGAAAAAGGCCGCCTCATTTTCCGGCACAAGGACGAACGACCGGGCGGTGGAGCTCCGCGAGGGGCGCCCCCACGCGGTCAATTCCGCCGTAGGTAGCCGAATTACCGCACGACCAAGTTGCGCGTGACGAAATCATGTCAATGCGGCGGCAGCTTGCGGTCAGCGCATCTGCCGCCAAAAATCGTGCATGTCAGCATTGTTTTGGGGGCTGGTTTGGAATAATATGATGCATCGATTTTCGGCCGGACGACATTAGCTATCCACCGGTACAGCCGGTTTAGACGCTGACGACCCTTCCAAAAATTCGATTTCACCAGCCTGCCGAAAGCAGGTTTCTAGTATGTCTATCTTTAGAAGGGACCATCCCGTGAGCATGGGAACCGTGAAGTGGTTTAACGCAACGAAAGGCTTCGGCTTCATTCAACCGGACGACGGTGGCAACGACGTGTTCGTGCACATCAGCGCGGTAGAGCGAGCCGGTCTGGGAACGCTGCGCGAAGGCCAGAAGATCAGCTACGAGATCGTAGCCGATCGCCGCTCTGGCAAGTCGTCGGCCGACAACCTGCGCGCCGCCGGGTAAACGAATTTCCTGCGTACGACTCGCGAGAGCGGGGCTGAGAAGTTCAGACAAATAGAAAAGGCCGTGCTGATCGCGCGGCCTTTTTCTGTTTGCGGCGAAAGTGGCGCAACGTCTTTTGCAACGAAACCTCCGGCAGCAATCATTCCCGCAACAAGTAACCGAAACCGATCGTTGAAGTGCTTGAGCAACAAGAAGCGGAACGGGCCGCCGGTTAACCGTTGCTTAACGATGTCGTGGATGCGCGTGCGGGCGCCGAAACGATTCGCTGCAAGCTAGAGCGCTGCAAGCTCCGAGGGGAAGCGGATAAGCCTTAGTTGGCCTTGGCGGCCGCGGCGGTCCCGGTAGCCTGGTTGTTGAGCGAGCCAGCCTGATCCATGGCGGATTTGAAGTAACGCTCGCCGTCGCCCAGCGTGATTCGCCGTTGGCAGACGGGCATACAGCTATAGGATTCGCGCTCGACGCCGCGATAAACCGTTACAAGCTGATCGGTGGGGCCTTCGACCTGAATCACCCGATCCACCAGGATTTCGCCACTGCGGTCCATGGCGATAAAATTGGTCGCGCCGTAACCTTTTCCGGTCACCACCAGAATTCCGCCGGTCTGCAGAGTAACGTCTGCAATCAGCGGGTTTCCGACCACGATGGTCGAAACCCGGGTCGGAAGCTTGACCAGTTTTGCCTGGTCCACATTAACGGCGATGCTGTCCGCCGAGGGTTCGGCGAGAGCTGCGGCCGGGCACAACAGAATGCCCAGAGCGAGGGGGAGGAATTTGAGCGACGCGCGCGTGCGGCTACGCAAGGAACTAAACGACATACTCTTCCTCGGGGCGTTGACAGGCCGACAAAGGCAACACGCCATTAGCCGGCACCCGACGAGACCAATCTAGCCGCCAATTCGTGAAGGAACTGCAAATACGCATGTGACAAACGTCACCGCACTACAATTGACGAAACGGGTAAGCCAGCTGTCCGCCAATCTCCGAGGGGATCGCAGGTTCATCCTTGCCATAGTTGTCGGGCAGCTTGTTCTCCGGCATTCGGAACGTTCCGAACAGCAAATCCCAGAGTGGAAAAGTCCCGGCGTAGTTGGTGTTGCCGCCCTCTTCCAGCGCGGTGTGATGCCAGCGATGGAACACCGGCGTCGCCAGCACGTATTTGAATGGGCCGAGCGTCCAATTCAGGTTGGCGTGGACGAACGCCGAATGGAACGTCGTGAAAGGGCCAACCCAAAGCATCACGTTCGGCGATATGCCCGCCATCAGCAAGATGACATCCACCATGATGGTGCCGAGAAACAGGTTCACTGGGTGGAAGCGCGCGGCCGAGATCCAATCCAATTGTTCCGACGAATGATGGATGGCGTGATACTTCCAAAATCCGCCGCCGTGAAACAGGCGATGCAGCCAATAGAGCATGAAGTCCGCCAGGATCACGAACAACAGTCCCTGTGCCCACAGCGGCAGTTCGGAGAGTGGACCATGGCCGTTGTCGTAAAAGGCAATCAGTTCGTCCGCGTCATGAATATTGAAGACGACGCCCGCGCCGAGCACCAGCAGACCAATCCGCAACACGCGCGCGAACAACGGCACAAAGAACCAATAGGCTATATCGGTGATCAGTTCACGCTTGCGCCACCAGGGCGTCCCGGGATTGCAAGCCCAAAAATGCGTGAGCACCGAGAATACCAGGGCAAGCACGATCGTGATGGGCACCACCTTAGCAATCGTCCCGCCGAGCATCTGGACGAGTTCGAGCGGTAAATTGGACATGGCCCCTCCAAGCTACGATGTACTACGCGTACGCCGCGACGTTTAAGGAGCGATGAATACATGCGCGGCTGCGCGGATGCGGCGGCTGTCAAGAAAACGAGATTGCATTGTAACAAGGGCCTTAATTCCAAATTTACTGTGCTCAAGAAGAGCCCATTGTAGCAGTGTTTACTTTGTCGAATTAACTGTGCCGCAAGGCTCGCGACTTTAGGGTGAGCCATGGTCACGGTGCTGAGAACGCCGGCAAGACCAAACGTAGTTCGACCAGCCACGTGTACACATGGAGCTATCTATGAAGAACCTTATTGCGCGTTTCGTGAAGGATCAGTCCGGCGCCACCGCCATCGAATACGGCTTGATTGCAGCGGGCATTTCGCTGGCGATCATTGCCGTCGTCAACGGCCTCGGCACGAACCTGAACACCAAGTTTAGCAACATCAACAGCTCGCTGAAATAAGCGAAGCGGAATGATGAGCAACGAAGGCCCTGGGCAGTCCGGGGCCTTTGTCATTTATGAGTGATGTAGTGGCGTAAAACGATGCGTAAGCGCGATGCCGCCTCAGCCGCGGCAAGTAGAATTTCCGGCCAAGATAGAATTTGCATAGAGCTCGTTTGCCTTGCGCTGACGCTGGCGCTTTTCTTTCTCGCCGCGCGGATTGGCAGCATGTTGTGAGGCGCGGGCCGTTTTCCGATTGTTCATTTCTCGCCACTAAGTTTGGACGATGCTGCGACCTCGCGTCAGCCACACGACTTCCTTAAAGCCATGATTCTGGACATCGCGCGCCTTCTGCTGTTCCCCGCTCTGATGGCGTTTGCCGCGGCGAGCGATCTTTTCACGATGACGATCTCGAACCGGGTTTCAGTGGCATTGGCGGCGAGCTTTCTGGCGCTCGCGCTGATGAGCGGAATGCCCCTGTCCGATTTGCTGGCTCACCTTGGTGCGGGAGTGGCTGTGCTCGTTGTCGCGTTTGGTTGCTTTGCCATGGGCTGGGTCGGTGGTGGCGATGCCAAGATCGCGGCTGGTGCAGCGCTGTGGTTCGGCTTCGGCCATCTGCTGGAGTATCTGGTTTATGCCTCGCTGTTCGGCGGAGCCTTGACGTTACTGTTGCTGCAATTCCGCCAATGGCCGCTGCCTTACCAGTTCGCTGGCCAACCTTGGCTGATAAAATTGCATGCGAAAGAGAGCGGGATTCCGTACGGCATCGCGCTCGCGATCGGCGCACTGACGGTCTATCCCGAAACGGAATGGATCAAGGCCGTGGATCTCGCCCACTTCGCCTTTGGCTGATCCGACCGGATAAACCCGGCGTTAAGTTGATTTAGATACGCCTCATTAACCATGCTTTGACGAATAGCTGGTCAACTCCCATCACGGCGGCCGGAACCGTCGCGGCGTTTGTGGAAAGTGAAGCGTATGAAGAACGCGCGCATTGTCGTCCTGACCATCGCTATCGGCGCTGGCGGCGTTGCCGCTTACCTTGCGAGCATGTCAGACAGACCAGCGGCGGTCACGCAAGCGGCGCAACTGCCGACGGTGGACGTTCTGGTTGCCAAGTCCGACATCGGCCTTGGCCAGACCGTCACGCCTGAAGACATGATTTGGCAGACCTGGCCCGCGGCAACGGCAAGCAACACCTTTATTCGGCGCAATGAGCGCCCCGATGCCACAACCCAGATCGCCGGCTCGATCGCACGGGCTCCCTTTATCGCGGGCGAGCCGATCAGGGATCCGAAGCTGGTCAAGGGCAACGGCTCCGGGTTCATGGCGGCGATCCTGCCCACCGGCATGCGCGCCATCTCAACGGAGATTTCTCCGGAAACCGGTGCTGGCGGGTTCATTCTGCCCAATGATCGGGTCGACGTCATCCTTTCAAAACACGAGAAGAATGCCGGCACGGCGAATGCGCCGGATATCGTTGTTTCGGAAATCATCCTCTCCAACGTTCGCGTCCTCGCGATCGACCAGGCACCCAAGGAGAAGGACGGCCAGAATGCAGTAGTTGGCAAGACCGTGACTCTGGAGCTGCGGCCCGAACAGGCCGAGACGCTCGCCCGCGCGCGCCAGACCGGCACGCTGGCGCTGGCGCTGCGTAGCATCGCCGACATCAACATGGTCGAGAACACAATCAACGATCAGACCGGGAGGCGCAGTGAAACCGTCAGCGTCATTCGCTACGGCATCCCAAGCTCCACGATGACCCAAAAGTGACGGAAAGGAATTCCGATATGAGACGCGGGGGAATTCAGACGGCAGTGCGGGCGCTTCACGTCCGCGCCCTGTCGTTTTCAGCCGTCGCCGTACTGACGCTAAATCCGGCGCTGACGCCGGTCATGGCGAGCGATTATCGCGTGCCCGTCGTCAGCGATAGCCAGATAAATGCGCGTTTCCTTTCGCTCGGAATCGGCAAATCGATCGTGATCGATCTGCCGCGCGACATCAAAGATGTATTGGTCGCAGATCCGAAGATTGCCAACGCAGTCGTACGCTCCGCGCAACGCGCGTACATTATCGGCGCGGCCGTCGGTCAGACCAATATCGTTTTTTTCGATACTGCGGGCCAGCAAATAGCCGCCTACGACATCGCGGTGAAACGCGATCTGAACGGCGTGCGTGCGGCACTGAAACAAACGTTGCCGAATGCCGCGATCCAAATCGATGGCTTGGGCGATGGCGTCATCCTCACCGGCTCGGTATCAAGTCCAATCGAAGCGCAGCAGGCGGCCGATCTGGCCGCGCGCTTGGCTGGAGGCGCGGACAAGGTCGTCAACTCGATCGCCGTGCGCGGCCGCGATCAGGTCATGCTCAAAGTTACGGTGGCCGAAGTCCAGCGTGCGATCATCAAGCAACTCGGGATCGACCTGACCGGCTCATTGAATTACGGCACTGCCGTTGTGAACTTCAATAACTCCAATCCATTCACGGCGTTTGGCCGCTCGTTGGTCGGCGGCAATTTGGCCCAGGGATCATTCGGTGGTGCTCCTCCATCAGTCCAGGCCACGATTCGCGCGATGGAAAGCGCTGGCGTGGTGCGAACGCTGGCGGAACCCAATCTGACGGCAATTTCGGGCGAGTCCGCCACATTCATCGCCGGCGGCGAGTTTCCTGTTCCAGCAGGCTATAGCTGCGATCCTACCACCCATGTCTGCACCACCCAGGTCAGCTTCAAGAAGTTCGGAATTTCGCTCAACTTCACGCCAGTGGTGCTCACTGAGGGACGGATCAGCCTGCGGGTGATGACGGAAGTATCCGAGCTGTCGAATGACAACGCAATCACGCTGTCCCAGGCCGTCACCCAAGGCACAGTGAATTCGCTGACCATTCCATCGATCAAGACGCGCCGGGCCGAAACGACCCTGGAGATTCCTTCGGGCGGTGCAATGGCGATGGCCGGCCTGATTCAGGAACAAACCAAGCAGGCCGTCAACGGCTTGCCTGGCCTATCGCAGTTGCCGGTTCTCGGAGCGCTTTTCCGCAGCCGCGACTATGTCAACAATCAGACCGAGCTCATGGTGCTGGTGACGCCCTACGTCGTGCGGGCGGTGGCGCAGAAGGATCTGTCGCGACCGGATGACGGATTTGCGAGTTCGTCGGATCCGCAAGCCGATCTGTTCGGCAACATCAACCGAATCTATGGCGTACCTGGCCGGGTCGAGCCAGCGCGGCATTATCGCGGCACCTATGGCTTCATCACCGACTGAGGCGGGACGAGGATCAACGATGACAACCCAAATGCCCCCCCATTCCAATCGCGGCGTCTGTATCGCCGGGGTGCTTGTCGGCCTTGCCGTCCTGCTCGGAGCTTGCACGCATACGGATCAGGCAGTGACCGCCGCCAGTATCCCTGATGATTATCGCCAGCGTCATCCAATTGCGGTCCAGGAAGCTGATCAGTCAATCGTCTTATTCGTCGGTCGTGGACGCGGCGGCCTTTCCCCTTCCCAGCGCACCGATGTGATGGGTCTTGGGCAAGCATGGCTGCACGAGGCGACGGGAGCGATCACTGCCGATTTGCCGATCGATACGCCTAATGCCCGCTCGGCCGCGGATGCGTTACGGGAAATTCACACCGTGCTAGCTGCCGCCGGCGTGCCGCCGCGAGGCCTCATCGTGCGTCGTTATCATCCCGATGATCCTCGCCAGATGGCGACGATACGGCTCAGCTACCCGAAGATCTCCGCCACCGTCGGTCCCTGCGGGACCTGGCCCGAGGATCTCGGTCCTTCGATCAAGAACAAGAGCTATTTCGAAAACAAGTCGTATTTCAATTTCGGGTGCGCCTATCAGCGCAATATGGCGGCAATGGTCGACAACCCGGCGGACCTGGTACAGCCACGGCCTGAAACGCCTCCCTATACGGCGCGGCGCTCGGCCGCCTTCGAGAAGTATCGCAAGGGCGCTCCGACCACGACCAGCTATCCCGAAGCCGACAAGGCCAAAATCAGCGATGCAGGCAAATGACAAGTTACGCGCGCAACAATTCCGAACAGCAGCCGGACGTCACGTCGACCCCGCTGGAAGATCATATTGCGCCTGCGCCTCGCGTGTCCGTGCAAGCATTTTGCGAGGGCGTGGAAACGGCAGCCGCGGTGCAGTCAGCGGGCGAGGACCGGCGCCTCGGCAAAGCCCATCTGAAAATTCAGATGGGTGGCATGGCAGCCGCGATCGAAGCCTATCGCACGGCCCCCACGCCGAACGTAATCATCCTGGAGACCGAGGGTCGCACCGATATCCTCAAGGGGCTGGATCAGCTCGCAACCGTATGTGACTCCGGCACCCGCGTCATCGTGATCGGGCGTGTGAACGATGTCGCGCTTTATCGCGAACTCGTTCGCCGCGGCGTCAGCGACTACGTTATCGCGCCCGTGAACGCGCTTGACGTGGTGCGTTCGATCTGTGGGCTGTTCTCGACACCGGACGCCAAGGCCGTTGGCCGCATCATTGCCGTCGTCGGCGCCAAGGGCGGCGTTGGGGCATCCACTGTGGCTCACAATGTTGGATGGGCGATTGCGCGCGATCTGGCGCTCGATTCAGTGGTCGCCGATCTCGATCTCGCGTTTGGCACCGCAGGTCTTGACTACAATCAGGACCCGGCCCAGGGCATCGCGGACGCGGTGTTCTCGCCCGATCGCGTCGACACAGCCTTTATCGATCGGCTGCTGTCGAAATGCACCGATCACCTGAGCCTGTTGGCAGCGCCGGCGACACTTGAGCGGGTGTACGATTTCGGCGCCGACGCGTTCGATTCGATCTTCGACACGCTTCGCACGACCATGCCTTGCATCGTGCTGGACGTTCCCCACCAATGGTCGGGCTGGACCAAGCGGGCCCTGGTCAGCGCCGATGACATACTGATCGTCGCAGCGCCAGACCTGGCCAATCTTCGCAACACCAAGAATATCTTTGACCTGCTGAAGGCATCGCGGCCGAACGACCGCATCCCCCTGTACTGCCTCAATCAGGTTGGGGTGCCGAAGCGGCCGGAGATCAATTTCAACGAATTCGCCAAAGCTATCGAAAGTGAGCCGATCGCAACTATACCGTTCGACCCGCAAATGTTCGGTTCGGCTGCAAACAACGGCCAGATGATCGCGGAAATCTCCGCGACCCATCGCACCACCGAAATGTTCTTGCAGATGGCGCAACGGCTGACCGGCCGGGGCGAGGCCAAAAAGCCACGAGGTTCTTTCCTGTCACCGCTGATCGAAAAGCTGCGGGCAAAGTAGGCAGCCCGCCTGGAGTATTGTCGTGTTTGGTAAGCGTAGCGGACCTGATATCGAAACCCGGGCGATAAAGCCTGCCGCGACGGCGCTGGAACCAGCTGCCGCTGCGGCACCGGCTGTTCCAAGTAGCGCGCCTGCTCCCATTGCTCCGCCATCGCCGATAGTCACTTCGCCGCCGCTGGTCCCGGCCAAACCGCCGCCAGTGATGGAAGCGCGACGCTCAGAAAACTATTACCAGGTCAAGGCGACGATCTTTGGCGCGCTGATCGAGGCGATCGATCTTGCCCAGCTCGCAAAGCTCGACGGCGAGTCCGCGCGCGAAGAAATTCGCGACATCGTCAATGAAATCATCGCGATCAAAAACATCGTGATGTCGATTGCGGAACAGGAAGAACTCCTTGACGACATCTGCAATGACGTTCTCGGATATGGGCCGCTGGAACCGCTGCTATCGCGCGATGACATCTCCGACATTATGGTCAACGGCGCCGGCACCGTGTTCATCGAGGTAGCCGGCCGGATCCAGCGCACCGGAATACGTTTCCGCGACAATCAGCAGCTGCTGAATATCTGTCAGCGCATCGTCAGCCAGGTCGGCAGGCGTGTCGACGAATCCTCTCCGATCTGCGACGCGCGCCTCGCCGACGGATCACGCGTCAACGCCATCGTCCCGCCCTTGGCGCTCGACGGCCCCGCGCTCACAATCCGCAAATTCAAAAAAGACAAGTTGACGCTGGACCAACTCGTCAAGTTCGGCGCGATCTCTCCGGAAGGCGCAACGATCCTGCAGATCATCGGGCGTTGCCGCGCCAACGTCCTCATTTCGGGCGGCACCGGCTCCGGCAAGACAACCCTGCTGAATTGCCTTACCCAGTTCATCGACAACGACGAGCGCGTAATTACCTGCGAAGACGCCGCCGAACTTCAGCTGCAGCAGCCGCATGTGGTGCGGCTCGAAACACGGCCGCCGAATATCGAGGGCGAAGGCCAGATCACCATGCGAGAACTGGTCCGTAACTGCCTGCGTATGCGGCCCGAACGCATTATCGTCGGCGAGGTCCGCGGGCCGGAGGCTTTCGACCTGCTGCAAGCCATGAATACGGGTCACGACGGATCGATGGGGACGCTGCACGCCAATAATCCGCGCGAAGCCCTGTCCCGTTGCGAATCCATGATCACGATGGGTGGGTTTTCACTACCGTCCCGGACTATCCGCGAGATGATTTGCGCGTCCATCGACGTAATCATTCAGGCCGCCCGGTTGCGCGACGGCTCCCGCCGTATCACGCACATCACGGAAGTGATGGGCATGGAAGGCGATACCATCATTACGCAGGACCTGTTCGTTTACGATTTGCTCGGTGAGGACGCCAACGGTCACATCCTTGGCCGGCACCGTTCAACCGGTATCGGGCGACCCCGGTTCTGGGATCGCGCCCGATACTACAACGAGGAGAAGCGACTCGCCGCAGCACTTGATGCCGCCGAAGTCGCGACGGAAGTCTAGAGGAGCGTTCCATGAAAATACAAACGCTCGCACTGGCTTTTCTCGCCGCCACGGCAATCGGCGGGATGGCGTGGGTTTTTATCTATCCGTTTCTTTCCGGGGAGAGAAAAGCGGAGATCCGCCGCGCTTCGGTGGCAAAGGCGGAGCCCACCGCGCGCAACGTCGACAAGACTCAGCGTTCGCGCCGCGAACAGGTGGAGACTTCGCTCAAGGACCTTGAGACGCGACGCCAGAAGGAAAGCAGGGTCCCGCTTAGCAAGCGCCTGATGCAGGCCGGCTTGAACTGGTCGACACAGAAATTCATGGTCATCTCGGGCATTCTCGCGGCCGTGGCGTTCGGCGGCACGATGCTGCTCGGAGGCAGCTTGCTCGCGGCGGCTGGATTAGCATTCGCCGCCGGCTTCGGCCTACCGCGATGGGGATTGAGCTATTTGAAAAAGCGGCGGGAACAGAACTTTCTCAAATCGCTCCCGGACGCCGTCGACGTCATCGTTCGCGGGATCAAGGCGGGGCTGCCGCTGTTTGAGTCCATCAAGGTCGTCGCCACCGATGCACCGGAGCCGCTCAGGAGCGAGTTCCTCGCCATTATCGAAACCCAGGCGATCGGGATGCCTCTCGGCGAAGCCTGCGCACGCCTCTTTGACCGGATGCCGGTGCCGGAAGCGAACTTCTTCGGAATCGTGATCGCGATCCAGCAAAAGTCCGGTGGCAACCTGTCGGAGGCACTTGGCAACCTTTCCAAGGTTCTCCGAGACCGCAAGAAAATGGCCGAGAAGATCCAGGCGATGTCGATGGAGGCCAAGGCCTCTGCGGGCATCATCGGCTCGCTGCCGCCGATTGTCATGCTGCTGGTTTACCTCTCTACGCCTCAATACATCTCGCTGCTATGGACCCATCCAACGGGACAGTTGATGCTGGTCGGTTGCGCGATCTGGATGACCATTGGCATCCTCGTAATGAAGAAAATGATCAACTTCGATTTCTGACGGTGCAGCATGATTCAGTTCCTGGTCGACAAGATACACGACGCGCACTTCATGACCATGCTGCTCGCCGCGATAGCGGCCAGCGCGACTGCCTATACCTTGATCATGCCGCTGCTCGCGGGCGAAGGCCTGCAAAAGCGCATGAAGGCCGTCGCCAGCGAGCGCGAGCGGATTCGGCAGCGCGAGCGTGATCGCCTGTCGAAGACGGAAAAGGTATCGCTGCGTCAGACGCCCAAACAGCTCGTCTCAAAGATCGTCGAAGACTTCAATCTCACTAAGTGGCTGGCGCAGGAGGCTGCGCGCGAAAAGCTGACGATGGCCGGATACCGTGGCCAGGCGCCCTATGTCACGTTCCTGTTCTTCCGGCTGGTAACGCCGCTGGTGTTTTTCGTTTCGGCTCTGCTCTACGTGTTCCTGATCTCGCACATGCAACAGTCGATGCCGATCAAGATCGGCATATGCATCGCCGCGGCCTATCTCGGATTGCAGGCGCCCATGCTGTTTCTGAAAAACGCTATCTCCAAGCGCCAGCTGTCGATCAAGCGGGCTTTTCCAGATGCGCTCGATCTGTTGCTGATCTGCATTGAATCCGGCATGTCGATCGAGGTCGCATTCCGCAAGGTCAGCACCGAGATCGTCAGCCAGTCGGTCGCACTGTCGGAAGAGTTCATCCTGACGACGGCCGAATTGTCCTATCTGCAGGACCGCAAAGTGGCGTACGAAAACCTGGCGAAGCGCACCGGTCTCGAGGGCGTGAAGTCGGTTTGTCTGGCCCTGCAGCAGTCGGAACGCTACGGAACGCCGCTCGGCCAGAGCCTGCGCGTGATGGCGCAGGAGAACCGCGACATGCGCATGAACGAGGCCGAGAAGAAAGCGGCAGCGCTGCCGCCGAAACTGACCGTGCCGATGATCCTGTTCTTTCTCCCGGTGCTGTTCGTGGTCATCCTCGGACCGACCGGCATCAAGGTCGCGGCAATGCAGTAAATCGCCCGGGCAGGCGAGAGACCGCCGGGCGCTTATCTACTTCTATCTTGATGGACTAGCTCGATCGGCCCGCTCACTCGGTCCGGCGGTCCCCAAAGGATGCTACCGGGATCGACCCATTGCCCGCGCGAGGATTGTCCTTGCGACTCAGCATCTCTTTCAAATAGCCGACATTCGCCGCCGCCTCGTCGGCCGGCAGATCGGCCTTGACGATAGTTTCGGCTTCGCCGAAGCGGCCCTGCAGGCCGACGACGAGACCAAGATTCTGGCGCACCCGCGTGTCCGCTCTGCCGCTGGCATAAGCCCTGCGAAGAACCTCCTCGGCTTTCGGCAGGTCTTTGGAAAGGACGTAGGAGAGGCCGAGATTCGACAGAACCGACGGCTCTTCAGGGACGATCTTCAAGGCGCTGGCGTAATAGCGCCGCGCCTCGTCGTGGCGGCCGAGCTGATCCAGCGCCGTTCCCTGCACCGAGAGAATTCGCCAGTCGGGATTATCGGGTGAGTGGGCGCGGCTGAGCACATCGAACGCTTGCTGGAAGTTGCCGTTGTCGACCAGCGCCCGGCCGAACCCGGCGAGCAATGCCTTGTTGCTCGGATGTGCGATGGTTGCCTGCTCGAATACAGCGACGGCCTGGGCGCGCTGCCCGGCGGAGCGAAGCGCCTTTCCATACGCGAGCGCGGCGTCCGGGTCCTTGGGATTGGCGCGATAGCGTTCGCCATAGACATCGACCGCGCGGCGCGGATCGGTCTCGGCAGTTGCTACCGGGTCGGATTTTGATGTGATCGAGCCCGTAATGTCGGACATCGTCTGGCAACCGCCGAGGCCGGCGGTGAAGCTTGCCGCCATGGCAACGGATGCGAGAAGCCGGGCAAGTCTGGACTGCTGACGCATGGCACTTTGACTCACGATATCAGGCGAATTGGTTGGGCCGAACGTCGCCAGCAATAGACTGTTAACCCTAACGGCCGGTTAATTAGCCGCTGCGCCATCCCAGTTGGCTCGCACCAGGTGGACGAACCGACTGCCATCTTCGCCTGGAGGGGTACCCATTGGCGACCCGCGTTCAGGCTGGTTTGCATTTGCAAGTCATTGTAGAAACACGCAAACCTGTACGCGCGGTTCCCCCTTCATCGGCCAAGCCTGAGAACAGCATGCATTCTGCTTTCGCGACGGCGCCTGTCGGATCCGCCATTCCGATCACGTTCGTGACCAAAGCCAATTGGGAGGCGGTTCGCGCCGGGCTCGGCGAAGAAGCCCGGCAATTCGCAATGGCCAACGGCTTCACAGCAAAGCCCGGAGCCTGCCTCGTTCTGCCCACTGCGGGTGGCAACATCGCGCAGGTCGTATTTGGGCTGGAGGACGCGGACAGCAAATTTCGCGATCCGTTCAGGACGGGCCAGTTGCCCGGTTTGCTGCCGGCTGGGGTCTATCGTTTTGCAAACGCGGCGCATGACACGCGCCTGGCAATGCTCGGCTTTGCGCTGGGCAGTTATCGGTTCGACCGCTATCGCAAGCGCGACGCGCCCGAGGTGAGGCTGGTAGTTCCAGATGGCGTTGACGTGAGCGCCATCTCGCGACTGGCCGAGGCGGCGACGCTTGCTCGCGACCTCATCAACACGCCCTCGAACGACATGGGACCGGAACAACTGGCGCATGCCGCGCAGCATCTGGCAACGCGCTTCGGCGCTAGCTTCAACTGCATCATTGGCGACGATCTGACGCGGCAAAATTTACCTCTGATTCACGCGGTCGGAATGGCGTCACCACGCGCGCCGCGGCTTATCGACATGAATTGGGGCGATCCGGCTCACCCCAAGGTGACGCTGGTGGGCAAGGGCGTTTGTTTCGACACGGGCGGGCTCGATCTCAAACCCTCAGCCGGCATGCTGATCATGAAAAAGGACATGGGCGGAGCCGCCAACGTGCTGGCGCTGGCGCAGTTGGTGATGGATGCCAAGCTGAAGCTGCGCTTGCGGGTGCTGATCCCGGCGGTTGAGAACGCGGTTGCCGGCAATGCGTTTCGCCCGCTCGACGTTTTTCCTTCGCGAAAGGGCATCACGGTCGAGATCGGGAATACCGACGCCGAAGGCCGGCTGGTGCTGGCGGATGCGCTGGCGTTGGCCTGTGAAGAGAAGCCGGACCTGCTGATCGATATGGGCACCCTGACGGGGGCCGCGCGGGTCGCACTCGGACCGGATTTACCGCCCTTTTACACCAATGATGAGACGCTGGCGCTGGATCTCGCGCGCTGCGCGCAACAGGAGAACGATCCGTTGTGGCGATTGCCGCTCTGGCCGCCTTACGACGCCTGGCTCGACTCGAAGACCGCCGACGTCAACAACGCTCCGTCCGGCACCTTCGCCGGCTCGATCACTTGCGCGCTGTTTCTGCAGCGCTTCGTCGATGATGCCACACGCTGGCTGCATGTCGACATTTACGGTTGGACACCGTCGGCCAAACCGGCGCGGCCGGAGGGCGGCGAATGCCAGGCCGCGCGCGCCATCTTTGCACTACTCGGGAACCGCTATGGCTGACCCTCGCCTGACGCCCGCGCGGCCCGACCTCGCCGCGAAATTTCTCGAAGAACAGATCAAGGCGGCGCGCTTCGTCGAAGGCGAGGAGTTCGAAATTTCGCAGCCTCTCGCGCCGCTGCGAGAGGCACCATCCGCCGATGCCACGTTGCTGACGCAGGCCCTGAAAGGCGAACGCGTAACGATCTACGAGCGCAACCGCGAAGGTTTCGCATGGGGCCAACTCAAGAGCGACGGTTATGTCGGCTGGCTACCTGACCGCGCGCTCGCAAAACCAGCAGATGAGCCGAGCCACAAGATCACAGCGTTGCGAACTTTTGGCTTTCCAGGTCCCTCAATCAAACTGCCGCCAGCCGAAACGCTCGTCATGGGGGCGTTGATAAAGGTAATGCGCGAGAACGGGCCATTCGCGTTGACCCGCGAGGGCTGGTATGTACCGCGCCAGCACGTCAATGGCATTGATGCGCACGTCGACGATTTCGTCACGGTTGCTGAACGTTTTGTCGGGACGCCCTATCTGTGGGGCGGCAAAACCAGCCTCGGCATCGACTGTTCCGGCCTGGTCCAGGTCTCGCTCAACGCTGCCGGCATCCAATGCCCGCGCGACAGCGACATGCAGCAAGATAGTATTGACGGATTGTTGGGACCGGTGGACTCCGGCAACCTACAGCGCGGTGATCTGATTTTCTGGAAAGGTCATGTGGCGATCGCGCGCGATGGCGAGAGCATCGTTCACGCCAACGCCCATCATATGGCGACCGTAATCGAAAACACTCGTGAGGCCGTCGCTCGCATCAACGCCGACGGTTACGAGATCACCGCGATCAAGCGGCTGGGCTGAGTTGGTTCAAGTCGCCACCGTCCCGCCGGGCGCGGTTTCGAGGCGGAACGCGGCCGCAAAAAGCGCGCGGGTGTAATCGGTCCTGGGATTCCTGAACAGCTCGGACGCCGGACCCTCCTCCACCACTTTCCCATGCCGCATCACGATAAGATGGCTCGCCAGCGAAGCGACCACGCGCAAGTCATGCGAGATGAACATGTAAGTCAAATCGCGCTTGCGCTGCAATTCGCGCAACAG
>NZ_DATEPI010000257.1:0-2820 GCF_035273305.1 Bradyrhizobium sp. | reverse complement strand
ATGTGCAGACCTTCGTCGCGCAGCTCGCGTGGGTCCAAAATGGTGCCGCGTCCGACGAAGCACCAGCAGTAAATGTCATAGCCATTGAACCGTTTCCAGAGGACGCCGACCATGCCGCTCGGAACGGTGATGACGATATAGGGGTAGAGCAGCGTCGCCATAAAGACGAGCGTCATCAACGTCAGAGACAGACTCGGGATGTGACGCCGAACGAAACGCCACCATCTCGATCGCGGCTTTTCCGGCGCCTTCGCGAGGAAATCTCTGTACCTGGCCATACCGTCTGTCCGAACGCCTACTGCACCGATGTCCCGAGCATGCGGGTTTCCACGATCCGCCCTTCCTCCATGCGAATTTTGCGGGCGGACAAATTCAATTCGTCGAGATAGCGGTCGTCATGCGTGATAACGACCACCGTCGCACCGGAGCGTAACATGTCCGGCAGCAGTTCGTCGTAGAATTTGCGCCGGTATTCGGGATCCTGTTCGGCCGTCCATTCGTCGAGCAGGAGGATCGGCCGCTTCTCCAGCAGGCTCACGATCAGCGCGAGCCGTCGCCGTTGGCCTCCGGAAAGGTCCAGAGTGCGGAATTCACCATTGATCAGGCTGGTCTTGTCCCCGAGTCGGAATTTCGCCAGCAACTGATCGATCTCCCGCGGATCGGGGTCCCTGATGCCGTACAGCTTTTGGAAGAGATGGTAGTCGAAGAAGATGCCGGACATCAGCGAGCGATAGGCATCCCGCGTGAAGTCATTTACCCGCCGCCCGTCGAACAGGATTTCGCCGGACATCGGAGGATAAAGGCCCGCCAGGACGCGCAGAAACGTGGACTTGCCGGAGCCGTTCCCGCCGGTAATGAAGACGAGCTCGCCTGCGCTGAGAGTGAAATCGAGCGGGCCGATTTGGAACGTCGTGTCGGAAAACTTGTCAACGTATCGAAATACGATGTTGTGCATTTCGATCGACGAGAACCGGTGAGGTTCGACCTCGTCGCGCTCTTCCGCAGGTGTGCTGGCAGCGTCGCTCAACAATTCGTCGAGCTGCTCGATGCGATCGGCGGCCGCATTCGCGTTCAAGAGAACGGGGATGGACTGCACGAGGCCGAAGCACGCCCCGACGATGAACATCAGCGCCGTCGTGGTCTTCGTCAGCGACGGTCCGCTGAGGGCGTCGCTGAACTGAGGCGCCACAAAGACGACCGCGGCCAGCAGCACATACATCGAGATTTGCGAGATGACGATGACCTTGAAAGTTTCGGTCTGCGTCTTGATCTTGATGCCAGCGGCGGTGTCCGAGACGTCGATCGCATCCTCGAACAGGTCGGTGCTCCGAGCCTTGTTGAGCCTGATTTCCTTGAAACCGTCGAGGAAATCCGACAGCCGGTCGTACAGCCGCCGCTCCCACTCGGCAGACCTCTGCTTTTCGTCGAGCAGCTGCCGGTTCTTGTGATGGAAAATCATGCCTGCAATCAACACCACCGCCATGGTGGTCAGGAACGCGGCCATCGAAAGATACGCGACATAGATCGCGACAAAAAAGATCAGCACGGCGCCCTGGATCGTGTAGCACAGCATGTTGCTCGCTTGTGTGAGCACCGCTGTGTCGCTGGTGATTGCGGCGACGATACGCGCGCGCCCGATGTCCTCCAGCGCCAACAACTCCGAGCGGCGGACATGATCCATAAGACGCAGTCGAATTTTATGGATTATCGCTTCGATCTCCGCGGTGGTGGTGACCGTCACATAAAGCTGCGTCTTCACGAACAGGAACAGCGACACGATAAAAAGCGTGACGCCCCAGAGACTCGTTGCTGGTGTGCTACCGGTCGCATGCATGCCGGTATTGAGCGCGGCAAGAATTGCGGCGGTGCTCACACCGCCGAGAGCCGACATCGTCAGCAGCTTCGGGAGCGAGCTGTGCATTTCGCGCCGGACGAGCTGCAGGAACGACATTAGCCCGATGTCCCGCGCGAAAGGGGCCATCCGGCCGTGGTCACGCTGTCATGCTCGGCCAAGCCTGTAAGAGCACGCATACGGTCCCCCCGTCTCATTGCCTTACAACCGGTCGTTCGACCGCGCACGGGCGGACCGGCCCGTGAGCAAGAGCACGGGGATCATGATGACAGGCGTCGTCAACAGCGTCAGGAGGAAAGTGCCGATAAACCCCATTCGGCGATCGATACCGAAGAGACCGGTCACGGCACAGAAGGCGACGTATATGACGAGTTCGACCATGCAGAATAACTCTCGCCGGGGCAGGAAGACGCGCCGGCGACTACAACGAGCTTACTTTGCCGCGATGGAAAGCGACTAGGGCTGTGTCGCCGTCGGCTCGGTTTCGGGCGTCGCAGCCGCAGCCGGAGCGGCGGGCGTGCGCAGCCGTTTACGGCGAATATCCCAGAGCTCTTTCTGGCTCCTTAGAAATTCGCGGTAATCGGGCGGATTGAAATCGAGCAGCGTGCCGCCCGTTTCGAAATGCTGGATGAATGCCTTCCCGATCGCGAAGGTCGCGCCCGAGGCCAGAACTGGCATGACAAAGCCTGACGCGATTGTGCCGACAATCGGAACCGCCTTGAGCAGACTTGCGGCACCGATGCTGCTGGTCGCGGGCACCATCGCGCCAGCAAGGGCGGCAATCAAGCCCTTGCCGATGTTTTCGGAGAAGTTCACATCATAGATTTGCGAAATCCGCCGGACCATTTGCAATTGCAGACCAGCGACCGTGGCGGCATCCACCACAGGCACTGGAATGAGGCCGGCAACTCCCGACCACAGCGCAAAGCGATCCACGAGTTTCGAAGCGAGTTCTTGTCGGCTGGGTT
>NZ_DATEPI010000256.1:0-5947 GCF_035273305.1 Bradyrhizobium sp. | reverse complement strand
CTCAGTGAGCCGTCGGATGGAATGCGCTCACCAGTATGCACGATTGGCGAGACGTTGCCAGCAACGGGTTCCGCTATTTTAGCAACCGACCGGCTGATCTAGATCCGGTAAAACAGAGCTCACCCGCAAGGACTGTCAAACCGGGCCTGGTGAAAAAATTATAATTTTCCGCGCTTCCAGTGAAAGCCGATGTTTTCATGAATCCTGCCCAGAAAGCGCTCTGGTTTATCGAGAGCCATCTTGCCGAGGAGTTGAGCCTCGATGAGATCGCAGGCGTCGCCGGTATCTCGCGGTTTCACATGGTGCGCTCGTTCGCGGCCGCGACGGGGCTGTCCGTGATCCGCTACGTGCGGGCGCGGCGGCTCAGTGAGGCGGCACGCGCGCTTGCAAACGGGGCACCCGATATCCTCACGCTCGCACTGGAGGCGGATTACGGTTCTCACGAAGCATTCACCCGCGCGTTCCGCGACCATTTTGGCCTCACCCCCGAAGCGGTTCGCAACTCCACGCGTCTCGATACTCTTAAACTTCAGGAGCCGATCACCATGGATTCAACCCTGTTAGACAACATTGAAGCGCCGCGTTTCCAGACCGCCAAGCCGCTGCTCGTCGCCGGACTTGGGGAACGATATTCTTGCGAGAGCGGCGCCGGCATTCCGGGCCAGTGGCAGCGTTTTCATCGATCGGTGGCGGATATTCCCGGCCGGATCGGCAATGTCGCTTACGGCGTATGTTGCAACGGTGACGACGCCGGAAATTTCGACTACATCGCGGGCGTCGAAGTCTCTGACTTCTCCGACCTGCGGCGCGAGTTTTCGACCGTACGGATTCCCGAACAGCGATACGCAGTGTTCACTCACCGGGACCACATTTCTGGCATTCGCCGCACCGTCAACACAATCTGGAATAAATGGCTGCCGGAATCGGGATTGAAGGCGGCGGACGCGCCGAGCTTCGAACGCTATGACGAGAAGTTCGACCCCGTTACCGGAAAGGGCGGCCTCGAAATCTGGGTGCCCATCAAGGACTAGCGGTTTCTACTGCACGACGATGATCAGGAACGGGTCGGCCAGAATTCCGATCGCACGTTGGGTTGATGTCGAGCCGACCCGCCGTGCGAACGCGGGGCTGCCTTGCGCAGGCTCCTTGCCCGGGATTGCTTGGCAAGCGATATCGGGTTTGTCATAGATGGCGCAACGAAAATTGTTGCGCGCGGATGAGGTTTCGATTCCGCCGGCAGCTTAACAGCCCGGAGGATTTGATGCCCAATTTCCGCGTTCTCGCCACTGGTCTCGAGTTTCCGGAAGGCCCTGTGGCGATGCCGGACGGTTCGGTGGTGCTGGTCGAAATTCGGGGCCGCCGCTTGACCAGGGTGTGGCCCGATGGCCGCAAGGAGGTGGTCGCGCAGATTCCCGGCGGCCCTAACGGCGCGGCGATCGGACCCGACGGCAAATGCTACATCTGCAATAACGGCGGCTTCAGCTGGATACCATCGCGCGGCACGATGATGCCCGGAGCGCCGGAGCCTCACGAATATATCGGAGGATCGATCCAGCGCGTCGATCTCGCGAGCGGCAAGATCGAGACCGTGTTCGATAAATGCGGCGACCATCCGCTGAAAGGACCGAACGACCTTGTATTCGACAGGCACGGGGGCTTGTGGTTTTCCGATCTCGGCAAGCGCCGCGCTCGCGACATGGATGTCGGCGCGTTTTACTACATCAAGCCAGGCGCAAAGGAGATCGTCGAAGGTGTGTTCGGCATGCTCCCGGCAAATGGCATCGGGCTATCGCCTGACGAGAACACCGTGTACGTGGCGGAAACTCCGACCGCGCGGCTATGGGGTTTCGATCTCTCCGCGCCGGGCGAGGTCAGGCCGCGGGACGTGATCTATCGTGGTGAACGCGGCAAGCCGATCGCTGGGCTCGGCGGTTACCAGATGTTCGACTCGCTCGCGGTAGAGGCTAGCGGCAACATCTGTGTCGCGACGCTGGTTTCCGGCTGCATTTCCGTGATCGCGCCGGACGGCACGCTGATCGAACAGGTGCCAACCGGCGATCGCGTCACCACCAACATCGCTTTCGGCGGACCGGAACTGAAGACCGCCTACATTACGTTATCCGGCAAGGGCGAACTGATCGCGATGGACTGGCCGCGGCCCGGCCTGCCGCTTAATTTTCTGAACAAGTGATGGTTGCATTTTTCGGTACCCCTCATGATGAGGTGCATCGAATTTGCGAGCCATCTTCAAACCATGGAACCGATCGCTTTGATGACCATCCTTCGGGACGCGCTCATTCCAAGCGCCTCAAGGATGAGGGAGAGGATGTAAATGCCCTGGCTTGAACCGGTGACCCTGAGCGGCCGCCACGCGGCACTAAAGCCGCTATTGCACGATCACATCGACGGGCTGACGGCTGCGGTAAAGGACGGCGAACTGTGGAAGCTGTGGTACACATTTGTCCCTCGGCCCGAAGACATGGGCAAGGAAATCGATCGCCGCCTTGGCTTGCAGGCGGCAGGTTCGATGTTGCCGTTCACGGTGTTCGATGCCGACGGCAAGATCGCGGGCATGTCGACCTATATGAATGTGGATGCGCCGAACCGGCGGGTCGAAATTGGCTCGACCTGGTATGCCAAGCGCGTGCAGCGCAGCGCGCTTAACACACAATGCAAATTGCTGCTGCTTGGCTACGCGTTCGAGAAACTCGATTGCATCGCGGTCGAGTTCCGCACGCATTTCTTCAATCACCAGAGCCGGCGCGGCATCGAACGGCTCGGGGCCAAGCTCGATGGCATTTTGCGCAATCATCAGATTGCACCGAACGGCACGCTGCGCGACACTGTGGTCTACAGCATCATCGCCGGTGAATGGCCGACGGTGAAAGCGCATTTGAACTATCAGCTGAACGAGAGGGCGCGTTAGCCCGGCGGAACGAGACCAATGGATACGTTCGACTATGTGATCGTGGGGGCAGGCTCCGCCGGCTCGGTGCTGACTAACCGCTTGAGCGAAGATCCGGGAACTACGATTTGCTTGCTCGAAGCCGGACCGCGGGATTGGCATCCCTACATCCACTTGCCGGCCGGGTTCATCAAGACCTTTCACATGAAGAGCATCAACTGGGCTTACCAGCAGGAGCCGGGTCCCTGGACCGGCGGCCGCAGCATCTACGCGCCGCGCGGC
The DNA here is from genome assembly GCF_035273305.1 of Bradyrhizobium sp. GTDB lineage: Bacteria > Pseudomonadota > Alphaproteobacteria > Rhizobiales > Xanthobacteraceae > Bradyrhizobium. The sequence continues at coordinate 2,760 of NZ_DATEPI010000256.1, read as the reverse complement.
AAGACGCTCGGCGGCTCGTCCTCGATCAACGGCCACATCTATAACCGAGGCCAACGCCAGGATTTCGACACCTGGGCACAGCTCGGCAATCGCGGCTGGGGTTATTCGGACGTGCTGCCATACTTCAAGCGCCTTGAACGGCGCATCGGCGAGGGAGAGGACGCTTATCGCGGGCGTGATGGGAATCTCACCGTCACGACCATGGACTGGAAGGATCCGCTCTGCGAAGCCTTTATGGCGGGCGCCATCAGTCTCGGGATTCCCCGCAACCCCGATTACAATGGAGCGATTCAGGAGGGCGTATCCTATGCCCAGCGAACTATCCAGAACGGCTTGCGCGTCAGCGCGGCGACCGCATTTTTGCATCCGGCCCGCAAGCGACCCAATGTTCATGTGCGTACCCATGCGCACGTGACCAACATCATCTTCGAAGGCAACCGCGCGACGGGCGTGCGCTATATCAAAGGTGGCAGGGGTGGCACGCCATTCGAGGTGCATGCCCGCAAGGAAGTGATCCTCGCCGGCGGCACCTACAACTCGCCGCAAATTTTGCAATTGTCCGGCGTGGGCTCCCCGGATTTGCTGCGCTCGCTTGGCATCGAGGTGCGCCATGCGCTGCCCGGGGTGGGCGAGGGATTGCAGGACCATTACGCACCGCGTTCGGTCGCGCGCGTCAAGAACATCAAGACCATCAACGAACGCCGCCGCGGTGCCCGGCTTGCGCTGGAGGCGATCAAATGGGCGACGACGCGGCGCGGCCTGCTATCGCTGTCGCCGACCATGGTCTATTGCTTCTGGCACTCCGGCGAGACCACAGAGAGCTCGGATCTGCAACTGACTTTTACGCCGGCGAGCTACAAGGAAGGCGTCCAGGGTCAGCTCGAAGACGAGCCCGGTATGACCGTCGCATCCTGGCAGCAGCGCCCCGAAAGCCGCGGCTATGTTCGGGCCCGTTCGGCCGATCCGTTCGCGCCGCCGATCATTCAAACCAATTATCTCGTGGATGAGCTCGATCGGCGCGTAGTCGTCGCGGGCATGAAGCTGGCTCGCCGGCTGCTCGCATCGGCGCCGCTCGCGCCGTACTACGCATACGAGGATTTTCCTGGACCGCACGTGCAAAGCGATGATGAATTCCTCGCCGCAGCCACGCAGCGCGGCACCACCACCTTCCATCCAGGATGCACCTGCAGGATGGGCCCGGCCGACAGCACATGGGCCGTGGTCGACGACCAGCTGCGCGTCCATGGATTGCAGGGCTTGCGCGTCATCGATGCCTCGATCATGCCGCGAATGATCTCGGCCAATCTAAACGCCTCGACCATGATGATTGCCGACAAGGCCTCGGATCTGATCCGCGGCCGCAAGCCGCCGGAGGCGGCAATTGTGGTTGGCTGAAGGCGACGTTTGCGCGCTCTCGTCCTCGCAACCCCGCCGACTCCTCGACGGGGTTGCGAGTTCGTTCGTTCAGTTCAACTGCTTGATCGGCACGACGTGTTCTCCGACCCACGAGCTGAGCATCTGGTGGTAGAGATTGGCCGATTGCCACAGCACGCGATGATAGTGCTGTCCCTTCGCTGAGTTCGGCTCTACCTCATCACAAAGATCGAGACCCATGGTCAGATGGTGCATGTCGACATCGGCATGCACGGTCCAATATCGCCCGCTCAGAATCTTCAGCTTGTCCAGCACGGGGATCACGGCCGAATAAAAATCGAATGCAACACCTTCACTGAGCAGATTGAGCGCGATGACCTGTACGTCATGGGGATCTTGCATCGCGCTCCGCCAGCAAAAAGATAAGGTATTCATCGTCTCGAAAGTCGCCGGCACGCTGCCCGGTTCGATTCCGTCCAAAAATCCGTGCTTTTTCATCCAGGCAATGAGCTGATCGGGATGATCGGCTTCCTCGACGGCGTGCTCAGCAAATATTGGCTGGTATCGCTTGTCATGGCACAGCGAGTAACGCAGGCAAAGCGACTGGGTAAACTCACGTGACTGGTGAACGAGTTGGTGGATCCACTGCAAATCGTTGGGCCGGTCAGCCTTGGAAAGGCTCGTGAAGAACGGACCTTGGCGAAGTTGCGCCCGGTATTTCTCGGAGTAGTCAAGCAACCACTGCATTCATTTTCCCTCATCTGAGCCGAGATGTATCGGCGATGAAGGACTACTTATGAGCGAGTTAATGAATTCCGAAATTGACCCCGCAGAAACTCCGGCATTTGCTTTTTAGGCTGTCTTACTTCCGCCAATTTTCGTGCAGCGGCAAAATGAGCAAGATCGCTTCTGCGAATGAGGTTCGCGGCCCAGCGGCTGTTTGCCGGGCGCTCGCGACAAGCGCCGGCGTGACACAAATTCGTCCTACACTTCTCTGCGATTGAGAAACGCGAGCCGCTCGAACAGATGCACGTCCTGCTCATTCTTCAACAGCGCCCCGTGCAGCGGCGGGATCAGCTTGCGAGGGTCGCGCTCCCTGAGCATTTCGGGCGTCATGTCTTCGTTGAGCAGCAACTTCAGCCAATCCAGCAATTCAGAGGTCGACGGCTTCTTTTTCAGGCCGGGCACCTCGCGCACCTCAAAGAAGATTCGCAAGGCTTCTTCCACCAGGCGTTTCTTGATTGATGGAAAATGTACGTCGACAATCCGCGTCATGGTCTCATGGTCGGGAAATTTGATGTAGTGAAAGAAGCAGCGGCGTAGAAACGCGTCGGGCAATTCCTTTTCGTTGTTGGAGGTGATCATCACGATCGGGCGCAGCTTCGC
>NZ_DATEPI010000255.1:0-2823 GCF_035273305.1 Bradyrhizobium sp. | reverse complement strand
CAACTCAAGCAATACCCAGCCAAGAAATGCTGCGGCCAAAATTGTAATTAGGCAGACATATGACTCCATGTCGTCGAATCCTGCGTATTCCGCCGCGCATACTCGTCAGTTTATTCAATGCGTCGCAAAGCAGTAGTATCGGCCTCGGCTGCTCGCTCGGAAGTTGGCGCCGCACCAAACTTCATGGCAGAGATAGCCAAGGCCAGCGTTGATCGTCACCAAGCCTCGAATTCGAATTAAGAGCGTCTCGAGTGACGGGCCCCATTCTCCGAATGACTTCCCAATCAACCTTAACAGCGCGTTACTCACAAGGTTTAATCGATAGCCACTCATGTACCTTTAGAGGTGTGGTTAATGATGAAGCGTCCTCGGCTGGGTGCTGCTGGCATTCTTGATTCCACTGCGATCGCGAATGGACGAGGAGGCGGCGAGCTGTTGCATGGCGCCGATGTTGTAGTGGTGTTGGTTGCATCATTATAACGGCGCTTGCTCGACCTGAAATTTCCGCGGCGCAGTCGCTATGACGGCTTGCATTTTCGGTATTGCGCTTTCGCTTGCGTCGGCAGCGCTGTTGACTTTGAAGCTAAGAGATTAGTGAGAGCGCACTCATGCTTCTCATCGCGATTGACGGCTGGATAGATTGTCCTTCGCATTTCGCAGCGTGAACCCGCGGACTTCTTCTACGGCGCCATAGCTCGACGGCTGATCGATGCTTTGGTGACGAGGTACTTACTTTGTGATTTTCCCAAAACCAAACCCCGGCGGGCGCCGGAGTATTTTCATATGATTGCCCCATAAGGTCGTTCTCGCATATGCTGATGAAGGATGCGGGCCATAGTGCGGGGCGGCCCGAGATCGGAACGCCACAGTATGAGGTTCTGCGCGAATTGGCCGCGCGGTCATAGCGCGAAGCGGCGGGAGACCGAGCATGGAGGAGCGACAAGAGAAGACCTATGAAGCGATCGTGTCCCGGTGCAGGAATCTGATCCCGTCCATCGATATCACCAAGCATATCAAGTCGGGCACGTTGCGCGTCGCGAATAACACGCTGGACGGCATCACGTTTGAGGCGGTGGACCCTGCCGATCTCGAGGCCGAGCTGAGCGGTCGGATGAAGCTGCCGGGCAGCGCCAAGCCGCCCAAGCCCGGGGAGGGTGCTCTGTCCTTTGATGCGACCCGAGGGCCGCGCCCGGAAAACGCGTCCATGATCAGCATGAAGGAAGATCCCAAGCACTGGGCTTTGAAGGCTTCGTTCGGCGCAACCGTCGGTGAGGGGTTCCGCGAGCAATGGCGCCCTCCGCCGCAACCCCGACCGGCGCTCTTGCCCAGCCCCAGCTACGGCAGTCAACGCCTCTCGCTTGGCTTCGGAGACACCGGGACGCGACTGAGTTTCACCGCGCTTCACGCTGCTGTCGCTGCAAGTGTCTGCAATATCCACATCGACGAGCGCGGCTTCGTCGTGAGCACACCCGAAGGAGCCGTTGTTACGCCGACCTTTTATGGGCACCTCGCGAATGAGCTATTGCTCAAGACGAAGTTCCGCGACTGGCTCAATGGGGCAATCGGCGACAACGTTGTTGGATCGATTGTGGTTGAAGCGATCAACCGCCTCTCGCTGCGATTTGCGGACGCGGAGAACGGATTCGCCGGCATGAAAGGCAGGGTGAATAGCATCACCGGGCTTAAGGACCTCAAGGGCATTGGCAAGGTGTTCTTGCCCATCGGGCTGTCGATGGACCTGGCTCACCTCAGGAACTCGACCATTCAGGCCAATTACTACTGGCACGACGGTCAGCAGACGGTCACGATCAGCTGGGGCGGCACGTTTGATAAATTCGGGTCCAAGTGATGAGTTGGAACGGCGAACTGTCCGAGATCGCAGTGCAATGAGGTTACGAGCTAAATGCCTCGCCAACCCACCTGGTGCCGAGTTCCTCGCCCGACAGTTATGTGTCGGCTCTCTTGGGTGTATCGCCGACGACCGTTGACCCTATAGACTGTCACTTGAGGTGCCCCACGGCAAAGGTTTGTGATGGAAAGGGCAAGATTTAGTAAGGCCAAGGTTTCCGCCTTTGGCAGCGCACGGAGTGCTGCAGCCTACTTGGTCGAACTTTCAATCGTCGTCGCGGCTTACATCGGCCTTGCCGAGGCCGCGCTAATGTTACCAGCCATCAATCCAGCCGCGACACCGTTGTGGCCACCGACCGGATTCGCGCTCGCGCTGATGCTGCTGCGCGGGTACCGGATTTGGCCCGCGATTTTAGTCGGGTGTCTTTCTCCATACCTCATCGGCGGCCGCTCGCTCATCGAGTCGGGCTCTGTTGGAATCGGTACTGTCCTTGCTGCGTTTGCCGGAACCTGGCTGATCAATCGTTGGTCCAATGGTCACCAGACGCTTGTTACCCCGTCCGGTGTCGCAAAGTTCGCCATCATCTCCTTTGCGCCGACCACGATAATTAGTTCAACCATGGCGCTGGCAGGATTTATTCTCGCGAACGAACTGAGCTTTTCCGATTCTGTCGTCACCTGGATTACCTGGTGGCTTGCGGACGCAGCCGGGACGATACTCATCACTCCCGTCATTTTGCTTTGGGCGGTGATGCGTTTACGTATTTTTTCCAGGTGGGATCTGTTGGAGGCGATCGCAATCTTTATTGTCGTGGCCGTCATCGGGATCGTTGCCTACAGCCCGCTCATCGGCAGTATCCGCATTGGCGACCCCCTTGATCTGCTGCTGCCATATCGGACCCTTCTCGGTTTTCTGGCTTTGCTGCCTTTGATGTGGGCTGGTTTGCGCGGCAATCAACGCAACGTCGCCTCGGC
>NZ_DATEPI010000254.1:0-6246 GCF_035273305.1 Bradyrhizobium sp. | reverse complement strand
GTGACTTTCAATCGCCTCGAACTCAATCGCATCCTGAATCTGTATGGTCGCATGGTCGCCGACGGCGAGTGGCGCGACTATGCGATTGATTTCTTGCGCGATCGGGCCGTGTTCTCGGTGTTCCGCCGAGCTTCCGAAGTGCCGATCTATCGAATCGAAAAAGATCCGCGGCTTGCCCGCAAGCAGGGCATCTACAGCGTCATTTCGGCGAGCGGCCTGATCCTGCGGCGCGGCCACGAACTAGATCGGGTGCTGTTGGTAATCGACCGCAAGCTCGCCGTCGTTTAGCGCTGATTTGCTTGGTCTTGAGGCAATGTTAACGCGCCTTCCCCGAGCGCCCGCTGCATCATGACGGTGTCCAGCCAGCGGCCGAACTTGAAACCGACATTGGGGTGGGTCCCGATCATCTCGAAGCCGCATTTCCTGTGCACGCCGATCGATCCCGCGTTAGCGGAATCCCCGATCACGGCAATCATCTGGCGATAGCCCCGCGCCTCACATTCATCGATCAGCTGTTGCAGCAATTGCAGGCCAATCCCCCGTCGGTGGACGGCGGGTTGCAGGTAAACTGAATTCTCGACAGTGAAACGGTAGGCGGGCCGCGGCCGGTATGGGCTGGCATAGGCATATCCGGCGACGCTGCCATCGAGGGTTGCGACCAGATAAGGAAAGCCGCCATCCATGAGCGCACGAAAGCGCCGTGTCATCTCCGGGAGATCCGGCGGTATTAACTCGAACGTTGCCGTGCCGAAGCGCACCGCGTGTTCATAAATCTCGGTAATGGAAGGCAGGTCGGCCGCGGTTGTCGGCCTGATTTCGAGCGAGGACATGCCGGGCAGAGTATTTTTGCCCGGCACAAAAGAAAAGCCCCGGCCAAAAGGCCGGGGCTTCGAATTTTCGCCAGCTTCGCGTTCAGTCGCGCTGACCGAGCAGCTGCAACAAGAGCGTGAACAGGTTGATGAAGTTCAAATATAGCGATAGCGCGCCAGTGATCGCCGCGCGTTCCGCCACGTCACCGCCCTGCGAAGCATAGCCGTAGATGTAGTCGTTCTTGAGCCGCTGGGTGTCCCAGGCTGTCAGGCCCGCGAACACCAGCACGCCGACGACCGACACCACGAACTGCAGCATCGAACTCGCGAGAAACAGGTTAACCAGGCTCGCGATGATGATGCCGAACAGGCCCATGATCAGGAATGATCCCATCCCGCTCATGTCACGTTTGGTGGTGTAGCCGTAAAGGCTGAGTGCGCCAAACGTCGCCGCGGTGATGAAGAACACCCGCACGATCGAAGTGTGCGTGTACACGAGGAAGATCGAGGACAGCGAAATGCCCATAAGCGCCGAGAACACCCAGAACAGCATCTGGGCGGTTGCGGGCCGCAGCCGGTCAATGCCGGCCGAGATCACGAACACCATGGCCAAGGGCGCCAGGATGAACAGCCATTTGAGCGGGCTGACGAACATGGCGTAGCCGAACGGCGTCAGGTAGGCGTTGCCGATCTTGGCCGCTGCACCGGCCGGATCGCCCGTCACGGCCGCCATATAGACGCCGAGCGCGGCGAGACCGGTGATGGCCAAGCCGATGGTCATGTAATTGTAAATGCGCAGCATGTAGGCGCGCAGACCGGCGTCGACGGTCGCGGCATCAATGCGCCCGGCGGCCCGGCCGAAGGGAGAAGCGTAGTTGCGGTCTAGGTCCGACATGGTCGAATTCCCGTTGTTGGTCCGGGACGCAAGGGTTTGCGCCGCCGGCACGAAAGCTATCCCCGATACCGTCCTTGCTGACATAAACTTTGCGTCATCAAATCGGCGTCTCAGGTAGGATACATGTGGGAAACTAACACATTGGCCGCAAGCTTCCATGCGCGGCTGAATGTCGCTCCGCATCCCGGCCTTTGGCCCAGACGAACTCAGCGAGTTCTGAGACATTACCGATGGCGGCCACATACCGCCATGGATGCGTCGGTTAACAGGTCATAAATTCCGCAACACCGTCGCGGGCTTCTGGTTCAAGGCGAGTAGCGTGCCGGCGAGCCCCAGCCCTACCGTGACGAGGAGCGCCGCCGCGACCACGCCAGCGGCACTGCCGGCTTGCCAGATAAAACTCAGCGTCATCAGCCGGGTCACGACCAGCCAGGCTGCCAGCGAACCTGCAATGACGCCGAAAATCGCGGTCGCAAAGCCGATCATCAGGTATTCGAGAGCATAGGCGCCCAGCAGTCGCGCCCGGGTCGCGCCCAAGGTTTTTAGAATGACGGCATCATATACCCGGTGCCGATGGCCGGCGGCGAGCGCGCCTCCGAGTACCAGGACGGCTGAAAGCAACGTCACCGCGCTGGCGCCGCGGATCGCCAGCACCAGGTTCGTGACCACGTGGCCGATGGTTTCCAAAGCTTCGCGGACGCGTACGCTTGTTACCATCGGAAATGTGTCAGCGACCGACTTGATGATCGCGACATCGCCGGCGACGCTCGGATTGGTCTCGGTCAGGGTCGCGATATGGCTATGTGGCGCGCCCTTGAAGGTGTTCGGCGAGAACACCAGGACAAAGTTGATGCCAAGGCTCTGCCAGTCCACGGCGCGCAGATTCGCAATGGTCGCTGGGATGTCGCGGCCGAGGACGTTGACCACGATCTGGTCGCCGATCTTCAGCCCCAGCCCATCAGCAATCTTCTTTTCGATCGAGACGAGCGGCGGCCCGTTATAATCCCGACCCCACCATTGGCCTTCGACCAGCTTCGACCCTTTCGGGATTTCGCCGGTATAGCTAAGGCCGCGGTCGCTCTGCAGCACCCATTGGGAATCATTCGAGGGCCTCAGGTCTTCCGCCTTGACGCCGCGAGCGGCGACAATGCGACCGCGCAGCATCGGCACATCCTCGACCTCGGACTGCGGCGCTGTTTGCTTGAGGAATGCGGCGAACCGGTCGGCTTCGTTGCTGGGTATGTCTATAAAATAGAACGAAGGGGCGCGGTCGGGCAGCGCGGCTAAAAATTGCCGCCGCAAATTGCCGTCGATCTGGGTAATCGTAACCAGGACGGCCAGTCCGAGGCCCAGCGACATCACCACCGACGGGGTCAACGCACCCGGACGGCATATGTTGGATATTGCGAGCCGCAGCATGGTCAAACGAGTGCGCGGCAGCCGTCGCGCCATCTCCATCACACCCACCGCGATGCCGCGCAACAATACGAACACCGCTATCGAAGAGACAACGAAAACCGCGGCAATGCGCTTGTCATAGGCGAGGCCGATCACGACGGCCACCAAAAGCGCGACCACGAACGCGACGAGCGCCAGATAACGCCAGCGCGGGCGATGCCATTCGGTGACTACGACTTCCCGGAATAGCGCGGCCACCGGCACGTCGTGCACGCGACCGAGCGGCCACAGACCAAACGCCAGCGCTGTCAGAACTCCGTAAACTAGCGAGAGCGCGAGTTCATCAGGATGCAGCGCCGGCACTACGGGCAATGGCAACAGCTTGCCAAACACGCCGACGATAATGAACGGCAGCGCCGCGCCCGCGGCAAGGCCAATGGCGGATCCGATTGCGGCGAGCATGACGACTTGCGTCAGATAGATTGTGAACACGTCACGGCCTGTTGCGCCGAGCGCCTTCAACGCCGCGATGATGTCACGGCTTCGATCGATATGGCTCTTGATGGCATTCGCCACTCCGACACCCCCAACAAGAAGCGCAGCGAGCCCCACCAGGGTCAGAAATTGCGTGAAGCGGCTGATAGTGCGCTCAAGCTGTGGCGAAGCATTGCTGCGGCTTCGAATCTCCCAGCCGGCTTGCGGCAGCGCGGTTCGCACATCGCTGATGAGGGCCGCCGCGGCCCGATCGTCCGCCGCACTCTCCGGAAGTTTTAGCCGATAAACCCAGCGCACCAGGCTTCCGGGCTGCAGCAACCCCGTGCTCCGCAGGCCTGCCTCGCTGATCAGGAAGCGTGGACCGAGCCCGATGCCGCCGGCGAGCTTGTCAGGTTCGGCCTCGACGACGCTGCGGATTTGAAAGCTCGAGCTGCCGATAGTAACGCGGTCGCCGACCTTCAGATTGAGCCGCGCCAGCAGCGTGGAATCGGCGGCCGCCCCAAATACTCCGCCGCGCTCGGCCACAACATCCGCAACGCCCATCTGCGGTTGCAGGGTTAGCTGCCCGAGCATCGGATAAACGGCGTCCACTGCCTTAATTTCGACCAGAGCCAGCCGGTCGTCGCCCGTGCGCATCATGGCGGCCAACGTCGCCGCAAGCGAGACTTCTCCGCGCGAACGGAGAAACGCCACTTCATCGGGTTTGGCCTCGCGCTGGATGAGCGAAAACGCCACATCGCCTCCGAGCAAGGTGCGGCCTTCACGCGCCAGTCCATCTTCGAGGCTGGCTGCCACCGAGCCAACTCCCGCGATCGCCATCACGCCGAGCGCGATGCACGCCATCAAAACGTAGAACCCGCGCAACCCGCCGCGCAATTGACGTACTGCGTAGCGCAGCGGCAACCAGGCCACCGGCGCTCGAGCAACAGATTGGGTTACAACGCTCATGGATCGGAAACGCGCTGCGCGCTCTGGCCGTCGATCCGGCCCGATCGCAGCCGCACCACGCGGTCGCAGCGCTGAGCCAGCGCGGGATCGTGGGTGACCAGCACCAAAGTCATCCCGCGCTCGTCATGCTTGCCGAACAGCAGATCCACGATTTGCTTGCCAGTGGCTTCGTCCAGATTCCCGGTGGGCTCGTCGGCCACTAGAATCGCGGGATCGGGCGCGAGCGCGCGCGCAAGCGCAACCCGCTGCTGTTCGCCGCCGGACAATTGAGCAGGATAGTGATGCAGGCGATCGGCAAGCCCGACCGAATTCAATTCGAAAGCCGCGCGTTCCGCTGCATTGGGATTGCCGGCCAGCTCAAGCGGTACCGCGACGTTTTCAAGCGCGGTCATGGTCGGGATCAAGTGAAACGACTGGAATACGATCCCGACCTGGCGGCCGCGAAAGCGCGCCAGCGCGTCCTCGTCGAGGGCATTGAAAGGGGTGCCGTTGACCACCACCTCTCCGCTGTCGGGACGCTCCAGTCCCGCCATCACCATCAGTAGGGTGGACTTCCCTGAGCCTGACGGCCCGATCAGGCCGATCGCCTCGCCCGGAGCTACCCGCAGACTGATATCCTTCAGGATATGCACCCGTGCCGCGCCCGAGCCGAGCGAGAGGTTGACGTTCGAGATGGAAATCGTGTCCGGCTCCAGGCCGGTCAATGATGAGGATTCGATGAGACTGTCCATGGGTCCGTCATATGGCACTTTCGCGGCCAGGGTCGAGAGGCGCGCGCGGGTGTTCGTGCACATGCTGGTGTTGGCTTTCCTGATGATGGGCCTGGATTTGACAACATCGGGATCAGCGCAAGCGCAGTCGGCTCAGGCCAGGCCTTTAAAAATGGTGGTGTTGGGCGATTCTCTGAGCGCGGGCCTCGGTTTGTCCGCCTCGGCCGCTTTTCCGGACCGGCTTCAAAAAGCATTGAAATCCAAGGGGATACCGGTCGAGATCACCAACGCCGGAGTGTCTGGCGACACCGCCTCCGGCGGCCGCGACCGGATCGACTGGTCGGTTCCCGAAGGGACCCAGGCGGTGATCGTCGAACTCGGCGCCAATGACGCGTTGCGCGGAATAGATCCCGCGGTCACGCGCGCCGCGCTTTCCGAAATTCTGACCCGGTTGAGGGCGAGGCATATTGCAGTCTTGCTGTGCGGAATGCTTGCACCCCCGAATTACGGCAGCGAATATTCGGCACGATTTAATGCGATCTATCCGGATCTCGCCAAGACGTTCGGGGTGCCGCTATATCCGTTTTTCCTGGAAGGCGTTGCCGCGGATGCCAAGCTCAATCAGGCGGATGGCCTGCATCCAACGGCGGCAGGGGTGGATGTGATCGTGAAAAACATTCTACCCACAGTGGAGGAATTTCTCGGCACGATCTCCGCGCAACGCAGTTGAAGAACTAGAAGTTGTGACCTCACGCCGGTTTTCCCGGAGTTGAGCCTCGGCTGCTTCGCAGAGTCATATAACTGCGCTAAATATCGATCGGTGATTCGTCGCCGGACTTGTTAAAGGGCATGCTGCCAGCACGGACAGGTTGTCCCGGCTGCGATTTCGGAGGCATCCCCAAGCATCGGGAGTCATGCGATGCCGCGTTTGTTCACTGGACTGGAAATTCCGGCCGAAATCGGCCAGACACTTTCCAGCTTGCGTGGCGGC
>NZ_DATEPI010000253.1:0-2855 GCF_035273305.1 Bradyrhizobium sp. | reverse complement strand
AACGATCAGGCCGATCCGCGTTTTCTTCAGAACCAGCAACAGCCCGACGAAAATCGCGACCGATACCAGCAGCATGAACATCTTGTAGGCTGGATAATTGGTGGAGAAGATCGTGAACGCCGGAAAATCCAGCAGCGCCGGAACGCGAAAGTCGAGCGGGCTCTTGCCCCAGATGATCTGCACGACTTCCTCGATCACGAACGCAAGCCCGAAGGTGAACAGCAGTTCGGCCACATGGCCGTTCCTGTGGACCCGACGCAACCCGAAGCGTTCGACGCCAGCCCCGAGCGCGCCAGCCAGCAAAGGCGCAATCAGCAGCGCCGGCCAGAACCCGAACCAGCGACTGATCTGAAAGCCGAAGAACGCGCCGAGCATGTAAAAGCTGGCATGCGCGAAATTGAGCACGCCAAGCATGCTGAAAATGACGGTTAGCCCGCTCGCCATCAGGAACAGCAGCATGCCGAACAGCACGCCGTTGAGTGTGGATATGACGATCAGTTCAAGCACGACACACCGCCGAGATTAGGAGACGCATCCGCCCCAACGTCCGGGGCGGATGAGCCTACGCATACGAGCGCTCAGTTCGGCCGTTCCATCTTGCAGGTGGTAGGCAGCACGGTCGCGGGAGTATCGATCTTCGCGACCAGCTTCCATCCCCAGCCGGTCTTCTCTTCGTCGAACGGCTCCTTTTCGGTGCGCTCTCCGAGCGAAGAAATATAGATCGGCTGGAAGAACTGGTGATCGTCCTTGCGCATGTAGCCCTTGCCGCCGTCGAACACCTCGACTTCCATGCCTTCGAGCGCAAGCGCGACCTTGATCGGATCGATCGACTTGGCTTTGTCGGCTGCGGCCGCCAGCATGCGCATTTCGTTGACGGCGCGCGGGTAGAACAGGCTGAAGTCGTACTTGGCCCGGAGCGCCTTCTCGAACTCCTGCGATGACGGGTGATCGAGATTAGGGATACCTTCGCCGACCTGGAACACCTGATGGTTCAGGTTGGCCTGCTTGACCGCGGTCGGGCCGCCGGTGCCGCCGGCATAATAGGTATACCAATTCACTTTCAGGCCGGCATCAGCAGCCGCTTTCAGCAGCAGGGCGAAATCCTGGCCCCAGTTGCCGGTTACGACGGTGTCGGCACCCGATGCCTTGATCTTGGCGATGTAGGGCGCGAAATCCGTGATCTTTAGCAGCGGATGAAGTTCGTCACCGACGATCTTGATATCCGGCCGCTTGGCCGCCAGCATCGCCTTGGCGCTGGAGCGAACGGATTCGCCGAACGAGTAATCCTGGTTGATCAGATAGACATTTTTGATCGAAGGCACCGTCTTCATGTAATTGGTCAGCGCCTCCATCTTGATGTCGGAGTTCGCATCCCAGCGGAAATGCCAGAAGCTGCATTTCGCGTTGGTCAGGACGGGATCGACCGCGGCGTAATTGAAGTAAAGAACTTCCTTGCCCGGATTGCGCTCGTTGTATTTGGTGACGAAGTCGGACAATGCGCCGGCGACCGACGAGCCGTTGCCCTGGGTGAGGAATCGCACGCCGCTGTCGATAGCTTTTTGCGCCTGGATCAGGCTTTCCTGTGGATTGGTCTTGTTGTCGAACGGGACGATTTCGACCTTCTTGCCCTGGATGCCGCCCTTTGCATTGAGCTCGTCAGCAAGAAACTGGAATGTCTTCAGGCCGACTTCGCCGACGCTGGCGCCGCCGCCCGACAATGGATCGATATAACCTATTTTTAGCGTCTCCTGCGCCATTGCGGCTCCGCCGAACATTGGCAGCGCCAAGGCCGCAGCTATCACGAGTTTACGCATATCATTCCTCCCTGAGTTTGCGTTTCTTGAGTGTTGTCGGAGAGTCCGGGCGCTGGAATGGCTCAGATTTCCGTAATCCCGCGGCCCTTTAACCGGCAACGATTGTGGGCCAACGGTCGCAAACCCGCAAGTCCGCTGGGCTACGGGTACAAGCGGAGCGACTGGCTTAATTTGCTTGCAGAAATAGGGCCATGTGTGAATAGGGGCGTCCGGCTTACCAATGAGGCTATGTGTCACGGGCCGGTTTTTCGCGCGCGGGTTAATGCGCGAAACCCAGCCTCATCTCACGACGACTTAGTTGCGCGCCGGTGAGCGGTTTTACCGAGATCGACCGCCATAGCCGCTATCAGCGGCTTCATGAAATACGCGCCGTTGGCAGGAAAAATATCGGCTCGCAATCCGTGCGATTGAAGTTCGCTGGAAACGACGGGACCGACCGAAGCGATGCGCGTCCGTTCCAACCCATCGCGCAGGCGACCTTCGCAACCATGGGCTTGCGCGACCTCGATCAAGCGGCGCACCTGGCCTGAACTCGTCAACGCAATCGCGTCTATTCGGCCCTCCGCCATTTCGTTCACCGCGATGAGGATATTGGCGTCTGCTGATTGCGCGTCATAAACGTAGGGCGCGACACTATCGAGTTCTGCGCCTTGGGCGGTGATCGCTTCAATCAGTGCGCTGTGCTCCTTATCGGGATATAGCTGCAAGCCGACGCGGTGCCCCCTGAGGTCGATCAGCGACAGCATCTCCGCAATGCCTTCGGAGGTTGGTTTTTGCGTGGTGGCGTGCGGCTCAAGCCCGATCTCGCGCAGCGCCCGGCCGGGCTTGGGACCCCGGGCATAGGTCCGCGCCTTCCCGAGTGCGTCGATAAAGGCTGGTTCGACATTCATGCGTCGAGCGGCTTTGAGCAGGCGCCGCAGCCCTTCGCCGGTGGTCAGCACAAGCTCGTCGCAAGGCCTTTCGATGAAGCGCCGGATCCAGGCTTCAATCGGCGCTGCATCCGGCGCGTCGCGGATGATGAGGATCGGGCATTGCAGCACA
>NZ_DATEPI010000252.1:0-4489 GCF_035273305.1 Bradyrhizobium sp. | reverse complement strand
ACATTCAATGCGTGAAACGGGTCGACGCTTTTGTTGAACTTGCACTCGTCAGCAGCGGGAGAACTATCAGCGCTGATTGAACAGCGCGTTAATTTCGCACCAAAATAGAATCCGGCTGCGCGTATCCGTAGTTCTACGGGGCCATAACAATTCGCTTCTCACGTTGCGTCGAATTAGCATCGATCACAATGCGGATGCTCGCACGACCAGGTCACGCTGCCGATTAGATCGCATGCATCAACGCTTCAGCCGCTGGGTGGGTATTAGTACGGAACGCTAAATTAAGGAACAGGTAGGGGGCCGGAGAACAGGGTGAAACGTCGCCACAGAAAGCGGGCGTCGCGTCAATCGTGTACATCCAGAAGGAAAATCAAGATGTCGTCTATCACCCTTACCGCATCGGTTCGTCAGAACCTGCTCTCGCTCCAGTCGACCGCCGACCTGCTCGCGACAACGCAGGGTCGCTTGTCCAGCGGCAAGAAGGTCAACTCCGCGCTCGACAATCCGACCAACTTCTTCACCGCGCAGAGCCTCGACGCCCGCGCCAGCGATATCGGTAATCTGCTCGACAGCATCGGCAATGGTGTGCAAGTGTTGCAGGCCGCCAACACCGGCATCACCTCGCTGCAGAAGCTGGTTGATACCGCAAAGTCGATTGCCAACCAGGTGCTGCAGGCGCCCGCGGGTTATTCGGTGAAGGCTTCAGCAACCAGCCTGGCACCGACCGGTGCTGGCGCGCTAGGTGTCGTCGGAACCGCTGCCGATTTGACTGTCGGCGGTACTAACTCGCTCGCGACGGAGACTTTCATCTTCACCCCGCCAACCGGCGGTCCCACCACCATCACCCTCGGTACCGCGGCTGGCAACGTCAATTCAATCGATGCCTTCAACACCGCGCTGTCGGCCGCCGGCCTTGGATTGACGGCTTCATTGGCCAGCGATGGCTCAATCACCCTGACCTCGACCAACGACAATGCAAGCCAGATCCTGACGACGGGAAGCACTGCGGCTGCGAACACGATTGCCATCGGTGGTACCGATACGGCAGCGCTTGTGACTCCCGCTGGCGGCTCGGCCGGTAAGCCACTCGCTGATGCCGCTTCTCAGACGCTCCGTGCCGGCCTGATCAGCCAGTACAACAACATCATCCAGCAAATCAACACCACCTCGCAGGACGCGTCATTCAACGGCATCAACCTTTTGAACGGCGACGATCTGAAGTTGACCTTCAACGAGACCGGCAAGTCTACCCTGACCCTCAAGGGCGTGGTTTTCAACGCGGCGGGCCTTGGCCTTGGTGCGTTGACGGCCGGGACCGACTTCCTGGACAGCGCCTCGGCAAACAAGGCTCTTGTTGCACTCGGCGGCGCGAGTTCCACCCTCCGGGCGCAGGCTTCGGCTTTGGGTTCGAACCTGTCGATCGTGCAGGTCCGCCAGGACTTCTCGAAGAACCTGATCAACGTGCTGCAGTCTGGATCGTCCAACCTGACGCTGGCCGACACCAACGAGGAAGCGGCCAACAGCCAGGCGCTGTCGACCCGTCAGTCGATCGCCGTCTCCGCGCTGTCCCTGGCCAACCAGTCGCAGCAGAGCGTGCTGCAGTTGCTCCGCTAACTTTGGCTGGGTGACAAACGTTTCAAGGCGGCGGGGGAAGCCCCGCCGCTTTGATCTGAGTGGTTCAAGAATTGGCCGCGGCATCCGAAACCTTCGGCTGCCGCCAAACCCTAGAAAAGGACGTGACTGACGATGCCGTTACGAGTCGAGCTAAAGCCGTTTGAACGTATCGTTATCGGCGAAAGCGTCATCATCAATTCAGGAACCCGGACCTCATTCCTGATCGACGGTGAAACACCGGTGCTACGGGAAAGAGACACCGTCACCGCGGAGACCGCGAACACGCCGGTAAGGCGGCTCTATTTCTGCGTCCAGATGATGTATCTGAAGAATGACGTTCAGAGATATCGGACGGCTTATCTCGGGTTCATCCAGGACCTGCACGCGTCTGTTCCGGCTGCGCGAACTGTCATCCAGATCATCAACGATCACGTATCGGGCGGCGCTCTCTACAAAGCTCTCAAGGAAATCAGGAAACTGATGAAGGCCGAGGAAGAGGTGTCGGTGAGTGCCTGATGCCGCTCCTTCGTGCGCACGCGTAATAGCCCATTCTCGTCGGATTTGACCCAACCAGATTTGTCATGGCTGGGACAAGCCCGCGTCCCAAACTGCCTCCACTCACGAACGAGCTCTGTCTTGTCCCTCCCTCTGGTGGGGAGGGAACGCACCTCGTGAGCGAAGCGAACGACGTGCAGGGGGGACTCCTTCTTGAGATCACAACCCCACCCGGCGCTTCACGCCACCCTCCCCATAAAGAGGAGGGATGAAGATGGAGTCGCTCGCTTATAGAGTTCATTGGCGCATATTGCCGCGGCTCAAATCCGTATTTGCACGTAGATTGAAATTAACGTGATTGCCGCACCGGGACCGCTATTGTTGGTTCATCTCGGAAGTGCATCCCCTCTCATTGCGTTTTGAGATCGCGGTCAGCGTGGTGCCGTTCGGTTGGCAAATGCGGTGCGGAGTTCGAGGCGTCGCAAATTCGGTCAAGCCGCGTTGCAAAGTCATATCGGTGCGTTCGAGATGTGTACTGATCCAAGTGAGAACCGGGGCGCGACGAACTCGCGAGACTTCAGCTTCGGGCGCCGCCAATGACCCCGCCGGAATACGAATACTTGCGAAAGGTCCTTCGTGATCGGTCCGGGCTCGATCTGTCAGCGGACAAACAGTACCTGGTTGAAAGTCGATTGCTGCCGCTTGCGCGCAAAGCCGGCCTGTCCGGGACCGGCGAACTCGTCGAGAAAGTAAAGAGCGGCTCCACTTCGCTGACCACGCAGGTGGTTGAAGCCATGACCATCAACGAAACTTTCTTTTTTCGGGATAAAATTCCATTCGACCACTTCCGGCTTTCGATCGTGCCGGAAATGCTCCGGGCCCGCGCCGGTCGCAAAAGCATCCGAATCTGGTGCGCCGCCGCCTCCACGGGCCAGGAGCCGTATTCATTGGCAATCTGCCTGAAGGAAATGGGCGACGCGCTCACCGGATGGCGCGTCGAAATCATCGCCAGCGATCTGTCGGAGGAGGTACTCGAAAAATCCAGGGCGGGACTCTACAGCCAGTTCGAGATACAGCGTGGCCTGCCGATCCAGATGCTGATCAAATACTTCACGCAAAGCGGGGAGCTATGGCAGGTTAACGCCGACCTTCGCGCAATGGTTCAGCACCGCCAGCTCAATTTGCTGCACGACTTTTCTCAACTCGGTTTGTTCGACGTTATCTTTTGCCGAAACGTTTTGATCTACTTCGATCAAGATACAAAGATCGGCATATTCAAGAGACTCGCCAAAGCCGCGGAGCCGGACGGAGTTGTGGTGCTTGGGGCTGCGGAAACGGTGGTCGGCCTGACCGACGTGTTCAAGCCGTGTCCGCAACGGCGCGGTCTATATCGTCCCAGTAGCGTTCCCGCTATGCACTCGAATGCCTACGCGATTGGCAACGGGCCAAAGCTCGCCGCCATGGCGGGAGTTTGAGAAAAATGGCGGCTGACGGCAGAGCACCTGAACGGGTAACGTTTAGCCGCGGATACGGCGTCTGCATCATGGGTATCGACGGGACGTGGCGCCGGAATTGTGTTCTGAACGCGATCTCGGATGTCGACGCCATCCTCTCGGTGGAAGGCTCCATTCAGGGGCTCAATTTGAAGGAATTCTTCCTCCTGCTATCGTCGACTGGCCTGGCCTATCGGCGCTGCGAACTTGTCCGCGTCAACGGCACCGATATCGACGTCCAGTTTCTCAAGGGCAAGCACAGGAAGAAACGCGCCGACGGTCGATCATCGCACCAAGTTCTGATGCCGGAGGGCATGTCGAACTGATCTGCTGGTTTGGCTCATTGCGCCGTAACCGGGCTGCAACTACCTCGAGGCAGGCGGCCTTACGCGAATCACGGCAAAGCTGAGCTTGGCACGTCAG
Organism: Bradyrhizobium sp.; assembly: GCF_035273305.1. Taxonomy (GTDB): domain Bacteria; phylum Pseudomonadota; class Alphaproteobacteria; order Rhizobiales; family Xanthobacteraceae; genus Bradyrhizobium. Next base: position 464 of record NZ_DATEPI010000252.1, on the reverse strand, counting down.
ACGGCGTGGCGTGCTGCCGTCCAGGACTGCAAAGCCATCTCAAGACCCGCTTCGCAGCCTTTCAATGCCGCTCGCGCCTTCACGTAGCCCGGCGTGACGTCGTCCAGTACACCAGCTTGGCGGTGATCTCCATCTCCGGAAGACGACTGCGGCGCGGATGATCGCCGCTTCGATCAACGCGTTGGTTTGCTGGATGCGCTGGATCAATGATGCAAGGTTCGCAACGATCAAGCCATGGCTGTCGTTTCCATTATCCGAGAGGGAGGAATTTGCGATGCCTGCCACATTCTGCATAGCGGAGTCCTGATCTCGTTATCTCGTTTTATTTCCGTGCGGTGCTACTTGCAGGTTAAGTTTGGCTCCCGTACAACTACTGAGGTTTTTGAAAGTTAGTAGCTGCCGTTGCGTCGGCGTCATTTTTCACCGGCCATGGATGATGGGAATGTCCGACAAGTTGGTTCCCC
>NZ_DATEPI010000251.1:0-23122 GCF_035273305.1 Bradyrhizobium sp. | reverse complement strand
ACGCGCTGCCGGCGGTGCTCAACACGTTCGGCGACCACCTGTCCACCCGGGCGCTGCGCCAGCTGCACCTGCTCGGCGTCGAGGTCGAGCTGAACACCAAGGTGGTCAACGTCGACCGCACCGGCATCGAGGTCGAGTCGGAGCGCGGTCACCAGCGCATCCCGTCGATGACGAAGGTGTGGGCGGCCGGTGTCGCCGCTCCCCCGCTGGCCCGCAAGCTGGCCGAGGCGACCGGCGCCAAGATCGACCGGGCCGGGCGCATCTTCGTCCAGCCCGACCTGACCGTGCCCGGCCACCCCGAAATCTTTGCGATCGGCGACACCATTGTAATCGCCGGGCCGGATGGCAATCCGATCCCGGGCATCGCGCCGGCTGCCAAACAACAGGGCCGTTATGTCGCCGACTCGATCAAAGCGCGTTTGCGTGGTGAAACGCCGGCGCCGTTCCGCTACAAGCATGCGGGCAGCCTTGCGCAGATCGGCAAGCGCAAGGCGGTGATCGATTTCGGAAGCATCAAATTGCGCGGCGCGCTTGCCTGGTGGATCTGGGGCATCGCGCATATCTATTTTCTGATCGGCCTGCGCAATCGGCTGAGCGTAGCTCTGACCTGGCTTTGGGTCTACGCTCGCGACCAGCGCGCCGCTCGGCTCATCACCCAAGGCAGCAGCAAGGTGGGCCGTTGACGCGCGTTTATGCGGACTTCCTCCAGGCCGCCTCGTTCTTCTTTTCGTAGTCTGCGAACGCCTTGACGAGCCCGAGCAAAACCTCGGCGGAGGTTTCGAACATAGCCGCAAGCTGCGGATCATCAACCTTGTCGATGTCCTGACGTAGATGGGTCACCGTCTCCTCGAGGCGCTTCTTCATTTTCTGGGTATGATGCAGCGGGTTCTTCTCGGAAGCTGAAGCCATAGCCGCTTCTCCTGCTGTTGGTGCGTCGGAGCCAACGCGGCGATGGTGCGGCAGTTCCCGGAACGCTGGGGCGCGAGCACGCTCAAGCTTGCAGGTATTGGCGGCCGTGGTTAATACGCGTGCCCAAGATGTGCCGATGCCGCTCGGGCGGGCCCTCCATTTTCTATAATCATGTCAGGCAGCAGCTCCGCAGGCTAGATATTGGCGGGAATTCAGAGGGGGGACAAGCCACCACATTTCGCACTATCATGCCAGCGACCGCTACTGCGGCTGCGAAAATTGGAGACGACACAAGCGACGGGATCCACAATGGCCGAACAGGACGATCTCCTCTACCTGATCGAAGACACCGGAACCGCTCCGGAAGCATCGACCGCGCGCAAGTGGAAGGTCGCCGTCATTGATGACGATCCGGCCGTTCATGAGGGTACGCGCTTCGCGCTAAGCGACTACGAGCTACGCGGCCAGACGCTCGAAATCCTCTCGGCCTATTCGGCGGCCGAGGGCCGCAGCCTGATGCGCGACCACCCGGACATCGCGGCGGTGCTGCTCGACGTCATCATGGAAACCGACGCGGCGGGTCTGGATCTCGTCGACTACATTCGAAACGAACTGCATAATGAGACTGTCCGTATCATCTTGCGTACCGGCCAGCCCGGCCAGGCGCCGGAGCGCCGCGTCATCGTCCAGTACGACATCAACGACTACAAAGCGAAAACCGAGCTGACCGCTGACAAGCTGTTCACCTCGCTGACCGCGGCGCTGCGTAGTTATCAGCAACTCGAGCGGATGGTGCAGACCCGGCGAGGACTCGAAATCATCATCGATGCAGCTTCGACGCTGTACGATTTCAAGTCGATGCAGCGATTGGCCGAAGGCGTACTCACCCAGTTGGCCTCGCTTCTTAACGTCGATTGCGCCGGCATTCTGGTGCTGCGCGACGACGCCGGCAGTTCGGGAGCGGATTATTCGGTGCTTGCCGGCTCTGGGTGCTATAGCCGCTTCATCGGAATGGCCGGATCCAAATCGCTGGATCCGGAGTTGCGCCAGATGGTCGAAGCAGCATTCCAGCGGCGCAAGAACGAATTCCTCGATCAGCGCAGCGTTCTCTATCTGCGCACCGGCAGCGGCCGCGAAGTCGTGGTGCTTTTGCAGGCCGAGCGCCAACTGTCGGACATGGATCGCGCACTGGTCGAGCTTTTTGGCAGCAGGCTTTCGATCGCGTTCGACAACGTGATCCTCTACCAGCAGCTGCAACAGGCCAATAGCCAACTCGAGGACCGGGTGGCACAGCGGACCCGCGCGCTGATGCAGGCCAACCGACGGCTTTCGTCGCAATGGCTGCGGTTGCAACGTGCCAACGGTTTCAAAAACGAAATCCTCGGCACCGTTGCGCACGATCTCAAGAACCCACTTGGCGTGATCCTCGGCCGGACTGAAATGCTGACTGAATTGATCACCGCTGGATCTTCCAAGGAGAGCGTCACCGCGCAGGTCGAGCACATTCGCGACGCCACCAAGCGGTTGACTTCGATGGTCGATAATCTGATTTCGGATGCAATGGCGGACGCCTTCGATATCTCGATCCGCCGCGAAGCGACGGATATTGCCGGATTAGTCACTGAGGTCGCGGACGCAAACCAGCCGTTGGCAACCAACAAGCAGCAGACGATTATGGTGTCGGCGCCGGCGAATTTCGTGACCATGTGCGATGCGGATCGCATCCGGGAAGCCATCGACAATCTGATCAGCAACGCCATCAAGTACAGCCCGATCGGCGGCAAGATCACAGTGCTGGTGAGCCAGTACAACAACAACACAGTCATTCGCGTCGCCGATGAAGGCGCCGGCTTGTCGCCCGAAGATCTAGGCCGGCTATTCGGCCGGTTTCAGCGCCTTTCCGCCAAACCTACGGGCGGTGAAAGCTCGACCGGACTCGGGCTTTCGATCGTCAAGCGCATCATCGACATGCACGGCGGCCAGGTGACCGCCGATAGTGCCGGGCCCGGACAGGGCTCGACCTTTACCGTAATGCTGCCTGCAACAGAGACGTCATGAGCCAGAGCCAACACATTGTCATAGTGGACGACGAGGCGCCGGCACGCGAGATGGTCGGCGATTACCTGAAAATGCACGGCTTTACGGTCACGCTTTGCGACGGAGGAAAGAGCCTGCGTAGGGCGATTGAAACGAGCGTGCCTGATCTGGTCGTTCTCGATCTGAACATGCCGGAGGAAGACGGGCTTTCCATCATTCGGGATCTGAAAGGCCGGATCAATGTTCCGGTCATCATGCTAACGGCAACCGCAAGCCCGATCGACCGCGTCGTCGGCCTCGAACTCGGTGCAGATGATTACATCGCGAAGCCTTGCGAACTGCGCGAATTGATGGCGCGAATCCGCTCGGTGCTGCGACGTAGCGCGCCTTCCAGGACCGCGGCCGGGACGGATGCCGCGAGCACAAAAGCAGCGAAAGATCGATTGGTGCGATTTGGTACCAAATGGCTCGATCTAGAGGCACAGGCTTTACGTGACGACGAGGGTAACGAGCACCCGTTGACTGCTTCTGAATTCAGCTTGCTCAAAGTCTTCGCGGCAAATCCCAAGCGGGTATTGTCGCGCGAGCGTTTGCTCGAACTCGCGAACGCACGTGACGCAGAAGCCTTCGATCGCGCGGTCGATCTGCGCATTATGCGAATTCGCCGCAAGATCGAACTCGACCCCACCAAACCGGCCGTGATCCGGACCATCCGCGGCGGCGGTTACCTGTTTTCGCCGGTCGGGGATAAAGCCTGACCTGAGGCGGGCCTTGAAGCTCAATGAGGTTTGCGGGGAAACATCGCGAGCCTGACCACCCGCCCTGCCGTTGAAATTGCTCACATTTCCACCCGAATTGTTTCATCGCCGGCCGCGAGACGAAACAATTTTCCCGCCGATGAAACCATTTTCCCTTTGGCGTGCAGACGTCCGGAAACGCTGGCCCAGTAACAATTTAGCCCAACAACGCCGCTTAAGCGGCGCACGGGGAGCCAGTCATGCAAAACGTCATCGCCATCAATGCCGCAGCACGGCAAGGCATCGTCGCCGCCCAGACGACCTCGGATGAAATGCTGCTGGATAGTATTGCGAACGGGGGCCGGACCGCGATGCACGTCCTGTATTCGCGCCATAATGTGCGGGTTTACCGTTTCGTGCTTCGCATCGTGCGCGACACCACCTTGGCCGAAGACCTCACCAGCCAGGTGTTTCTAGATGTTTGGCGCACAGCCAAAAAGTTCGAGCGCAGGTCCCAGGTATCCACCTGGCTGCTGTCGATTGCGCGCTTCAAGGCGCTGACCGCCCTGCGTCAGCGCCGCCATGAAGACGTCGATCAGGACGATGTGCTTGAAATTCCAGACCAGGCTGACACCCCGGAAACTTCGCTTGCACGCAGCAGAACCCGCACCATCCTGCGGGCTTGCGTCGCGAAACTATCGCCGGCGCACCGCGAGATCATCAACCTCGTTTACTACCACGAGAAGTCCGTCGAAGAAGTCGGCGCGATCATCGGAATCCCTCAGAGCACGGTGAAAACCCGGATGTTCTATGCGCGCAAACAACTCGCCGACCTGCTCAAGGGCGCAGGCATCGATAGTCTCGCGGCATGAGCAAGGCGATTTTCGACAAAAGCTTCGCCAGGCAACAAATGAAACAATCGACGCCATCGGGCGGAAATATTTCTCAACTATAGCATCCATTACCGATAACTGCTGATCAACGCTTTCTAAATTCGCGACGCCTTACCTCCCAAGCGCCTCCAACGACCCGGACGGGATGCCCCCTTCCGGGTCGCTCTGTTTGAAGCGTGTGCTCCTCGCGCTGAACACCCCAGGGGCTCGCCTGAATGGTGCTTTCACGCCACATCGGCGAATTCACAAAACGAAACGCCCTCCACGTCATGCGCGGATTGCTTGCCATCGGACGGTGCCTGAGATTTGATGGCTCGTATTTTGGCAGATGCCGCAAAGAGGTTTGCATGCTCGATTTTCGTAACCTGACCTGCACCATCATTGCCGCGGTCGGCCTGACGCTCTCGACGTCCTCCAGCTTCGCGCAGCAGCCAGACATCGGCGACCAGCCGGGACTTTTGGCCGACGATTCCGTGGAATTGGATCCGGAATACCGCAAGCAGGTGGTGTACTACCGCACATCAGAGGCGCCCGGCACGATCATCATCGCCACCGCGGAGCGCCATCTCTACCTAGTTCAGGGCAATGGCCGCGCGTTGCGCTACGGCATCGGGGTCGGCCGCGATGGCTTCCAATGGCAGGGCCTGCTGAACATTTCGCGGAAAGCGGAGTGGCCGGACTGGACACCTCCGCCGGAGATGATCGCGCGCCAACCTTATCTGCCTCGCTTCATGGCGGGCGGGCCGGGTAACCCGCTCGGCGCCCGCGCAATGTACCTCGGCTCGACGGTGTACCGCATCCACGGCACCAATCGCCCCGACACCATCGGCACCGCCGTCTCATCCGGCTGCTTCCGACTGGTCAATGCCGACGTCACGGACCTCTATGAGCGCGTGCCGGTTGGCACCAAGGTCATCGTGCGTCAGAAGCCAGAATTATGACCAGCGCAGAGCTTCACGCCCGCTGCATTTTCAAGACCGTTGCGAGAGACAAATCATGCGCACATTCCGAAGCGGCCTTCTGATTGGGCTTGCGATTGCAGTTGCCGTGGCAGCCATCGCCATCACCTATGAACGCTACGACACGCGCACGCTGAGCCGCACCACCCGGCGCGGCGAGGTGCTGTGCGGCGTCAACAAAGGCCTTCCCGGTTTTTCGATTCCAGACGATAAGGGCAACTGGACCGGCTTCGATGTCGATTTCTGCCGCGCGATTGCCGCGGCGATTTTCGACGATCCGAAAAAAGCGAAATTTGTTCCGCTCGAAGCCAGCGAGCGTTTCAAAGAGCTGCAGAACCGGAAAGTCGATATTCTCTCGCGCAACTCGACCTGGAGCATGGCGCGGGAAACCAACTACGACCTCTATTTTCCAGCCGTTGCTTATTATGACGGCGAGGGTTTCATGGTGCCGCGGGATCGTAAAATAGATACCGCACTGGAGTTGAATGGTAGCAAGGTCTGCGTGCAGTCGGAAACAACGACGCAGCTCAACCTTGCAGACTATTTCCGCGCAAACAACATGAAATATCAAGAAGTTAAATTCGGCAAACTCGATGATGTCATCAAGGCCTATGATTCCGGGCAATGCGACACGTTGACCGCCGACGTCTCCCAGCTTTATGCGCTGCGGCTGAACATGGCAAAGCCCAGTGACCAGGTGATCCTGCCCGATATCATCTCGAAGGAGCCGCTCGCCCCCGTGGTCCGGCAGCGCGACGATGACTGGATGATGATTGTGAAATGGACGTTGTACGCGATGATCAATGCCGAAGAACTCGGCGTTACCTCAAAGAATATCGACGAGGCGCTGAAATCAAAGAAGCCCGACGTGATGCGCCTGGTCGGCACCGACGGGACTTACGGCGAGGAGCTCGGGTTGAGCAAAGACTGGGCGGCCCGGATTATCCGCCACGTCGGTAACTACGGCGAGGTGTATGAACGTAATGTCGGTTCAGGCTCGAAGCTCGGCATCCCCCGCGGCCTCAATCAGCTCTGGAGCTCCGGCGGCATCCAGTACGCACCGCCGATCAGGTGATGTTCGCGCTCGCATGGCTTGATTGACTACGCCGCCCAACCTGTTGCCTCGTGCACATTCGCGAGGCCCGCGGGCTCCGGATAAGATTCAATAATTTTTCAGCCTCGCCAGCTGATCGGCATGGAAGTTGCTGTCGCCAAACAATTCCTGGCATACCCTTGCGCGTTTCATAAAGAAGCCGATATCGAACTGGTCGGTCATGCCCATGCCGCCGTGCATCTGCACGCCTTCCTGAACCGCGAGCGTCGCGGTCGAACCGGCGCGGGCTTTCGCTACCGCAACGGCCGCCCCAGCGCTTTCGACATCGGCGTCGAGGCTCTGCAGTGCCTTCAGCACCGCGGCGCGGGTGATCTCGATGTCGATATATAGCTGCGCGGCCCGGTGCTGGAGCGCCTGAAATTCGCCGATCCGCTTGCCGAACTGCTTGCGCTCCTTGAGGTAGTCGACGGTGCGGCCGAACACCTCCTCACTGAGCCCGACCATTTCCGCGGCCACCGCGCCTCGGCCGATGTTGAGCACGCCTTCCATAAGGCGATACCCTTGATCGACCTCGCCGAGCACGCTATCGGCATTCAGTTCGACATTGTCGAATATGATTCGCGCCGCATTATGTGAATCAACCATGGCGGTGCGCTCGGTCTCGACACCTTTGCTGTTCGGATCGACCAGAAAAAGCGTCAGCCCTTCGCGCTCGCCGGCCGCACCCGCGCTACGGGCCGCGACAATCAAGAGATCGGCAGTATGGCCGTCCACCACAAAGGCTTTTGCGCCATTTAGCCTGAAGCCGTTCCCGGAGCGCACCGCCTGCATGTTTGTCCGCAGCGGTCGATGCTTGGCGCCCTCGTCGATCGCGAGCGCCGCAAGCAGGGTGCCATCGGATATTTTCGGCAGATGCTCGGATTTTTGGGCGGCGCTGCCACCGCGCGACAGCGCCGAAGCCGCGAGCACGGCCGTGGCAAGGAACGGCGATGGCATCAGAGTGCGGCCGATCTCCTCCATCACCACGCCGGCTTCGACGCAACCCAGCCCGCTGCCCCCGAAGCTTTCCGGGACCAGCAGCCCTGAAAACCCCATCTCGGCGAATGTTTTCCAGAGGTCGCGCGAAAACCCGGTCGGGTCCTTGCTGTCCCGAAGTTGGCGCAGATGGGATACCGGGGCCTTGTCGCTGATGAGACCGCGCGCGCTGTCGCGCAACATCGATTGTTCTTCGCTAAGGACGAGCGCCATTTCAGATTCCGTTCAGGGGGCCAGGTTTGAGAGCGTCATTCCGGGATCGTCCAAAGGACAGCCAGGAATGTAAAGGTGCGATTGTCGCGTTCGCCGCCAGCGGATGATCATTGAGATCACGCCCCCGGCAAATCAAGAATCCGCTTTGCCACAATGCCAAGCATGACCTCGCTGGTGCCGCCCTCGATCGAATTGGCTTTGGTCCGCAACCAGGCGCGCGGCCTAGCGCCGCCTTTCGAGCGCTCGCTTTCCCATTCCAGCGCGTCGATGCCGCCTGCCGACATCAGGATTTCGTAACGGCGCTTGTTCAACTCGGTGCCGTAATATTTCATTGCCGAGGAAAATGCCGGGTAGGCCTGGCCTGCCTTCGCCAGATCGACCGCGCGCTCGGCCGCGCAAGCCAGCGCCGCTTCGTCGATCTCGAAGCTTGCGATCTGCCCCCTGAGAATCGGATCTTCCAGGCGGCCCTGCTCATCGATGCCTAACGAGTCTGCAGCAACCTGACCAAGCGGCCGGCCGACGCCGCGCTCGCCCATGCCCGAAATCATCGCCCGCTCGTGCTGCAGCAGATATTTGGCAACGTCCCAGCCCCGGTTAACCGTGCCGACCACGTTGCTTTTCGGCACCCGAACATTGTCGAAAAATGTCTCGCAAAAAGGCGAGCGGCCCGAGATCAGCAGAATCGGTTTGGTGGAGACGCCCTTCGAGGCCATGTCGAACAAGATAAAACTGATTCCATCGTGCTTCCTGGCGCTGGCATCGGTGCGCACCAGGCAGAAAATCCAGTCGGCGTAATTCGCGTACGAGGTCCAGATCTTCTGGCCGTTGATGATGAAATCCTCGCCGTCGCTCTCGGCGCGGGTCTGCAACGATGCGAGATCGGACCCGGCGTTCGGCTCGGAACAGCCTTGGCACCACCGGATCAGGCCGGCCGCTATCTTCGGCAGGTGTTCTCTTTTCTGCGCCTCGGTGCCGTATTTCAGCAAGGCCGGCCCCAGCATCGAAATGCCGAACGAGGTCAAGGGCTGCCGTGCGCCGATCGCGGCCATCTCCTGGCGCACGATCTTGGTCTGCTCGGGATCGAGGCCCCCACCGCCATATTCCTTCGGCCAGTGCGGCACCGTCCAACCTTTGTCGCGCATGCGCTCGAACCAGACGCGCTGCGGCTCGGATGAAAACGTCGTATTGCGGCCGCCCCAGAAGGTATCCTCCTCCGAGCTCATCGGCCGGCGCATCTCCGGTGGGCAATTCGTCTCCAGCCAGGCGCGGGTTTCACGGCGAAACTTTTCCGGGTCGGACATAGCGGCATTTCCAGTTGTGTGGCGGCCGCCTTCGGCTGCCGATCGATGCGTCATCGCGGATCGACCTTAGCTATAAGGTCGCCGAATTCAATATGTCTGTGCTCGCATCCATGCTGCAGCCTCGAATGTGGCCATGACTGCCGATCGGGTGTATTCGCAAGCTCGCAGAAAGAAAACACGAGGAAACCGAGATGCGCCTGAAGTTGCTTTCGCCTAGCGAAATGAACGCGGACCAGAAACAAACCTATGATGAATCGATCGCTGGCAAGCGCGGTGCGCCGCCTCCGCCGATGATGGCCTGGCTCAACAGCCCGGAGATGGCGCGGCACGCCACGCGGCTGGGCGGATTTCTGCGGTTTGATACGGTGTTTCCAGCCAAGCTTTCGGAGATTGCAATCCTGGTCACCGCGCGTCACTGGAGCTCGCATTACGAGTGGTATGCGCACAAGCGGCTTGCGATCAAGGGCGGCATGGATTTGAAGACGATCGAAGACATCCGCGATCGTCGCACGCCGCGATTCGATGACCCTAAAGCGCAGATGATCTATGACGTTTCGAAATCGCTGCACGAAGGCCATGGCGTTTCAAAAGCATTGTACGACGAGGCCGTGAAGGTGCTCACAGTGCGCGGACTGGTCGAGATCATCGGGCTGTGCGGCTATTACACGATGGTATCGATGACCCTAAATACATTCGAGTTCGAGCTCCCGGAGGGAGAGGTATCGGAACTGGCTTAGTCATCAGGGAGACCCAATATGGCGGAAACTGTAACGCCCGTCGCCGCAGCGACGCGGATCGGCCATGTCCACCTAAAGGTGGCCGATCTCGATCGAGCGCTGGGATTTTATTGCGGAGTGCTGGGTTTTGAATTGATGCAGCGCATGAGTTCGGGCGCAGCCTTCATTTCCGCAGGCGGCTATCACCATCACATCGGGCTCAACACGTGGGAGAGCAAAGGCGGCCGGCCACCGCCGCCGGGAACAACGGGGCTGTTTCACACTGCCATCCTTTATCCGACCCGTGCAGCGCTGGCTGATGCGCTGCATCGCGTGATGTCCGCGGGCATTCCTCTCGATGGAGCCAGCGACCATGGTGTCAGTGAAGCGCTCTACTTGCGCGATCCCGACGAGAACGGTGTCGAGCTTTATTGCGATCGGCCCAAGGAGCAGTGGCCGCGCAATCCCGACGGCTCGCTGGCGATGTTCACGCACCGGCTCGACATCGATGATCTCCTGCGCCAGCGGGCCACGTGACGCTCATGATGGGCACTGTTGATTCTTGAATACTCCGTTTCAGCCGCGCACCAGGATCAGCGCCGCCGCGATCAGCTCCAAAGCGATGCAGGTGTAGAATGGCAACGCATAACTGCCGGATGCATCGCGCAACAAACCGATGACGCCGGGGCCGAACGCATACGTAACCTGGTTGATCGCGGTGATCAGGCTGATCAGCACGCCGAACGATTGCGGCTCGAATTCTCCCTGAACGATCAAGGATGGCAAAGTTATCAAATTACCGACCGAAAATCCAAATAATGCGCAACATGCGATCAGAACCACTTCATTCCGCGAGTTGATGATGATCGCGAGCGCGATCGCTTGGCTTGCGAATGAGACCGCCGAGGCCAGCCGCTGATTGAGCCGATCAATCACCGTCGAAAACAGTACACGTCCGACCACCGCCATGACCGTCAAGAGCGCGACGGCGGTTGCGGCATGCGCACGGCCGATCACCGGATCAAGAAATGAAATCAGATGAACGATGAATCCGACCTGCGCGAATAGAACGAGCGCGAACGCGATTGTCACGGTGAGAAATCCAATATGACGCAGTGCCTTGGCGCGGATGCGCGCTGCCGGAAGCGGCTCGGCAACGCTCGATCCCGCGGCGCTGCTCGGAAGCGCTGGCGGTCGCCCGACAACGATCAATATAATGGGGACCATCAACACGAGCATCGAAGCTGCTGCCGTGATCATGGCGCCGCCGAATCCGAAATATCCGATTCCCGCCACCAGCAGCGGCACCCCGACGATGCCGCCAAAGCTGGCGCCGTTCAGCGCGAGGCTAATTGCCATGCCGCGTTTGTTGTCGAACCACAGGCCAAGCGTGTTCGTGATGATTGCGAGGCTGGTGCCCGCCCAGCCGAACGCGAGCACCGCGTTGGCAAGATAAAGTTGCCAGGGTGAGGTGACCTGGCCGATCATGATGACGGCTGCGGCCATGGCAACTACGCCGCCGACAAGGCAGTTGCGGGGCCCGAACGAACGCACCGCCTCGCTGACAAAAGCAACCAGTACCGCGCCGAATAAATAGAAGAACGTGGTCGCGGATGAAATCAGCGAGGTCGGCCAGCCGTGCAGGCGATTCAACTCGGCGAGATAGACGCTCTGGCCATAAAACCCGAGTCCCCACCCGAACGTCGCCACCAGAAAGCAGACCACGACGATGCGCCAGCCTTCATAGTGGGCGGAGCTCTCGTCGGGGGCGATGTGACTGGGCCGGCTCATGCACGCCTGTTCCTGCGGATCAAGACACAATGCTAGCGGGCGAAAGCGCGGCAAAGATTCGAGCCGCGCCGAACTGTCGTCCGGAGCGCACTTAGGCCTTCGGTCTGGATGGATCGTAAAAAAAGCGTTCGCGGAAAATTTTTTCGCCGCGCCATTCCTGTAACGCGACCTCGTCGATCCGATGCACCTTGCCGGACTTGTCGGTCAGCTCGAAAACCCAGTGAATGGCCACCCGGTCGTCCTCCATCACCGAGGATACCGCCTTGGAATAGACGTGCGACATTCGCGCAAGCACGGCTCGCTCATGCGCGACCAGCGCGTCGCGGCCCACGCGGGGCGTTGCGCCGTTCTCCTGCATGCTGGAGTCCTCGGTGTAATAGCGCTCGATGGCCGTGGCGTGATCGCCCGATTCTACCGCCGCGATAAATTCGTTCAGGCGTTCACGGGTCGGCATGGACTGGTTCCCATCGTTTCGTAAAACCGGGAGCGCGTTTCAGATGCTCGGATCCGGAAATTCCGACAGCGGCTGCAATCTGCCCTGCCTTCTTGCGAACGACGTGAATCCCAGCACCGCCAGCCCGAACAGCACCGGCGGATACACCACCAGATTCACCGCCGACCAGCCGTAATTCGCAAGCAGTTGCCCTGACGAGAATGAACCGATCGCCATCGTTCCGAACACGAGGAAATCATTGAACGCTTGAACCTTGTTGCGCTCCTGCGGCCGATGGGTTTCCAGCACCAGAGCGGAGGCGCCGACGAAGCCGAGATTCCAGCCTACGCCGAGTACAATCAGCGTCGCCCAGAAATGCAGCGCGGTGATGCCGGAAAGACCAACCGTCGCGGCGATCGCCTCCAGTAGCAATCCCGTTGCGACCACCTTTGGCGCGCCAAAACGCGCGATCAAGGAGCCGGTAAAGAAACTGGGGCCGTACATGGCAACGATATGCCATTGGATGCCGAAGTTGGAATCGCTAAGGCTGAGCCCGCACATCTTCATGGCAAGCGGTGCAGATGTCATGACCAGATTCATCATGGGATAGGCCACGATGCCGCAGATGGCTGCGGCGATGAATCGGGGCTGCCGCACGATGGCGAACAATGGTCGTCCGCCGTGAAGATCCGAGGCGGCGGGCTTTGGCGCGTCGACCCCGTACAGGATCGCCATCGCCACCAGCGCGACCGCGGCCTGCACCACGAAACTGAATGCAAACAGAGACGGAGCCCAGATATCCATGGTCCACTGCACGAGTTGCGGCCCGAGCACGCCGGCGAATATGCCGCCCGCCATCACCCACGAGACCGCTTTGGGACGAAATGCGGTGCTCGCGCCGTCTGCAGCAGCAAAGCGATAGGATTGCGATACCGCGCCGTAGAGGCCCCCGAGGAAGGTCGCGCAGCAGAACAGCGCAAACGAGCCGTGCAGGATTGCAAACGACCCCAGCAGGCCAGTCAGCACGCCGCAGCCGGTTCCGATCATGAAGGCGACGCGGCGGCCATAGGCGCGCGAGATGGCGCCGGTGGGCAGCGTGCCAGCGGCGAGCCCGAGCACATACATCGATAGCGGCACAGTCGCGAGCGACATGTCAGGCGCCAGCGCCGCACCGACGATCGAGCCAGTAGCGAAGATCACGGCCGAATTCGCGCCGGTCAGGGCCTGCGCCGCCGCAAGCCGCGCCAGGTTGGAGCGCGCGCGGGCGTCATCTGAAATCTCGTCGGCCGCCGTCAGATCTATCATCCGCTATTCATCCCGTGCGGTAAGCCTCCGAGCCGCAAGCCGCTGACATTTCCATCACTATGAAGCCGCGATTCCGCGCGATCAACCGATGCAAACGGGCTGGCGCTATGCATGCGCAGCTATGCGGTGTTCCGCCGCTCGAACACCAGCGTGAGGTTGTTGGCGGGCATTTCGACGATCTCGATGAGGCCAAGACCGACAGCGCCGGCCAACTTTTCCACATCTTCGATTTCACGCACCCCCCACTCCGGGTTGTTTTCGCGAAGACTTGCGTCAAAGACAGCGTTGCTCACCGCGGTGTGCTTGCCATGGCGCTTGAACGGTCCGTACAAGAAGACGTGTCCTGGGTCGGTCAAATATCGTCCGGCGCCTGCGAACAGCCCTTCCGCGACCCGCCAAGGCGCAATGTGGATCACGTTGGCGCAGAACACCCCGAGCAGCTTCGCCGGGCCATTACCGTTCTGCATTTCCGGGCACCAGTTCGGATCGGAAAGGTCGATTCGTAGCGGCGGACGGATATTCGGCAACGCCGCATGGGCGCGCCAGGCCTCGATGCTCCTAAGATGCTGCTCATTGAGGTCGCTCGGCCACCACGTGATTTCGGGCATATGCCGCGCGAAATCGACCGCGTGCTGCCCGGTGCCGCTGCCGACTTCAATAACGTCACCATTTTTCGCCGCCAGGTATCGCTTCAGCACGCTTCGGATGGCTTGGTGGTTGCGGTGGTATGCCGGCGCGTCGAGACGGCCGTCAGACTCGACCGGCCGCCCGTCCTTGCCGAATTCGACGAGATATTCAGCCATTCGGCCTCACGGAGCGCTTCATCAAGGCCTATCCGCTTTGAACTGTGATTGTTCCAGCTCCAGATAAATCCGGTAGGCATTGCCACGATTGTTGCTCGCAAACGCCGGCATGTCGCGATAGTTCGACCAGTCGGCCCGCTCGTAGGCGAGGTCGAAATCGGTCCAGTTTTGCACGGCCGTGCTCATCGTATTGCGGACATACTGAATGTAGTCCCGCGTGAACGCGATCGCCTGTTTCGCCTCGGTCGATGTTTTGCCATGGCCGGGAATAATGAATTTCGGATCGAGTTTCGCGACTTCGTCCAGCGCACGCAGCCATTGAGTGGTCGAGACGTCCTCACTGTTCATGAAGGGAATCCGGGCGTTCTGCACGATATCGCCGGCGAACAGCACGCCGTCCGGTTCAACCATCATCATGATGTCGCTGGAGGAGTGCGCCGGACCGGCATAAATCAGCGTCAGCCGGGTTTCACCTAGCGTGACCGTCATGCGCTCCTTGAATGTGAGGTCGGGCGGGACCACTCGGGTGTTGGCGTCAACCCACGGAGACAGCGCCGCTCGCCGTTGATCGAGCCGCTGGTTCGCCTTCTCATCGGCGGTCGGCTCGTTGTCCTTGTATTCGCCAGAGCGCTCCTGCGCGACGATGACGGCCTCGCTGTGATCTTTGAACGCCTGCAATCCATAGATGTGATCGGCATGGTAATGACTTGCGATCACATAGCGAATTTTCTTGTCGGTACGCTTTCGGATGTCCTGCAGCAGCGCCCATCCGAGGCTCGGGGTACCCAATGCATCGAACACCACAACGCCATCGGAAGTGACGACGTATCCCGCGTTCGACGTGTTGCCTTCATTGTCCTTGCCGGGAATGCCGGGATTTCCCGTGCTATACCAGACCGACTTGCCCGGGACCTGCGCGATGCTCAACGGAATCATCAGGGCCGGATAAGGCGAAGTGGTTTGGGCGGAGAGGGCCGCAACGGGGCATGCGGTAAATAATGCGAGCAGCAAGAGACGCCTCACATCATGCTCCCGCAATACATTTCCTTGAGAAGTTGGATCAGACGCAAGGCCTTCCTGTCGGCTATTCGGTAGTGGAGCGTCTGCGATGTTCTGCGAAACGTCACGAGACCATCGGTACGCAAGCGCGCCAGATGCTGTGACAGCGCGGAGGGACTCAGTCTCACCACGCCGAGGATCTCACCAACCGTCATCTCGCCGCGCGCCGCCAGGAAGCAAAGCACCAGTAGCCGTTTCTCGTTGCCGAGCAGCTTAAGGAGCTGCGCGGCATGGCCAGCCTGTCGTGCGAGTTTCTTCAGATCGGCCGCCTCGCCGGCCTGCATCTTCGTACCGGCTATTGCGGCTGCTCTCATTGCCATTTCCAAAAATAGATTTGTGCGCGCGCACTTGTCATACCACGTTACCTTGCGTTTTGCTTGTTTAGCATTGACTAAACTAGCACGTCTCGGTAGAGCTTGGGAAATAACAAGACGAGCCGGTGACGAAGCCGCAACGGAGGAAACGTGCAGCCCGACATTTGGCGCAGCATATTGGTCGCCTCTGGGAACGCCGACCCGCGTAACTCCGTAGGCCGGCGCGGGTTTCTCAAAATTGGCGCGGCGCTAACGGGCGGGGTCGCGCTCGGCGCGAATACCGGCCGCGCCGAAGCATCACCAACGTCGCCGCCCGCCGATGCGCCGTGGTCGCAATCGCTCGGGGCCGGCGTGGTGGACCGGCCTTACGGCAGGCCCGCCGATACCGAGGCCGGCGTCATCCGGCGCAACGTGCCATGGCTTACGGCCAGCACCGAATCCTCCGTCAGTTTTTCGCCGTTGCAGGACCTGCAAGGCATCATTACGCCGAACGGATTGTTCTTCGAACGCCATCACGCCGGACGTCCCGACATCGACCCGGACCAGCATCGGCTGATGATCCATGGCCTTGTAGAGCGCCCGCTGATCCTGAGCATGAACGACATCATGCGGTTTCCTCAGGTCACGCGCATTCACTTCATCGAGTGTCCCGCCAATGGCGGCATGGAATGGCGCGGGGCGCAAATGAATTCCCTGCAGTTCAATCACGGCATGATCAGCTGCGCGGAATGGACCGGGGTCAGGCTCTCCACATTGCTGGAAGAAACGGGTATCCAGAAGGAAGCAAAATGGGCCATGGTTGAGGGCGCGGACGGCGCGCATATGAACCGTAGCCTGCCACTGGACAAGTGCCTCGACGATTGCATTGTGGTCTATGCACAAAACGGCGAGGCGCTGCGGCCGGAACAAGGCTATCCGCTACGGCTGCTGGTGCCGGGCTGGGAAGGCAACGTCAACATCAAGTGGCTGCGAAGAATAAAGCTCGGCGACAAACCCTGGTTCTCTCGCGAAGAGACCTCGAAATATACCGACCTGATGCCGGACGGCAGTTCGCGCGGGTTCACCTGGCTGATCGACGCCAAATCCGTGATTACGTTTCCGTGCCCTGAAAAGCCGCTTGGGTTGACCGGTCTTTACGAGATCAGGGGACTGGCCTGGACCGGCAACGGCAGGGTCAAGCGCGTCGACGTCTCCGTAGATGGCGGCATCAGTTGGCAGACGGCGCGGCTGCACGATCCTGTGCTGTCGAAGGCGCTGACGAAATTCACGCTACCCTGGCGCTGGGACGGCGCGCCAGCGCTGCTGCAATCCCGCGTCATCGACGAGACCGGCTATGTGCAGCCGACGATTACACAACTGCGAAACCAGCGCGGATCGAATTCGGTCTATCACAACAATTCAATTCAGACCTGGCAGGTCAAGCGGGATGGGAGCGTCTTCGATGTTCAACTCGCGTAGCGTTTGCCTGATGTTGTTCGGCGCAGTCATCTTCGCTGTCAGCGGCATCGCCGAGGCCGCGCAGACTGGCCACTTCGGTTATGGCCAGCAGGCCACCCCGGATCAGATCGCCGGATGGGATATCGATGTGCGGGGCGACGATGGTGCGGGGCTTCCGCCTGGCCGTGGCACGATCGAGAGAGGCGCCGAAGTCTTCGCAGATCAATGCGCCGCCTGCCACGGAACCTTCGGCGAGGGCGCGGGCCGATTCCCGAAACTGGTGGGCGGGGCCGGAACGCTCAGAAATGATCGGCCGGAGCTGACGGTCGGCAGCTACTGGCCTTTTGCGCCGACCCTATGGGATTACATTAACCGCGCCATGCCAATGGCGACGCCACATACATTGTCAGCGGATGACGTTTATGCTTTGACCGCCTATATTCTCAACCTGAACGATCTGGTTCCGAACGAATTCGTTGCCGATCGCGACAGTTTGCCGAAAGTCAGAATGCCAAACCGCGGAAATTTCATCTGGACCGACCCGCGACCTGACACAGCGGCCAAAGCATGCATGAACGCATGTGCCGATCCGGCTGACGTCAAAATCACCTCTAGCGCCGAAGGCCTGGACTTGACTCCGCACACCAGCGGGCCGCTCGATACGATGCAACCGAAATAGAATCCCGGAAGATAACGCCTTGATCGACCATCTCTTCAAAAAACCTGTCCTGAGATCGGCGCTGATGTCGGCGCTGGTCATTGGCGCGCTCGCTTCGGCAAGCCCCGTCAGTGCGCAATCGGCGGTTTCGCAAGGTCAAAGCCTCGCCTTCGACCGCGGCAAGGGAAATTGCCTGACCTGTCACGAGATCAAGGGAGGGGATCTACCCGGCACTATCGGACCGCCGTTGAAAGATATCAAAAGCAAGTATCCCGATCGCAACGAGCTCGTGGCGATTGTCGCAGACGAGACCAAGCGCAACCCGCAGACGGTGATGCCTCCGTTCGGACGAAATCACATTTTGACCGATCAGGAGATCAACGCCGTCGTCGATTTCCTGCAGACACTATGACGGCAAGCCGCCTTTAGGAGACGTAAGATGACGATTACTGACGACGACGGCTTTGCAGCCACACGCCGCCTGATCATGAAGGGCGTTGCTTCAGTGGCGCTGGTCGGGCTTGGTCACCTGCCGTTCAGCCTCTCACCGGCTTTTGCCGCGGCCAACGACAAATACCCGGAAGACGCATTCAAGCAGAAGAGCGAAGCGGATGCCATTAAGGCGCTCTACGGCAAGAACCCGGAGCCATCCGACAAGGTCAAACTGGACGCGCCGGAGATCGCCGAGAATGGCGCAGTCGTACCGATTTCAGTTAGCGCCTCGCTGGCCGACGTCAGCTCGATTTCGATTCTCGTGAGCGAGAATCCGAACGCGCTGGCTGCGTCCTACAAGATACCGGCCGGAACGGTGCCAAGCGTGGCCAATCGCCTCAAGATGGCGAAGACCACCAACGTAGTCGCTGTGGTGGAAGCCGGAGGCAAACTCTATAGCGCCTCCAAGGAAGTCAAAGTAACCGTCGGCGGCTGCGGCGGTTGAGACGATATGATCCTGACGCCGCGAAAGTCTCTTAGTGGGACCCGTCTTGCGCAGGGATATAAGTTAGGGAGTAACTTAGATGGCATCGAGCATTCGCGTCCGCGCGACCTCAAGCGGCGAAACTACCGAAGTTCAAGCGCTGATTCAGCACCCGATGGATTCCGGGTTCGTCAAGGATGCCAAGGGCGAGTTGATTCCGCCGCACTTCATCCAGCAACTGACCTTCGAACATGACGGCAAAAGCGTGTTCGTCGCGGATTGGGGGCCAGCCGTCTCAAAGGATCCGTACATCAAGTTCAGCTTTAAGGGCGGCAAAAAGGGCGACGACCTGAAAATCAGCTGGATCGACAACAAGGGCACGAGCGATACGACGACTGCAAAAATTCAGTAACGGCTTTGTTCTAACGCGTCTTCATGCGAACCCTTGTCCACTTCGCCTGAAACGCCCGGGAGATTGAACGTGCGATCTACCATCCAATTTGCCTCGGCCGCTCTCGCACTGGCAGCGCTCGCGTTCAACGCGATGCCGGCGGCCGTCGCGACCGAAACTCCCGATCCGATGGCCGATGCTCGAGCGTTCAAGACGTATTTCACCGAAAAATTTCCCAAGTTGAAGTTGGAGGATTTCGTCAACGGTCCCTATTCGATGAACGAGGATATGCACCGGCAATGGGAAGAGAAGGAACAATTCCCCCCTTATGATTTCTCGCTCGAGGCCGGCAAGGAAATGTTCTCGAAGCCGTTCAAGAACGGCAAGAGCTATGCAGACTGCTTCCCGAACCAGGGGATCGGGATCAGGCAGAATTATCCTTATTTCGACGAAAAGGAAGGCAAAGTCGTCACTCTCGAACTGGCGCTAAATCGCTGCCGCGAGGCCAACGGCGAGGCGCCGCTTTCATATGTCAAGGACGAGATGGCCGCCCTGACCGCCTATATGGCGTTCACGTCCCGCGGCAAGCCGTTCGATATCAAGATCCCCAACGATCCGCGCGCGCTCGAGGCATTTCAGAACGGCAAGCGCTATTTCTATACGCGGCGAGGACAGCTCAATTTCTCCTGCGCGAGCTGCCACGTGCAGAATCCGGGCGAGCGGATTCGCGCCGAGATACTGGCGCCCGCGCTCGGGATTCTCAACGCGATGCCGATCTACCGCTCCGAATGGAGCGGCATGGGCACAATCAGCCGACGCTTTATGACCTGCAACAGCCAGATTCGCGGCGTGCCGCTTGAGCCGCAAGCCGACGAATATCGCGATCTGGAATATTACCTCTCCTATGTCAGCAATGGACTGCCAATCTCCGGTCCGGGAGCGCGGCCATGAGCATGATGCGAAAGGCAGGCACGCTGAAATCTCTGGGCATCCTGGCGTTGATCGCGGCAAGCCCGGCGGCATTCGCGGCAAGCTCCGAGGCGGACTTCAAGGCAGCCTATGCGGCAGCGGAAGCCGCAAACCAAGAGGCTGGCAAATTGCGCAACCAATGGACCACGACAGCCGCTGCATTGGCAGCCGCCAAGAAAGCCGCCGCGGCCGGCGACTTCGACGCGGCTGTGGCGTCCTCGAATGCGGCCGAAGCGCTGGCCAAGGCTTCCATTTTTCAGGCCACGAGCGAAAAAGAAGCCTGGAAAGCCATCGAAATACGCTAGCGCCATCCTGAATGGCGCGGAGGGATCGTATGGCCATCCGCCGTCGCGACTTTCTCAGCCTCGCGGGCACTGCTGCGGTCGCGCCCGCACTGACGCGGATTGCGCGTGGCGCCGAGAGCGCCGGCGTCTATGATTTGCAGGGCTTCGGCAATGCGCGAATCCTGCACATCACCGACACTCACGCGCAGTTACTGCCGGTGTATTTTCGCGAACCCAGCGTCAACATCGGGCTCGGCCCGATGGAAGGCAAACCGCCGCATCTGGTAGGACGCGCTTTTCTCGAGCGCTTCGGCATCAAGTCGGACAGCGCCGACGCATATGCCTTCACATCTCTGGAATTCGAGAAATCCGCCGTGCGGTTCGGCAAGCTCGGTGGCTTCGCCCATTTGAAAACGCTGATCGACCGCCTGCGCAATGATGCCGGAAGGGGACGTGCGCTGCTGCTCGATGGCGGCGATCTTTGGCAGGGAACTGGATTGGCCAACACCATGCAAGGCGCAGACATGGTCGAGGCCGCCAACCTGCTCGGCATCGAAGCAATGACCGGGCATTGGGAATTCACCTACGGCGAGAAAGCGCTCCGCGCCAATCTCGAGCGATTCAAGGGCGAGTTTCTGGCGCAGAACGTTTTCCTCACCGAGGAGGCCGCGTTCAACGATGCCCAGGCATTCGATCCCGCATCACGACGCGTATTCAAGCCTGCGGTGATCAAGGAGCTCGGGGGTGCGCGCATCGCCGTCATCGGCCAGGCCTTTCCCTATGTCCCGATTGCACATCCAAAACGGTTTACGCCGGACTGGACTTTCGGCATTCGCGATGACGAATTGCAGAAATTGGTCGATCGGTTGCGGACGACCGAGAAGGTCGATGCGATTCTGCTGTTGTCGCATAACGGGATGGATGTCGACCTCAAGCTCGCAAGCAGAGTGAGCGGAATTGACGTCATTCTTGGCGGCCATACCCACGATGCCGTTCCGGAGCCGATCGCGGTGGCCAATGCCGGCGGCACCACGCTCGTCACCAACGCCGGCTCAAGCGGTAAATTCCTCGGAGTATTGGATCTCGACATCAGAAAAGGAAGGGTGAGCGACGTTCGCTATCGCCTGCTGCCGGTGTTCTCGGAATTGCTGAAGCCTGATCCGGCAATGTCGGCGCTGATCGAAAAATTGCGGCAGCCGCAAGCCGCGGCCTATGCCGAAAAGATTGCAACCGCCGATCGTTTGCTTTATCGGCGCGGCAATTTCGGCGGCACCGTTGACCAGGTAATCTGCGAGGCGCTGAGCAATGAATTCGGTGCCGAGATCGCGCTGTCGCCGGGATTTCGTTGGGGCAACAGCATCTTGCCGGGCCAGCCGGTAACGATGGAAGACGTATTGAGCGAGACCGCGATTACTTACCCGGAAACCTACGCAGTGAGCATGACCGGCAGACAAATCAAGGATGTCCTCGAAGACGTGTGCGACAATCTCTTCAATACCGATCCTTACTACCAGCAGGGCGGCGATATGGTTCGGGTCGGCGGGCTAGCCTATACTTGTATGCCCGGAGAAGCTCTCGGCCGCCGAATTTCCGACCTGAAGCTTGCGAACGACCGTCCCCTTGAGGCCGGAAAGAGCTACAAAGTAGCGGGATGGGCTTCGGTGAACGAGCAGCAGGGCACGCCGATATGGGACGTGCTGGCCAAACATCTCGCGTCAGGGAAAACGGCCGACCTGCGTGGCGGCGGCATCACGTTGAAGGGCGTGGACGATAATCCGGGCTTTGCGAGGCAGGGATGAAGCATATTTTCAGGCGCCTGCAGTTGATTGGGCCCCTTCTCGCTATCATTGCGACAACAGCGACGATAGCTGCAATCGCGGCAGCAGGCGCTCAGCCCGCCCCGCTGCAGGATAAGCCATTCGCCGAGCATCGCATCGCGTTGCAACTGTCGGACAGCGATCCGAAGAAACAGGGCCTTGTGATCAGCATCGCCTACAACTTGCTCAAGGCGTATGATCCAGACAAGATCGCGATAGAGGTCGTGACGTTCGGGCCCGGCATTGATTTACTGCGCCCCGAGAACGGCAACCGTAAATTGGTCGAGAGCCTGGTCGCGCAAGGCGTGCGCTTCGATATTTGCCTCAACACCGTGGATACGATCGAGCGGGAAACCGGCCATCGGCCCGACATCATCCCGGCCGCGACCCCGGTTCAGGTCGGCGTCGGACAGATACTGACGTTGACCGAAAACGGCTATACATTGGTGCGGCCATAGGAGTTCTGATGATGCGCGGCTTTCTCCGTATCTGTGCCATTGCCTTGATAACCGGTTCGTTCATTTCTGTCGGTCTCGCCGCTGATGGTCAACCGCACCATATCGCCATCCAGATCGATCAGAACGATCCGCAGGTGATGAATTTGGTGCTGAACAACGCCACCAACGTCATCGAACATTATCGCGCAAAGAATCAGGACGTGGATGTCGACATCGTCGCCTATGGCCCCGGCCTGCACATGCTGAGGGCCGACACCTCGCCGGTGCAGGACCGCATCAAGCGACTCAAGGACATGGTATTTCCAGGCAAGATTCAGTTTTCGGCGTGCAACAACACCAAACAGGGCATGGAGAAGGCTGAAGGCCACGAGATTCCCATCGTAGCCAATGCCACCATCGTTCCCTCTGGTGTCGTCCACCTGATGGAATTGCAGGAGCAGGGCTGGAGTTACGTTCGGCCCTAGCTGATCGGTATTCGAACAAGCCGCTCTGGCGCGAGCTGGAACACATTATCAAGATCGATGGTCAACAAGCGGGTTAAATCGAAAATTCACTCGGGGGCGGCACTCCCATGATCTTTCGCCAGCTGTTCGATAGCGTGTCAGGGACCTACAGCTATTTGCTCGCCAGCCG
>NZ_DATEPI010000250.1:0-21911 GCF_035273305.1 Bradyrhizobium sp. | reverse complement strand
CTGAAGGCGGCGAAGGGACGCGGCGCGCCGCTGGTTGAGCTCACCTATAACTGGGACGAGGAAAAATACGGCGAAGATCGATACTTCGGCCACCTCGCCTATGAGGTCGATGACATTTATGGGACCTGCGATCGCCTTATGAAGCTCGGCATCAGGATCAACCGCCCGCCGCGCGACGGCCAGATGGCTTTCGTCCGCTCGCCGGACCTGCATTCTATTGAGCTGCTGCAGAAGGGCGATGCCAAGGCGCCTGCCGAACCATGGAGTTCGATGCCGAACACTGGTCATTGGTGAGAGCCCGCTGGAACTTCCCTTTCTCCTCCGCGTTTCCTCAGTCGTCTGAGGAATGCATGGAGGCTAACATGGGACGCGGAATTCTGCTTTGGCTGTTAGGCGTGCCGATACCGGTCATTATCCTGCTATGGCTGTTCTTCGGCCATTAGTGGTCTATTCATGGATAGAAGAGGCTCCGCCGGCGGCGGAGCCTTTTTTGTTTTTGCGACTCACGAAGCAGTTTGGCCGGCGCTTTTTGGAGGATTTTGCGATATGACCTGCTGAACAAATCAGAGGCGAAAAATCGTGCAAGCTGACGACCAGGGGCAAATCAGGATTTGGGGCCGAGCCAATTCAGTCAACGTGCAGAAAGTTTTGTGGTGCCTGCGCGAGCTCGATCTCAGCTACGAGCGCATCGATGCCGGCATGGCGTTCGGCCGAAACCATGATCCGGACTATCTCGCGATGAATCCCAACGGGCGAGTACCTACGCTAGTGGATGGCGATTTCGTGCTTTGGGAATCAAATTCTATCATGCGCTATCTGGTTCTCGCTTACGGGAAAGGCTCGTCGATTTACCCCGCCCATCCCAGAGCGCGCGCCGCTGTCGACCGCTGGCTCGACTGGACACTGTCAACGCTGCAGCCGGTCGACCGACCAGTGTTCTGGGCTCTGGTGCGAACGCCGGTTGAAAAACGCGACATGGTTGCGATTCAGAAAGATGCTGACGCCGAAGCCATGCAATGGCGCATCGTGGAGGACCAATTAGCCAGCCGACGCTTTGTCGAAGGCAACGACTTTACGATAGCCGATATTGCGCTGGGTGCGTATGCAAGGCGCTGGTTCGGTGTCGAAGGCATCCGCAAGCCGCGCTTTCCTCACCTTGAGCGGTGGTTTGCGCAGTTCGCGGACCGACCCGGATTCAAGCAATTCATCGCGCCGCCAATGTCGTGATCCAATTAAAAGAAACCTCGCCTCTCGAACAGCACGATACAAATGACAACAGCAAGCGTAATTGCTGTCACCACCAGACGCGTGGTCCAGCTCATGCCGCGACTCACCCACCACAACAGCGCGCAGCTAATAAAGACCGGAGCGATGAGATCGATATTCAATCTGCCTCGCGATGATTTATTTACCGCGAGCCGGAGGAGACTCCGGCGCCAATGCCGATCGCCCCGCCCAACTTCATACAGGTTTCCGTGCCCTCGATTTTGACGAACCCGGGACCGTAGGCCGCGCAGGAATTCCCCGCATGGGCTCCCTTCAGGGGCAGATACGCTGTTGGATGTTTGGGCGGCTTTGGAATGATTTTGGTCTCCGCCAATGCCAACGAAACCGGAAGTATCGCTATAAAGACCATAAAGAGGATATTTCGCATCCGGCGCTTTTATCCCGCGCGCCAACGATACGCTAGCGCCCGAAACTGATGCTTGCTGCCCAGTTTGGACGGCCAGCACGGCTCGGCCGGGCAGCACGCAACGCTGCTAATTGGGCCCAAAATTCGGTTTCGTGGCCGACTTGCCCGTCCGCGCAAACGCCACTATACGTTCGCGCGCGGGCGCCTGGAGACAATTTTCCGGGATCGGCACGGCATCATCGCCGCCTCGTCGGGCATCGATCTGCCGGAAATGCGAAACGGCTTTGCGGCGAATTCTCGAGTCGCCGCGGATAAGCGTCTTCGCTCCCTTCGTCTATCGGTTAGGACGCCACCCTTTCACGGTGGAGAGAGCGGTTCGATTCCGCTAGGGAGCGCCAATTATGTCAACAAGTTAGCATCTCGATCTCTTCGCATGTCTAAGCAATGGCCAATAACCCGGTGTGGACGCGAATGAAGCCAGCTAGTGAGCCAAGCTCGTTCGGTGATGCGGTGTGCGGTTGGCTTTGCGTCTGGTTCCTCTACTTCCGGCGCCAGAACTTTATGACCTCATCCGCTCAGTCCGACGCGGTCAGGACGATGTCGACAAGCAGGTACAGGAAGCGGTCGATGCTCTGTCTCGCTCATCCTCGTTGATAGAAATCTAGATCGGACACTCGCAACGCGAGCCCCTATACGGCGCTGGAAGGCCGCTGGTGAGTCCGCCATCATCTGAAGCCAGCGTACCGCTGGCCTGCTAGCCGGGCCTAGAGAGCCCTGACGCTATTTCGGCTTCTGCTTGTCCATTCCGGAGTCGTGCTGGTTTTTGAGATACATCTCGCGGTCTTTGTCGCTCATACCACTGCCCGGCCAGCCTGCCGGACCTGGAGTGGTTGGGTTCGTCGCGGCGGCAGATGCGTTCGGTTTCATGGCCCGGCTATGATGGGTCTTATGCGCGGCCAGAGCGACAGAAGTTGAGAGAGTGAGGATAGCAAGGCTGACAAGGATGCTTTTGTTCATGCGCAGCTCCTCTGAAGCGGAAAACAGCGCACCGTAAACCGATCCGGAGAATTTTCGTTCCACAGAGACAGAGCTGACGCTGCTTTCGATCGTGAGTCTCAGGTCTTCGCCTGCTTCCAGCCCGCCTTGATAGGTGGTCCGTGTCCACGGGACGATTTCATCACCGGCAGTTCCGATCAGGACGAACGCGTATAGACCGCGAGCTTCGGATTTACTCGCGAAACACGGCAGCGGCCTGCTCGGGCGAGGTGTGATAATCTGCCACCGACAATCTGGCGTTTCGGTGCCACAAGCGCCTGCTGGATTCGGCTCGGGGCACACGGCGCGCGCTGGACCACGCTTCGAAGTTGAAGCTGCAGACCCGCTATGTAACTGTCTGTACGCTCATGATCATCGATGAATTCGAACGAGGTTGCGATTGATGTCCGATCGCTCGCAAGTGGACGGCGATCGGGTGCTCGCCGATCTCAATGCACTGAGGGGTATTGGCGCCTATAAATCCGGCGTTCACAAACCGACCTTCTCCGAGCCCCATATGCGATCGCTTGAGTGGCTTGTGGGACGGCTGCTTGAAGCAGGTCTTGTGCCCCAGATTGATGGCATCGGCAACGTCCTGGGCACCACAGAAAAGTCCGGACCGAAGCTGCTGGCGGGATCACATCTGGAAAGCCAGGATTTCGCCGGCTGGCTGGATGGGCCGCTTGGGGTTGTGTATGCGCTCGAAGCCGCCCGCGTCATCAATCCCGATCCGAACGTAAACGGCGCCGTTGAAGTAGCGGCCTGGTGCGACGAGGAGGGACACTTCGGACATTTCCTGGGTAGCAGGTCCTATGTCGGAGCATTGACGGAGGCAGATATTGATGCGGCCACGGACCGAAACAGTGGTCGAACCATGCGGCAAGCCCTGCGCGATGTGGGCGTGGCCGGCCGTCCGCGCGCGGTCGCCGAACCAGGCCGACACCTCGGATATCTCGAGGCGCATATCGAGCAAGGCGAAACGCTTGAAAGTGGCGGACTTAAAATCGGCGTCGTCACTTCCATCGTCGGTATCTGGCAGTACCGGATCACATTTAATGGGCAACAAAATCACGCTGGCACGACAAGAATGGCTGCTCGTCGGGATGCCGGCCTGGCGCTCGCCAGATTTTGCGTCGCCATTGATGATCGATTTCCCGAAAGCTGCGGGCCACGCACCGTATGGACCACCGGCCGCATCACGCTCAATCCGGGTGCGCCGAGTATCATCCCGGGAAGTGCGGAAATGCTGTTCCAAATCCGAGATGACGACCCGCACGTAATCGACCGGCTTGAGGATCTCCTGAGGAGCATGGCTGTGCAGGTCGGCACGGATGGCCGCTGCACGGTTGAGGTTGAGCGAATTCGTGTCGGCTCCCCAGCGATCATGGACGAGACGTTCCAGCATGCAATCGTGGCCGCCAGCGGCCGTTTTGCCGATGGCAGATGCCTCCGCATGCCCAGCGGCGCCGGCCATGACGCCCAGATTCTAGCCACCATCATGCCGGCCGGCATGTTGTTTGTGCCATCGATCGGCGGCATCAGTCATCATTGGAGCGAAAACACAGCCGATGACGACATCGTCACAGGCGCGGAAGTCTTTGTTGAAGCCTGTCGTTATCTATTGCCGAAGTGAGGAGCGCGCGAACTCCCGAAATGGTGGAAACGCTGATATCAGCGGGTACGCCGGCCCCATTGAATGGCTGCCCAAATGCGTTCGTGCAAATAATACCAAGCAATTTTGGTGATGATCTCGAGGCCGGCGATCGATCCCGCAACTTCGACCCTGCCGGTGAAAAGCCAACTGATCGCAAATGTATCGACCGTTCCCAGCGTCCGCCAGCTGACGGCCTTGAGAACCGAGCGCAAATGTGTTTCTGCTCCCCGGAATAAAATCACCGCGCGCCTCCTGCCGTAACGACCTTAGCACGTGTGACGCCCGGCGGCTCAGCTAGCGACGGCTGGTGCGAGCTCATTGAGGTTTGTAGGTCTGCTCGCGTTCGACGTATGGCTTATCGAGTAAAGATGGCATATTTGCCGCCCCAATGAACCTCCTTGCGTCGCTTCCAAGCGTAATCGGAACGGCAGCAGTCGCGCCTGCGCTGCTGATGCTCTGGCTCGTGATCGCCGCGGGAGAGCGCCCGGGGCCCCCTGCAAAAGTGTGGGCTGCCTTTTTCCTGGGCGCCGCAAGCATTTCATTGCTGGGCTTGGCACGTGCTCCCTTTACGTCGATCCTCGCAGTCCCCGAGGGTCCCTGGTTGGCGCAAGCCGTGCGTTCGATATTCGGGGTCGCAGCCCCTGAGGAGACGGTCAAGATCCTTGTAATCGTGGCCGTGTCTTCGCGGCGACGGCCATTCGCGGATCCGATGGACAGCGTGCTGTACGGGGCGGCGGCTGGGTTCGGCTTTGCGGCGTACGAAAACCTCGCTTATCTCGTGCAGCATGCGGAAATGTGGAGGTCGCTTGCAGCCCTGCGCAGCGTCTTGACCGTGCCATTCCACGGCGCTCTCGGGATCATCGCCGGCGCCTATCTTGCGATCGCGCGCTCCGGGACCGCCTTGGGGGCGCATCGACTCCATCGCGATTGGGCGCGAATCTCAAGCTATGCTCTGATGGTATTGGGCCCATTGACCTTGCATGCGGCTTTTGACTTCCCGCTGCTCGTCCTGCAGCAAAATCCAGATCTGGATTCTTCCGTCAGACTGATGCTGGGAACGGGAAGCGTGCTGATCGGCTTCAGCTCGATCGGTTTCGCCGCGCGGCTGGTGCGCAAGGTCGGCCGCCATAATGCTCCTCACAGCGAGACCGCGCGCGACCGCCTCAGCCAGTTGCGACGGATGTGGGCTCTACTCATTGTCGGTGGCGGGGCCGGTTTTATGGGCCTGACCTTCGTGCTGACATCCCTCCACGACTGGTTGATCGATCCCGAACGCGCCTTTGCTCTCGCTCCGGTCGGGCTTACCTCGATCTTGATAGGCAGTGCATTGCTGTTGGTGACCATGGCGATCTACATGTTGGGGCGCGGTCGGATGCGCATGACGCTGTAAGGTCTTATTGGAAAGAGCCCTGACTTGAGTGATCCGGAACTTTCCGAAATGATCATGGGCAAGATGGGACCATGATCCGATAGGTCTGCCCGGATCGCGATCTAATCGGGCCATTTGCGTGGACCACGTCTGCGAACAAATTTGAGCCGGCGGGCTAGGCGGAAGCTATATTGCGTGCATCGTTCCTCCACGTTGTCAGCATCGGGAGAACCTTCAATGACTCTTCCCCGCGATATCACCAGGTTGCAATCCGAAATGCGCGACGCCGTACGCGAGCACTGGAAGGCTTTTTTGATCGAAGGCATCCTGCTCGTCGTGCTTGGTTTGGCGGCCATGATCGTGCCGCCGCTCGCAAGCTTGGCGGTCACTATTTTTCTAGGATGGATGTTTCTGATCTCAGGGATAGTTGGTCTTGCGCTGACATTTTGGACCCGGCAAATGCCCGGGTTCTGGTGGTCGCTCATTTCGGCCGCGCTTGCAATCTTCGCCGGCATAGTGCTGTTGGCGCGGCCACTTCAGGGAGTGTTGACCCTAACCATCGTGGTCGGTGCTTATTTCCTTGCGGAAGGGGTTGCTACCATCATGTATGCGCTGGAACATCGGCGCGAGCTATCGGAGCGCTGGAGCTGGATGCTGTTTTCCGGCTTGTTGGATATCCTGATTGCGGCGCTGATCATTACCGGACTGCCGGGGTCGGCAGATTGGGCAATCGGACTCCTCGTCGGCATCAATCTCTTGTTTGGCGGTGCATCGCTGATCGGCGTAGCGCTAGCCGCACGCAAGACTTGAACTCGAATGAGCTACGCGGCTCAGCACCCCCGACAAATGCTCTTGATCTTGCGATCCAGCGCTGCGTCTTCCTTGTTGATCGGGTCGTTCGGATTGCCCAGATTCTTTTCCGAAGGGACCTGATCAGCGCGGGGCTGCCGATGCCCGATTGGTGCTTCCCGGCTTGGAGGCTGATTTGCCGCGCCGGATGATCCGGTGCCAACCGCGTTCTGCGCGATCGCGCCAGGACCGGCGAGGGCGAGCAGCCACATGGTCATGAATGCCGCTGCTATTGATTTCCTGAACAGGTGTCCCATCTGCTTCCTCCATCTCAGAGAAGTGCATCACCGCGGTCGGTCGGGGACCTCGATCGTCGCGCAATTCCGGCGTCCCTGGGCGGCGCAGTCCTGAACCTTTCGTATATCGGCCATGGTGCCGAGCAACCAAATTCCCGCCGCCACCAGCACGACGAAAAACACCAGCAGCACTGCGTTCTCGACGATGCGATTGCCGTGGTCCTCCGGTGGTTCCGGCGCCGGTGCTGCTCCGTCTGTCATCCGTCTATGCTGTTGGGCGGATACAGATGAACGTCGCCGCAGTAATCCACAATACGATAACGCGTTTCCCCACCGGGTTCACGATCCCTGGACAAAGATTCTGTCGGCGAGACGTAGCCAGGGCCGACGGGGGATTTGCCGTGACCACCGGGAATGTCGAGCACGTAGTCCGGCTGGCATAGTCCGGACACCCTGCCCCGCAACGCACGCATAAGCTCCTGGCCGTGCTCGAGCGACGTTCGCAAATGCGCCGTACCGGGCGCCAGATCGCCATGATGCAGGTAATAGGGTTTGATCCGGCATTCCACGAAGGCGCGCATCAGCGCCTCCAGCGCCGTGGCATTGTCGTTGACGCCGCGCAGCAGCACCGACTGGCTGACCATCGGGATTCCGGCATCGATGATGGCTGCACAAGCCATCCGGGCCTTTTGGGTCAATTCCCTGGCGTGATTAGCGTGCAGCGCAACCCAGACCGTCGCACCCGGAGCCTTGAGAGCAGCAATGGTATCGCCGTTGATGCGGCCGGGGTCGGCGACCGGAACGCGGGTGTGAAGCCGGATTATTCTGACGTGATCGATCGTCGCGATATCAGCCATCACGTCGGCGAGCCGACGTGTCGATAGCATCAGGGGATCGCCGCCGGTCAGGATTACCTCCCAAATTTCAGGATGCGACCGGATATAGTTGAGAGCATTCTGGTAGGCGCCTTGCGCGAGCACGGTTTCCTTGCCCGGCCCGACCATTTCACGGCGGAAACAGAAACGGCAATACACTGCGCAAACGTGAACCAGCTTTAAGAGTACCCTGTCCGGATAGCGGTGCACGATACCAGGCACCGGTGCGTGCGTGTGATCGCCGATCGGATCGGGGTTCTCTCCGGCGCTCGTTACCAGCTCCTCCGCTCGTGGAATGAACTGCCGCGCGATCGGATCATCGGCGTCTGCGGGATCAATCAAGGCGGCCATCTCGGGCGTCACCGCCACCGCATAGCGGGCCGCTACTTTCTCCAGATCGGCGAGCGCGCTTGTAGATACGAGACCGTGACCCAGCAACTCGGCCGGTTCGCGCAGTGTGATCGAGGGTCTGACGTTGACGTGTTTCACAACTCACCCGCCGGTGGGGTCCAAACGACTTGATCTATTCTAAGCGCCCCGCTCGCCAGCATCACCAAGCGATCGAACCCCAGGGCAACTCCGCTTGCCTGCGGCATCAAGGCGATCGCCTCAAGAAATTCCTCGTCGATCGGATAGCGCTCACCGTAGCGCCGCTGCTTCTCACGCATCGCTTCCGCAAAGCGCAACTGCTGCTCGCCGGCGTCGGTTAATTCGTCAAATACGTTGGCGAGTTCAACACCACAGGCATAGACCTCAAACCGTTCGGCGACGCGTGGGTCGGAAGGCTTTGCGCGCGCCAGCGCTGCTTCGGGTACCGGGTATTCGAACAGGATGGTCAAACGCCCCTGCCCCAGTTGCGGCTCGACATGCTCGACCAGGACCTTGCTGAAAATATCCGACCAGGTGTCGTCATCACTGATCCGAACCCGCTGCGCCGCCTGTGCCACCAGTCTATCGCGATCTCCCTTGCCGTCCGCGATCGTGGCAAGCAGATCGATATCGGCAAAGCGCTGGAAGGCTACCCCCACGCTCAACAGCTCCGGCTCGGCAAACGGATCGACCACTTTGCCGCGAAACGAAAATTGCCGGATGCCCGTCGCCTGTGCGGCGTGTGCAATGAGGACGATGCTATCGGCCATAACGGCGTCGTAAGTCGCGTCAGCACGGTACCATTCAAGCATAGTGAACTCGGGCAGATGCAGATCACCGCGCTCCCGGTCGCGAAACACCCGGGCAAACTCGAAAATCTTTGGCTCGCCCGCAGCTAGCAGTTTCTTGCATGCGAACTCGGGCGACGTCCGCAAATAACGTATCGATCGCCCTCCGTCGGGACAGACAATTTCGGTCCGCGGCGCGTGAAGGTGAACTTCGTTTCCCGGTGAAACCTGGAGAATTCCCGTTTCGACCTCGGCAAAACCCTGCTCTTCGAACCATCCCCTGATAACCCGGGTCACGGCCGCCCTGGCCGCCAAAAACGGCCTGATGTCGGCGTGGCGCTCGGGCGCCCACCAAGGCGATCCGGCTCGGCGAGCAGAGGTGTGTGTCATATGGTTCATCTACGTTGTCGCGTCATATGCCGAAATGCTCAAAGGATGATGCGCCATAACGAGCAATTTGCCCTTTGGACCCTAACAGCCGAAGGCGGTCAACAATTCGCTGTTCGCCGGCCTTTCTCGATGAGCAAAACCAGCCCGTAAAATGCTGGCATGGGGCGGCAAAATGAGTATGTTGCAGCCCGAAACCGCTTCGCTGGCCCCGGGATGTCCATGTCCTGATCGGTCCCGGGCCAGAACTCAGGAAAGACAGCTTTGAAAGTAATCGCCAGTTCTATTCGCAAGGGCAACGTCATCGAGCAGGATGGAAAGCTTTACGTGGTTCTGACCGCGGAGAATATCCACCCTGGCAAGGGGACGCCCGTCAGCCAGATCGAGATGCGCCGTATCAGCGACGGAGTGAAGATTTCCGAGCGCTACAAGACAACGGACCAGGTCGAGAAGGCGACCATTGAGGACCACAACTTCAACTACCTGTACGAAGACGCCGATGGCTTTCACTTCATGAACACGGATACCTACGACCAGGTGCGGGTGCCCAAGGATGTCGTCGGCTCGGCTGCTCCATACTTGCAGGAAAACATGACCGTGAAGCTTTCGATGCACGGCGCCTTGCCCGTGGCAATCCAGATGCCGCAGCGCGCAACGCTCGAAGTCGTGGATACCGAGCCCGTCACGAAAGGCCAAACTGCGTCTTCCTCATACAAGCCCGCCATGCTGTCGAACGGAGTGCGCACCGCAGTGCCGCCGCACATCGGCACCGGCACGCGAATTGTGGTGATGACCGAGGACGGCTCTTACGTCGAGCGCGCAAAGGACTAGGCGAGCGCGCAAAGAGATTCTACGAGGCCGCCGCGGCAGCAGCATTCGGCCGCGCCGCCGGGGTCCAACGATAGGCGACGCCCAACCTGTTCCAGACGTTAATGGATGCGATCGCCGACGAAAGATAGGCCAATTCCCGATCCGAGAATTCCGCACGCGCTTGCGCATAGACCTCGTCGTTGACGCCTCCGGTCAGAACCGTGAGCGCTTCGGTCCAAGCCAGCGCGGCGCGCTCACGCGAAGAAAACATTGGCGCCTCGCGCCAGACCACCACAAGATTCAGCTTATCGGTTGATACGCCGAGCTTCTCGGCTATGAGGATGTGATGCTGAACGCAGAAGCCGCAACCGTTGATTTGCGACGCTCGCAGCTTGATGAGCTCGAGCAGCTGTTTGTCGATTCCGGCTTTCGAGGCTGCATGGCCCAATGCCTGGACAATTTCGTAAGCATCGGGCGCCAGCGCTTTATAATCTATCGGCTCGCTTCGGGCGTGTGACATATGCATTGCTCATGTTTGATATCCTTGCATGTTATAGGGGCGGCATAATCTTCCGCAACCTCGAGCGTTATGCGGTCCGCCCATGCTGCTGCGTCTGCCCCGCCGCAGCAAGTGCGGGCGAAGCGCTATCCAAAATTGCCACAGACCTGCAGCAATAATGCCCATTCCATGATCGCGTCATACCCTCACGCGCCGGTGCCCGCTGTTAGACTGGTCCCATGAAGCAACCTGATTCTCCCAACAAGCTGACTCGGCGCGCCCTCATGCGATCGGGCCTTGCCGCCAGCACCCTGCTCGCTCACCCGCTTGCCTCGTTGGCCAAGGCGCCGCCAGGGTTTGACCAATGGCGCGACAACTTTCGCGCGCGGGCAATCGCAAAAGGCATTTCGGAAGCGACCTGGAACAGGGTCATGGGGCGCATCGAGCCGGACATGTCCGTGTTCAACCAGATGCGAAACCAGCCCGAATTCAACGAGCAAACGTGGCAGTACATCAACCGGCGGGTTTCGGACTGGCGCATCATTGCCGGCAAGGCAGCGCTCAAAAGGAATGAAGCGCTGTTTGCTCGCATCGAGCAGGATTATGGCGTCGAGCGCGGAACGCTGCTGGCGCTGTGGGGTGTTGAGTCCGCCTACGGCGATCCGCTGGTGCAGCAGAACCATATGAGGCCGGTATTTCCATCGCTGGCGGCGCTCGCCTGGAACGAGCCGCGCCGGCGCGCCTATTGGGAAACCGAGTTGATCAATGCCCTTCGGATCGTTGAACGCGGCTGGAGCACGCCGGAAGAAATGCGCGGATCATGGGCCGGCGCGATGGGCCATACTCAATGGATGCCGGAAGTCTGGCTCAATGTCGGATTAGACTATGACCATGACGGCCGGGTATCGCCCTTCGGCAATCCTGATGATGCCTTGGGTTCCACTGCGCGCTATCTGGTCAATCGTGGAAAGTATCGTCGTGGGGAGCATTGGGGTTATGAAGTTCGTGGCGCCGACGGATCGTCGAATGGCCATCGCGCCTATGCTGCGTGGGCAAACGCCGGGATCTCGCGCGCCGACGGTCAGCCATTTCCGCAGCCGAATGCGACCGCGCAGATGTGGGTGCCGGTGCCAGGGGGCCCGCAATTCCTCCTGGGGCCGAACTTCTATTCGGTCCGCAGCTATAACCCGTCGATGAACTACGCACTGGCCATTTGCCATCTCGGCGACCGGATTCTGGGTGGGCCGCCATTCATTCAGCCGTTTCCTGGTTCGGAGCGCGCTCTGACGCTGGCCGAAGTGCAGGAAATGCAGGTCCGGCTGACCAAAGCCGGCTTCGACACCGGCGGCACTGACGGCCGCGTCGGCAATGACACCATGAAAGCGATCAGGGATTATCAGACCAAAGCCGGTCTTTCGCCGGCGGACGGGTATGGCGGCCTGAAGGTGCTGGCTCGCTTAAGGCAAGGTGGCTAATCGGCCAGGATCATCTAATGACCGCCGGCCCCTGATCCGGGACAGCGACGTCGAGCACGCGCAACTGCACCCGCTCGGTGCCCTGCCACCGATCCACCGCGAGCGAACCTGCCACATGGAGCGGCTGCCCCCGATTGCCGACCAAGGCATTCCCGAGCTTTTGTCCGATTGAGCGAAACGCGATCCCATTCACGATGGCGCCGTCGCCGGACTTGAACCGCACGCGCAAATGCGCCTGTCCGACTTCATCGGCATAGACCAATTGGTGCGAAGGCAGCGCCATAACGGGTTCTGGATTGCCGCTGCCGAAGGGCCCAGCCCGATTGAGGGTCGACACCAATTCCGGTGTCACCGCACGCGCGCTGACCGCGCCATCGATAAAGAGTTCGTTGAGATGGCGCGACTGCGCCACGTCATGAGCCAATGCGCTTTCCATATAGGCGCGGAATTCCGCCAACGCATCTTTGCGCAAGGTAACTCCTGCGGCCATAGCGTGTCCGCCGCCCTTCATCAGCAGGCCATCTTTTACCGCCTTGCGTACCGCCTTACCGAGATCGACGCCGCCGATGGAGCGGCCCGAGCCCGTGCCGATGCCGCCGGGCTCAAGCGCGATGGCAAAGGCAGGGCGGGAGAATTTTTCCTTTAGTCGGGACGCGACCAGACCGACTACGCCGGGATGCCAGCCTTCTGACGCCGTAACGATGACGGACCCCTTGTCTTCCAGACCGAGCGACGCAAGCGCCTCGGCTTCAGCTTGCGCCTCAGCCATCTGTTCGATCACGCGACGCTCGGTGTTCAGACGATCTAGCTCGGCGGCGATCCGCGCGGCCTCGGAGACGTCGCTCTCCAGCAACAGCCGGACGCCGAGATCGGCCCGCCCGATCCGACCGCCTGCATTGATCCGCGGCCCCAGCATGAACCCGAGATGCCAGGCCTCAGGTGGGCCGTTCAATCGTGAAACGTCCATCAATGCGGTGTGGCCGACGTGATCCCGGCGGCGCATGGCAATCAGGCCTTTTGCCACAAACGCCCGATTAAGCCCGATCAGCGGCGCGACATCGGCCACTGTACCGAGCGCAACATGATGCAGCATGCCCAGCAAATCTGGCTCCGGCAATTCGCTGGTCCAGAAGCTTCGCGCGCGCAGTTCGCGATTGACCGCCACCAACGTAACCAGCACCAGGCCGACAGCCGCCAAGTGGCCGAGCCCGGATAAATCATCGAGCCGGTTCGGATTTACGAGCGCGTCCGCCTCTGGCAATTCCTCGCCGCATTGGTGATGATCGATAATGACGACCGACATACCGAGCCGACGCGCTTCGGCTAGCGGCTCAAGGCTGGTGCTGCCGCAATCCACCGTGATCAGCAGGGTCGCTCCCTTGCCCGCTAGCATGCGGACCGCTTCGACGTTCGGGCCGTAGCCCTCGAAGATCCGATCCGGAATATGGATCAGCGGATCGAGCCCGCAATGGCGCAGGTGCCAGGCCAGCAGCGCGGCCGATGTGGCGCCGTCGACGTCGTAGTCGCCGAAAATCGCGACTTTCTCGCCGCGTATGGCTGCCTGGGCGATACGCTTCGCCGCGGCTTCCATCTGGGTGATCGTATGGGGATCCGGCATTAATTTGCGAATGGTTGGATCGAGGAAATCTTCCACCGCCTCGAGCTCGACGTCGCGACCCGCCAGCACGCGCGCCAGCATTTCCGGCAATTGATATCGCTGCGCGATGGCCAGCGCGCGGGCAGCACCACGAGCATCGAGTCGGTCGCGCCACAGCTTTCCGGTCGCGGATTGTGAAACGCCCAGGAACGCCGCTGGCGTTTCGAGAGGCAATGCGGATGCGAGAAGCGTCATGATGCTTTCCAGAAGATAAGCACGAAGCGCGACGCCCGGTCGATTCGTTTGCATCGGCTAGCCGAGTATAATTCGGCCGGCCCTGCGCGCGACAAATCGAAATCCGAGGCGCTCTAGCAGCCCATCCGCTCGGCTATGCCATTAAAATCCTTGGCGATGACGTCCCAATCGCCGGTCGCTTCGAAATCGTATTTCTGCAGTGGTCCGTATTCGGTGGGGCGCGCGACAAACGCAGTCTTCAAACCGAGCTTCCGGGCAGCCTTGAGGTCGTGGTTGTGTGCGGCGACCATCATGACCTGCTCCGGCGACAGGCACAGCAGGCGCGCCGAGCCCAGATAAGTTTCCGGATCTGGCTTGTAGTGTTCAAATAGCTCGGCCGACAAGATCAGGTCCCATGGCAATCCCGCATGTTTAGCCATGTTGGTCAGCAGCGCGACATTGCCGTTGGAGAGCGGACTGATGATGTACTTTGTCTTCAACCGCGTCAGTCCCGACACGCTGTCCGGCCACGGCTTGAGCCGATGCCAGCCCGTGGTGAGATACGCCAAATCGTCGTCGTTCAATCCACGAATTGAAAACTGCGCGACTAGCTTTTCAAGGGACTGCCGGTGCAGACGATCCAGGATCACGTAACCCCGCTCCGGGTGCTTGCGCACCTCATCCATCGAAGCAGCATAGACAGCGCGCCAGCCATCGACCAGTGCGGTCCAGTCCGCCTTGATGCCGCGCTTCTCGCTCCACTTTGTGAAATCCGCGATAAGGCTGGTGCGCCAATCAACGACAGTACCGAAGACGTCGAAAACCAATGCCTTCACCAACGAAATGTCTGACATCTGAACTCCTGGCCTCTGTCTGGATGAGCCACGAGGCTCATTCAAAACAGGTGACGATATTGAATGAAGCCGGAAAACTCGGCGACCTTATCGTACAGAATTCGTGCCTGCGTATTGCTGGCCTGCGTGAGCCAGTGCACGCGGCTGGCGCCGGCTTGCTTCGCTCGTTCGTAGACGGCTTCAATCAGCGCGCGTCCCGCGCCCAGACCACGGGCGTCTTCGGAGACGTATAGATCCTGCAAATAGCAGTAATTTCCCGGAGTCCAACTTGATCTGTGAAATAGATACTGGACGATGCCGATAAGCTTGCCGTCAGCGTAAGCACCCAGCAGAAACATCGGTTCGTCTGGATCATGAAACCGTTGCCATGCTACATCGCTGGCGCCGGGCGCTAGCGTCGCATTGTAGAAGGCGAGATAACCGTTCCACAGGGAATCCCAGGCGGCGCGCTCGTCCTTGCCTACACTCCGGATGACGATGTCCCCTGCCATGTGGGCCAACTCAATCGAGGTGGAATTTTTCGAGCTGGCGATGTTCGGCCTTGATATATCGCACCGTGCCCGTGACCGAGCGCATCACGACGGTCTCGGTCTCGATCACATCCTTGCGGAACTTTACACCCGATAACAGTGAGCCGGTGGTCACTCCGGTTGCCGCGAACAGGCAGTCACCTCGCACCATCTCCTCGATGCCATAGATCATGCGAGGATCGGCAACGCCCATTTTGCTGGCGCGCTCGCGCTTCTCCTCGCTATCAAGGATCAATCGGCACTGCATCTGGCCGCCAATGCAGCGAAGCGCGGCGGCGGCCAGCACACCCTCCGGCGCCCCGCCGGTGCCGATATACATGTCGACGCCGGTGTTGGCGGGGTCGGCACAATGGATCACCCCAGCGACATCACCGTCAGTGATCAGCCGAACCGCCGCACCGGTGCTGCGCACACTCTGAATAATGTCGGAGTGCCGTGGGCGATCGAGCACCAGCACTGTGATCGCGGATGCATCCACGTCTTTGGCTTTGGCCAGCCGGCGAACGTTATCGGCGGGTGATGCATCGAGCTCGACCACGCCTTTGGGATAGCCCGGCCCGACGGCAATTTTCTGCATGTAAACGTCGGGCGCATGCAACAGCGTTCCGCCGTCGGCCATCGCCATGGTCGCAATAGCGCCAGGCATGTTCTTGGCGCACAAGGTGGTACCCTCGAGAGGGTCGACGGCGATATCGACTTGCGGGCCGGCATTCATTCCGACCTTCTCGCCGATATACAGCATTGGCGCTTCGTCGCGCTCGCCCTCACCGATCACGACAGTACCTTCGATCGGCAACTTGTTCAGTTCGCGGCGCATCGCATCGACCGCCGCCTGATCGGCAGCTTTCTCGTTGCCGTGACCACGCAGCCTTGCAGCCGAGACCGCCGCGCGCTCCGTCACCCGCACAATTTCGAGCGTGAGAATGCGCTCGAGCAATAGCTGCGGCGGAACGGAAATATGGGTCGACATCGGCGCACTCCTCAAGATATCACGGCAGACTTTCCGGCTAATTCTTTTCAATACGTATCACCTGCGGCCGGCCGCTGATGACTTTGTCGCGTTGTACCGCGTGCAGCGCGCGATACACCGCGTCCTCGCTGGTAGCATAGGTAATAAGGATCACCGGGACTGGCGAAGGTTTGCCATTGGCGGCGGTCGCGTCAACGCCATTGGCATGACGTTGCACGATCGATTCGATGGAAATCCTCTGTTCCGCCAATCGGGTTGCAATGGCAGCAGCGGTGCCGGCGAGGTCGCGCGCCATCAGTCGGATATAATAGCCGCCTTCATGACGCTCCATCGGCGCTTTTTGGATTGCGCGCAACTTCGCGACCGGTCGACCGAACGGCTTGGCGCGAATACCCCGCGCTACATCGGCGATATCGGCAAGCACAGCCGATGCCGTGGCGGCGCCGCCCGCGCCCGGTCCAACCAGCGTGATCGGCATCAGGCCTTCGCCATCGATCGTCACCGCATTAGTGACACCCATCACCTGAGCGATCGACGAAGACTTCGGCACCATCGTCGGATGCACCCGCTGTTCGATGCCTTTGGCGGTTCGAACCGCCACCCCCAACAGTTTGACGCGATAGCCGAGTTGCTCGGCGGCGCGCAAATCTTCCGGCGCTATGGACGAAATGCCTTCGACATACACAGCGCTTTGCGCGACTTTGGTTCCGAAGGCGAGGCTCGCAAGAATGGCGAGCTTTTGCGCAGTGTCGTGGCCATCCACATCGAATGATGGATTGGCTTCGGCATAACCCAGGCGCTGCGCGTCCTTGAGACATTCGGCGAACGACAGCCCTTCCTGCTCCATTCGGCTCAGGATGTAGTTGCAGGTGCCGTTGAGGATACCATAGACGCGATTGACGTCGGTGCCGGCCAACCCCTCGCGCAAGGTTTTCACGACCGGAATAGCCGCGCCGACAGCCGCCTCGAAATTCAGCGCCCCTCCGTGACTTTCGGCAAGGTTCGCCAGGCGCAGTCCATGTTTGGCAATCAACGCCTTGTTTGCCGTGACTACCGATTTGCCGGATTTCAGGGCCGCCTCGATCGCCGAGAGCGCCGGATCTCCCGATCCGCCCATCAGTTCGACAAAGCAGTCGATCCCGGGATCGCTGGCAAGAGCCAATGGGTTTTTCGCCCAGTTGACACCATTGAGGTCAAGCCCGCGCTTCTTCGCCCTGGAGCGCGCGGTAACGGCGGCGACGCGCACGCCGCGCCCACAGCGGGTCGACAAGCTGCGGCCCTGCTGTTCGATTAGACGGACCAGTTCGGCGCCAACAGTGCCGAGCCCCGCAATACCCAGTTTCAGGGGTGCGACCATGACGCAAATAACCTGCCGGAGAGATGATCATCGGGCATGATCTGATCCGAAAACGAGGAGATCGTATTTTCGGGACCACGCCTATCGCCGGTTGGCGAGAGGAACCACGTTGTGCAATGTTTCAATGCCGCTTTCAAGGAACCGTCGCACCCCACGGGCGGCCTGGCGGATTCGTTGCTCGTTTTCGACCATCGCGATCCGAACATACCCCTCCCCGTGCTCGCCAAAGGCAACCCCCGGCGAAACCACCACGCCGGATTTCTCGACCATAAGGGTAGCAAATTGCATGCTGCCGACGCCGCGAAATGCCGGTGGCAATGGGGCCCAGGCGAACATCGAGGCTTGCGGCGGCGGAATCTCCCAGCCGGCGCGGCCGAACGATTCGACCAGGGCATCCCGGCGCTTGCGGTAGGTATCGCGCATCTCGCGGATGCAATCGTCCGGACCGTTCAATGCTGCGGTCGCCGCGACCTGAATCGGCGTGAACGCTCCGTAATCGAGGTAGGATTTCACGCGCGCCAACGCCGCGATGATACGCTCGTTGCCGACGGCGAATCCCATGCGCCATCCGGCCATGGAAAACGTCTTGGACATCGAGGTGAACTCCACCGTCACATCGATGGCGCCAGGAACCTGCAACACCGACGCAGGCGGATTGGCATCATCGAAATAGACTTCGGCATAGGCAAGATCGGATAGCAGGAAGATCTCGTGTTTCTTGGCGAACGCCACCAGATCCTTGTAGAAATCGAGGTCCGCGACATAGGCGGTCGGGTTTGACGGGTAACAGACGATGATCGCGAGCGGCTTCGGGATTGAATGAACGATCGCACGCTCCACCGCTTCGAAGAATTGCGGCGTCGGCTCGGATGGAACTGACCGTATCACCCCGCCAGCCATTAAGAATCCAAACGCGTGAATCGGATAACTCGGATTGGGACAGAGCACCACGTCGCCAGGGGCGGTGATCGCCTGGGCTACGTTGGCGAACCCTTCCTTCGAGCCCAGCGTGGCAACGATCTGTGTCTCGGGGTTGAGCCTCACGCCGAAACGCCGGTCGTAATATGCCGCCTGCGCCTTTCTCAGCCCAGTAATTCCGCGCGACGCAGAATACCGGTCGGTCCGGGGCTTACCGAGCGTTTCCTTCAATTTTTCGACGACATGGGGCGGCGTGGGTAGATCCGGATTACCCATTCCGAGATCGATGATGTCCGCGCCAGCATTCCGTGCCGCCGCCTTGGCCCGGTTGACCTGCTCGAACACGTAAGGCGGCAACCGCCGAATGCGGTAGAATTCTTCCATGGACCTCGCTCCGAGCAGGGGCAGAATCGCCGATCTTGCGCAGTTTCGAACCCGAATTCGGCTTCGTCCTGAAGCATCGCTAAATCAAAGATTTAACGCGAGCTCAGGCGCAGCTTCTACGTCGCCCTGATTGGCAGTTGAATCGCAATTCTTTTAGCACGGACGAAAGGCTGCGCCACCGTCCCAGCTCATTTTGCGGCGGAGTCTTTCGCGGCGGCGGCCGAGGCCTGGCGGTCGCGGGCCGCAACCAATTCTGCCTCTATTTTGGCCCGCTCCGCAGGAGCCATAGCGGCCTCTTCGCGGTCCGGCGGCAGATCGTGGACCGGAAGATAGCTGCCGGCCTCCTTCGGACGCGCCGGCGCATCAGCGGGAGTGCCGACCAGCGGCAGATCGGCGATTGAACTCGAGCAGCCAGCCAGCCCCAAGGTTGATGCCAGCAACGCTCCGAACATCAAAGCGCGCCTTTGATCAGCCGGCATGCTTACACCAATTCGCCGCGCGAGACCTGAT
This sequence comes from Bradyrhizobium sp., assembly GCF_035273305.1. GTDB lineage: Bacteria > Pseudomonadota > Alphaproteobacteria > Rhizobiales > Xanthobacteraceae > Bradyrhizobium. The sequence continues at coordinate 2,578 of NZ_DATEPI010000250.1, read as the reverse complement.
GCAGTTTTCATCAACGACTGCTCAAACCATTGTCGACTGAAACGATTAAGGCCAGAGCAATTGATAAGACCGCTGAGGCTTCAATATGACGGAACCAAGATGGTTATCGCACTGCAGCACGTCACTTTCGAGATTAACCTCGAAGCAGGCGCGATTGACCAATTCGGTGACGAACTTCAACTGATTCTGTAGTGTGGCCGCCATGAGCGACGCCTTAATTGCAAGCCAGACCGAAAAGAAATTCGACCCGGAAGCTTTCGCGATGAACCTCGCGCGAGCCATGGAAAGCAGTGGACGCGCGCTCGCGGCCTACCTGAAGCCGCGCCAAACCGGCGAACTCAGGGACAATCCGCCCGCCGAACTCGCCGAGGTGGTCAAAACCTTCAGCGCCGTCGCGGAATACTGGTTTTCGGACAGCGAGCGATTGGCGGAACTACAGAAGAAGATTGGCTCGGCCTACCTCGAACTCTGGGGCTCATCCGTGCGCCGTCTGGTTGGCGAGGAAGTGCCACGCGCGATCGAACCCTCACCTCGTGACAAGCGCTTCACCGATCCCGAATGGAAATCGAACCATTTTTTCGATTTCCTGATGCAGCTTTATCTGCTGACCACGCAATGGGCGCACGACCTGGTTCGCAATGCCGAAGGACTCGATGCGCACACCCGCAAAAAGGCCGAATTCTACGTCCAGCAAATCACGAACGCTTTGGCCCCGTCCAATTTCATCCTGACCAATCCGGAAGTATTGCGCGAAACGCTGGCGACCAGCGGCGATAATCTGCTTCGCGGCATGACGATGCTCGCGGAAGACATCGAGGCCGGCCGCGGCAACCTGCGAATTCGGCAGTCCGACCCCGCCAATCTGGTGGTCGGCGTCAACATGGCGACGACTCCCGGCAAGGTAATTTTTCAAAACGAGCTGATGCAGTTGATCCAGTACGAGCCGGCAACGGAAAGTGTACTGCGCACACCGCTGTTAATCGTTCCGCCATGGATCAACAAATTTTACATCCTCGATCTCAAGCCAGAAAAATCATTCATCAAATGGTGCGTCGATCAAGGCATCACGGTATTCGTGATCTCGTGGGTGAATCCCGATGCCAGGTTGGGACACAAAACGTTCGAAGATTACATGAAGGAAGGTCCGCTGGCGGCGATGGATGTCATCGAGCAGGCCACCGGTGAGATGAAAGTCCACACCATGGGCTACTGCGTGGGCGGCACCCTGCTCGCCTCGACGCTGGCATGGCTCGCGGAAAAGCGGCGCGTGCGCGTAACCTCGGCAACGTTCCTGGCTGCACAGGTCGATTTCACGCACGCCGGCGATTTGCTGGTGTTCGTCGATGAAAACCAGATCTCGGCGCTCGAGCGCGACATGCAGAGCTCAGGCGTGCTCGAAGGCGGCAAGATGGCGATGGCATTCAACATGCTTCGCTCCAATGACCTGATCTGGTCTTACGTGGTCAGCAATTATCTGAAGGGGCAGCCGCCATCCGCTTTCGACCTGCTGCACTGGAATTCCGATGCGACTCGGATGCCGGCCGCGAACCATTCGTATTATTTGCGCAACTGCTACCTGGAGAACCGCCTGTCCACCGGCAGCATGGTGCTGGACAATACGCTGCTCGATCTGTCGAAGGTGAAGGTGCCTGTCTACAATCTGGCAACCCGCGAAGATCACATCGCCCCTGCGGATTCGGTGCTTTACGGCTCGCAGTTTTTTGGCGGCCCGGTGAGGTTCGTGCTGTCCGGCTCCGGGCATATCGCCGGCGTGGTCAACCCGCCTGCAGCGGGCAAGTACCAGTACTGGACCAACGACAATATCAAGGACGTGACGCTGGCCGATTGGCTTAAGGCCGCGCATGAACACAAGGGCTCGTGGTGGGTCGACTGGCGCGAGTGGCTCGAAACCATCGATGCCGAACGAGTTCCGGCGCGCGCTGTTGGGACCGACGAGCTGCCGCCGATTGAAGATGCTCCTGGAAGTTACGTACGCGTCCGCGCGTAGCGCGCCTGCGCCCGATCAGGTATAAGCAGCCGACCCGGCGGGAACGAGTCTCGAATCGAGGGGGGAAATCTATGACACGCGAATTACTATGGCTGACGCTCACAGTCATTCTGACCGGATTACTTTGGGTTCCCTACGTTCTGAATCGCTGTCAGGTACGCGGCCTCAGCGGCGCGATGGCGAATCCGTCTCGCAATGACAAGCCGCATGCGGAATGGGCTACCCGCCTGATGTTCGCGCACGATAACGCGGTCGAGAACCTCATCATCTTCGCGCCATTGGTTTTGATTCTCGCGCAGCTCGATTATTCCACCAATTGGACGGTCTATGCCTGCGCGGTGTATTTCTGGGCACGCGTGGCGCATGTCATCGTCTATAGCATGGGCCTGCCGGTATTCCGGACGCTCGCGTTTACCGTCGGATTTTTCGCTCAGGTCGTGTTGGCGTTGGCGATTTTCAGGATCGTTTGACCGGCTTTCCCCGAACCAACCGAGCAGCGTTTGCACGCTGCTTGGTTCAAATCGCGATCAGCCAGAACTCCCCGCTTAATAGCTGCTCACGTTCGCCCCA
>NZ_DATEPI010000249.1:0-2458 GCF_035273305.1 Bradyrhizobium sp. | reverse complement strand
CATCACCTTGCGGTTCGATCTGGGCGGAATGACCGCGGCGGCACCCCGATCGTCGAGCTCCGCCCGCAGCCAATCAGTGTCAAATGCCTTGTCCCTCAGCAAGGCATCGAAGCTGACGCCTTCGATGAGCGGAGCAACCCCCACGCTATCGTGGCGCTGCCCCGGCAGCAGGACGAAGCGGACGAGGTTGCCCAAGGCGTCGACCAGCGCGACGATTTTGGTCGTCAGACCGCCTCGCGAGCGTCCGATGGCATTCTTCTCAGCGCCGCCTCTTGCGCCGCTTGCCTTTTGATGGACGGTGACGATCGTGCCATCGATCATCGCGTATTCGAAATCCGGTTCTCCGGACAAGGCCTGGAAGATGCGGTCAAAAACCTTCGCCCGTACCCAGCGGCGAAACCGCGTGAACACGCTGTTCCAATGGCCGAACTCGGCCGGCAAGTCACGCCAGGGCAATCCCGCCCGGACACGCCACAGCACGGCTTCGAGAAATAGCCGGTTGTCCTTCGCCGTCACGCCACGATCCGATTTCCTACCCGGCAATAGAGCTTCGATCTTCTCCCAGACGGGGTCGCTGACAACGAACCTTTCTCGATCCACAAACCTCTCCCTTGCTAAAAGGCAGAGGTGGGGGCTCAGGGTCGGACCAAAAGAACCGGCGTAATTGTCAACAGGCCCTAGTACACCTCGCCGGAAGTGCCGACTCCGTTAGCGGATGACCCGGCGCGGGTGAGTCTGACCTGCCACAGTCTGGCGGCAATCGCCATGACCGAGTGCTGCCGGGAGCGGTTCTCACGAGTCAGGGGCGGTCTGGATATGGCAGGGCAACCGCTGACGCCTTCCCTGATTCGCTGGAGCCCTGCGCATGCCCCGTCTGTCTGCCGCCCCGATCACTTTGACCGCTGCGCAGGCGGAGGCGTTGCAACGGCTCGCCCGGGCGCACAAGACGCCGCGCAAGCTGGCCGAACGGGCCGAGATGATCCTGCGCTCGGCGGCGGGGACGGGGGTGCGCGAGATCGCCCGCCAGCTTGGCGTCTGGCCGAAGACGGTGCGCCACTGGCGCGCCTGCTGGCTGGCCAACGCAGCCGATGCACCGGTGACGGCGCGGCTTGCGGATGCGGCCCGACCGGGGGCGCCGGCGACCTTCACGCCCGAGCAGATCTGCGCGATCATGGCGCTGTCTTGCGAACCACCCGAGCAGAGCGATCTGCCGCTCAGCCACTGGAGCCAGAGCGAACTGGCCCGCGAAGCCGTCAGGCGCGGCATTGTCGACAGCATCTCGCACGGCTTGGTCGGGCGGTTTTTAAAAAGGTGGCGACCTCAAGCCGCATCGCGTGCGCGGCTGGCTGACGCCCAAGCCGGATCCTGAGTTCGAGACCAAGTGCGCCGATATCTGCACCGTCTACCACGACGCGCCCGCGGTGGCGCAGCAGGACATCCGCACGGTGTCGATCGATGAGATGACCGGCGTGCAGGCGCTGGAGCGTGCCGCGCCGGACCTGCCGATGCAGCCTGGCAAGGTGGCCCGGCGCGAGTTCGAGTACATCCGCCACGGCACCCAAACGCTGATCGCCGCGTTCGATGTGGTCAGCGGTAAAGTCATCGGCACCGTCGGCGACACCCGCACCGAGCAAGACTACGTCAGCTTCCTGCAAAGCGTGTTCGCAGTCGGCACCTCGACCACGAAATGGCGCGTGATCGCGGACAATCTCAACACGCACGTCTCGGAAGGCGTGGTCCGCTTGGTCGCTGATCTGTGCGGGATCGACGGCGATCTCGGCGAGAAGGGCAAGTCCGGCGTGCTGGCCTCAATGGCCAGCCGCGAGGCGTTCCTGCGCGATCCCAGCCACCGCATCTGCTTTCATTTCACGCCCAAGCACGCCTCCTGGCTCAACCAGATCGAGATCTGGTTCTCCATCCTCGTGCGCAAGCTGCTGCGCCGTGCCAGCTTCACCTCCAAGCAGGACCTGAAGGCGCGCATCGAAGCCTTCATCGCCTACTTCAACCGCACCCTCGCCAAGCCGTTCAAGTGGACCATGACTGGCAAGCCGCTCGCTGCGTAACCGGCCGTCAAAATGGGGTTCGTTCTTCCGGCGAGCTGTACTAGGGTTTTGCCCCGATTACCGGGAAATGTTGTATAGGCTTGCTCTGAGAGCCTTTTGCGAAATTCTCGACGCTGACGGTTCAAGAACAACCCATAGATATTGGCGTTATTCTTGGATGTGTAATGGCATAAACTTAAGTTGTTGCATCGTATTCTAGCTTGACGTCTTTGTAGTGCCGCTTTATCTCCGAATGAGATCTTTGATTTGTCTTTTCGCCATTGATGGATGCCAGCGTGACCGAACCGCCAAAGCGATACGTCGGAGCCTGGATCGGGCGGCAACCCGAACTCTTCCCCGCGCTGGACGAGCCACGCGATCCGCTCACCGCCAAACTCGAACGCCTGATCGTCATC
>NZ_DATEPI010000248.1:0-7860 GCF_035273305.1 Bradyrhizobium sp. | reverse complement strand
CGAGTTTTGCTAGTCGTAAAGCCATCTGAAATTCAGAGGGCGTGGGGAATGCCGGGTGCTCGATGCACCCGCAGCCTCGCGTGGGAAAAAATAGAACCACACGAGCGTAGTCACCGCGAGGTTCACCGGATTCACCCGGCATTCCCGCACGCAATGGTTTTAACGGTTTCCTTCGTGCTCTTCCCGGTGATCGGGCTTTGTTGTCACCGTCGCCAGTGAGATACCTCTCACTAACTTGAACGCCAGCGTCGAGGCGTCAGAACCACACGACTTCGCCGTCCGCATCACATGCCGTTCGTCAGCGGCACAGCAGCGTCCATCGCATCCCGTCCCGCGTCCGTGACGATCGCGAGCGCCCCTGGATAGGACGAGACGGCGCGGGTTATGGATTTGATTTGGGGAAAATGAGAAGCAATATATTTTTGCAAACGGGGCTGGACCGGAAAAGCGCAGCGATTTGCCCGGCGGGCCAGATCGTTCGGACTTTCGGGCGGGCACACGCATGGCATGCAATAAAAGAGAAGGGGGCCGAACGCCCCCTTGTGTATCACTGTTCGCCCGAGAGCCGCGGTGGCGACGGGGCAAGAGACCAGGCATTCGCTCTGCTTGCGGCTACCTTGACTTGGTGGTTGTCGATTTGGTGGTCGTCGAGCTTGGACCGCTCATTCCGCTTGTGTTTGCTCCGGTTGTCTGGCCTGGCGCGTAACCGGAAGCTCCGGGATGACCCTTCCTGGAGCCTTTGGCCTGCATCTGGTGTCCCGGCGAGTAGCCGGACGCACCATGCGTACCCTTCTTGGCACCCTTTTGTTGCATCTCGTGGCCGGGTGTCTTGCTCGATACACTTTGCGCAGCAAAGACCGCCGGTGCGGAAGCAATCAGTGCGATGGCCGAAAGCGCGACTATTGCATTTTTCATTTACGCCTCCTTCGATTGAGCCCCGCCGAATAACGGATTTGCCGTTGGCCCGTTCCATGAACGGCTGTTCACTTACGGGCGGCGGATTATTGCTTTTGCTGACGGAGTGTTAGGAGCACGCGCGATTCCGTGATTTGTTCGTCGCGCAAAATCAGCTTGCACGCCGGGTGCTGATTAGTCGACGGCGACACTCCCGGATATCACTGGTCATCCAGGCTACATTCCTGTCGCAAAGGCCTGAAATCCAATTAGTTATCTTGCCCGCATAAGCAAAGCGATATGCGGGTTTTCAATTCGCCTTCGCGCCACCAATCGCGCCGGGGGCGGCGTCGGCGGCATCCGGCGTTGCGGACTTTTGGATGCCGCCGGTGAATCGCTCGATCACCGAGCGCACGGCGTCACGGGTCTTGCGATCCTTCACCGCATCGAGGAGCGGTGCGGAAGCGGGCGAGCGGCGGATCAGGCTTTCCGGATCGGGGAAGATAAGCGGATCGTCCCAAGGGCCCTGCACCACGAACGGCAGTTCGAAGCCGGGCGCGCCCGAAGGTGACTTCAGGCTGGCGACGCCTTTCAGGTCGTACTCGCGCGTCGGCACCGAGGCGGTGCCGGTTAAACTGAGATTCGTTGCGGGCCCCTCGACTCGGACATCCTGGGCGCTGGCGATGCCGTCGGCGAATTTCACCGCGATCGTCAGATTGTCGTAGGGTGTCGAGCCGCTGCGGAAATTGCCACCGCCCGACAATGGCCGACGCTCGAGACGCTTGAGCAATTGCTCGACATTGAAGCCGGAGATCGCGCCGTCATGACCGATCAATGTCGCGGTGCCATTGAGCGATTGCGCCAGCCCAAACGGGCTCGCGCCCGACGCCGCAAGAGAAACGTTGAGATTGCCGCGCCCGGACAGCTTGGTGACGCCGAACAATTCGCTGGCGCAGGGCTGCAGGTCGACATCGCTGAACTGAAATTGCGCTTTCACATCGGCCACGGCATCGGCGCGCGAGACGGCGAACGAGCCCTTGGCGACGCCGCCATAGATCTGCGCTTCGCCGACGCTGAGCGCCAGCGCGCCACCGCGCAGATTGGCGCCGAACGCGGTGCGGCCGAGCTTTGAGGCGCCGACCGTCACCCGCGCGGCCGATAAGCGCATGTCGAGGTCCGCGGTCGATAGCGAATTCAAGTCGAACAGCTGCCGGTTCCAGTCGCGCGCGCCGCTGGCGAGCAGACGAAAGGTGGAGATATAGGGCGTGAAGTCGAGCGCATCGGCTGCGAGCGTCGCCTGCAACGTCTGACGGCCGTTATTGGCGTAGGTCATCACGCCTTCCGCGACGTTGCCATCAAGCTCGACATTGACGTTGGTCAGCGCGATCGAGGGGCCGACGAGATTGGCGCGCGCCTTCAGCGCGAAGCGGCCGAAACCGCCTTCGCCGGGCGAAGCCTGGCCGGTCCAGCGCAACGCATCGCGCAGCGACGGGCTGTCAATGGTCAGAACGCCTTCCATCATCATGCTGGTGCGATCGGCGACGCTGCCGTCGAACGCTAGCTTCAACGGCGCGCTGGCCAGCCTGGCCTTCAGTCCGGAACGGTCGCCCGAGAGCACCGCGACAAAATCGCTGGCGCTCATCGAACCGTCCACGCGCTCGCCGCGCCAGTCAAACTGCCCGGTCGCGGCAAACGAACGCGAGATCGAGGGCCACGCCAGTGAAAGGTCGATGTCATCGAGCGTTTCAGACACGCGATTAGTGGGGTCTTCATAGTTCAGCACGCCGTCCTGCAGCCGGATTTCCGAAAACGATACCTGGTTGTCGGGACCCGGCTTCATGCTACGCGCGGTGGTTCGAATGAACGGCGTCCAGTTGCTCTCGCCGTCGGCGGTGCGGACCACGCGAATATGCGGCCGCAACATCATGACGTCTGCGATCTCGAATCGCTGCACCAGCATCGGCAGCAATCGCAAATTGGCGGTCAGCACATCGACGTTGAGCGCGGGGTCGGTGGTCCCTCCGCCCTTCAGGCCGACATTATGAAAAGAGACATAGCTGCCGGGAAACACCGACACATCGATGCTGCCGTTGATCACGAGATCAAGCCCGGTCACGGCCCGTATCTGCGCCTCGACCGCCTGGCGCAAGGCGTCGCGGTTGAGTAGCCACGACGTGGCGATCAGGCCGATAACCGCCAGCCCGAGAAACGCCGCGATCGGTATCCCCAGGCGCTTCATTCCTTGGGCCATCGTCACTGAAATCTATCCGCGTCTGTTTGAATCGAGGTCGATGAGGTAATCGGGGCGATGGTGGGGCGCGAGCTGATCATCTACCAGGTTCGACTTTAGGCCGAGTACTTTAGACCGAGTTCGCCAGATATCCCCGCCCGAATTCGGCAAATTCCGAAATGGCTGGCCTCTCCGACGGCCGCAACCTGATCGGCCTTCTTGACGCTTTCAAGGCCGTTTCCTAAGCGCCGGAACGGTCCGCTGCAAGGTCAACTCTACGATGGCGAACCACCGCCGCCGCCTCAACCAGTGACATTGACGCGTCGCGAAAATTCCGCCTAATAGTTGCCCAATCGCGCTGTCGCAGCGCATTTCCTGCATCAGGTCACATTCCATGAAAAAGGTTTATCCCGACGCCAAATCGGCGCTCGAAGGCATAGTAAAGGACGGCATGATGGTCATGTCCGGCGGCTTCGGTCTGTGCGGCATCGCCGAGACCCTGTCGGACGCGCTTCGCGACTCCGGTGTCAAGAACCTGACCGTGGTTTCCAACAATGCCGGCGTCGACGGCATCGGCCTGAGCCGGCTGCTGGAGACGCGGCAAATCAGGAAAATGATTTCGTCCTATGTCGGCGAGAACAAATTGTTTGCCCAGCAATTCCTTGCCGGCGAGCTGGAACTGGAATTCGCCCCGCAGGGCACGCTGGCGGAACGCATTCGCGCCGGCGGCGCCGGCATTCCCGCGTTCTACACCAAAACCGGCGTCGGGACCCTGATCGCCGAAGGCAAGGAAGTAAAGGAATTCGACGGCGAGAAATACCTGATGGAGCGCGGCCTGTTCGGCGACCTTGCTATCGTCCATGCCTGGAAAGGCGATACCGCCGGCAATCTGGTCTATCGCAAGACCGCGCGCAATTTTAACCCGATGATGGCGACGGCGGCGAAGGTCACCGTGGCGGAGGTCGAGCACCTGGTGCCGGCAGGCGAGATCGATCCGGACCACATCCATACGCCCGGCATCTTCGTGCAGCGGATCATCGAGGTGGGAACCGAAAAGAAGCGCATCGAACAGCGCACCACGCGCAAGCGCGAGCCCGTTGCCGCAACCGGAGGGAAAGTCTGATGGCCTGGACCCGCGATCAAATGGCGGCACGCGCTGCAAAGGAATTGCGCGACGGTTATTACGTCAATCTCGGTATCGGCATTCCGACCCTGGTCTCGAACTATATTCCGCCCGGCGTCGATGTCGTTCTGCAGAGCGAGAACGGCATGCTCGGAATGGGGCCGTTTCCCTATGAGGGCGAGGAAGATCCCGACCTGATCAATGCCGGCAAACAGACTGTCACCGAACTGCCGTCGACCAGCTATTTCTCATCAGCCGATTCATTCGGGATGGTGCGCGGCGGGCACATCGATCTGTCGATCCTTGGCGCGATGCAGGTGGCGCAGAATGGCGATCTGGCCAACTGGATGATCCCGGGCAAGATGGTGAAGGGGATGGGCGGCGCGATGGATCTTGTCGCCGGCGTCAAGCGCGTCGTAGTGGTGATGGAGCATTCGGCCAAGGATGGCCCGAAACTGTTGAAGAAGTGCAACTTGCCGCTAACCGGCGAGCGGGTGGTCGACATGGTAGTGACGGACCTGGCTGTGTTCACCATCGACAAGCACGGCAAAGACGGCATGGCGCTGGTCGAACTCGCTGACGGCGTGACGCTCGACGAGGTAAAGGCCAAGACCGAAGCCGAGTTTCGGGTGGCCTTGAAGAACGCGTGATCGGATCGGGTTGCGGTTCGCGATCGCCTTGCGGTTAGCAAACACGCGTTTCGTCGCGGCCCTGCAAATTCATAGATCGTGATCTCATCCGCTGTACGAGCATGATTCTTTAAGACGTGGATGGCGGGCACAAGCCCGGCCATGACGAACCCTCGCCGTGCGTCTCAAACCGCGAGCCCACGTTCACGCCAGTAGCTTTCTCCTGCCGTCTTGATTAGCATCGAGACCCAACCGGCGATTCAAGGACCGGCCTGCCGAGGGGGAATTCATGGGTCTCGCAGTCGACGCCGGCGCACGTCTCGACCGGCTCCCGATATCATCGTTTCACTACCGGATTTTCTGGCTGGTCGGCGCCGGTATGTTTTTCGACGGCTACGATCTCTATATCGCCGGCGGCGTGCTCGCCTCCGCGATCCAGACCAAATTCACAACCGCGCCGCAAAACCTGCAATTCATCTCGCTCACCTTTGTCGGCATGACACTGGGTTCGCTGATTACCGGATTTGTCGGCGACAGATTCGGGCGGCGGTTCACCTATCAGGTCAATCTTTTGATTTTCGGGCTGGCATCGCTGGCGGCGGCGTTTGCGCAGGACATGAATCAGCTCATCGTCTGCCGTTTCGTGCAGGGCCTCGGGCTTGGCGCCGAAATCGTGGTCGGCTATTCGACCTTGACCGAGTTCGTTCCGCCGAGGACGCGCGGACGCTGGCTGTCGATGATGGCCTTCCTGACGGTGGCCGGATTTCCGGTGACCGCCTTGCTCGGCTATCTCATCATCCCGGCCTGGGGCTGGCGCCCGATGTTCGTGATCGCCGGCATCGGCTCACTGATCGTCTGGTACCTGCGCAAGAATCTTCCGGAGTCGCCACGCTGGCTTGAATCCCAGGGGCGCATCGCCGAAGCCGAATCCCTGATGGCGTTGATCGAGAAGGAAGCCGCGGGCGGACGTGCGCTGCCGCCCATCGTGGTGCCGGCCGCAATCCCTCAGGTTAGCGCGCTCGACATGCTCCGGCCGCCGCTGCTTCAGCGAATGCTGGTCGGTTCATGGGTGCTGATCACGATCAACACCCTGATCTTCGGCTTCGTGATTTTTCTGCCGCAATTTTTCCTGCGTCAGGGGCTCACGATCGCCAGTTCACTTGCGTATACGCTGGTGTTGTCGGCCGGATCGCTGGTCGGCTGCGCGCTCGGCGCCTATTTGTCCGACGCGATCGGGCGGCGCGCGAGCATCATCGGCGCGTCGGTGGTGACGATCGTCACGGGCTATATCTATGCTCGCTTCAACGCCGCGTCCGATCCGGCTATCGTGCTCAGCGTCGGCTGCGTGCTGATTGTTGCGATTTACGTGCAGACCGCGATCCTGTTTGGGGTCTATACGCCGGAACTGTTCCCGACCGAGATCAGGTTACGCGCCAACGGGATCTGCAACACGCTCGGACGCGGCGCAACGGTGGTATCGCCGTTCATGGTCGGGGCGCTGATGACCTCGTACAATCTGCCGGGCGTGGTCTGGCTGATGATCGGGCTTGTCCTCGTCCAGATCTTGATGGTGTGGGCGTGGGGCGTGGAGCCGCGCCATCGCGGGCTCGAGGACGTCGCCACGGCGAACGCCTGATCCGGCCGTTCGCTTCACTTCCTCAACGCAGCACTCATCCGGGCGAAAAGGCCAACGCATGGATCGACTCTTCGCCAACGATACGATCAATGCCGCGCAAAGCGGCCAGGGGCCCGCCCTGTTTCTGTTTCACTCGCTGCTTTCGGATCGGGCCAGCTTCGATGCGATCGTGCCTGATCTGTCGCGCCGGTATCGCACGATCGTTCCCCAATTGCCCGGCTTCGGAAATTCCGTCGCGGTCCATGGCGGCCTTGCCGAGGTCGCCGACCGGATGGCCGAGGCCGTGACCGAGGCTGCCGATGGTGACGATATTACCGTGCTCGGCAACGGCTATGGCGGCTTCGTCGCGCTGCAAATGGCGATTCGTCATCCCGTTATCGCAAGCCGGCTTATTCTTGCCGATTGCGGTGCCGCGTTTTCGGAATCCGGCCGCCAGGCCTTTCGCAACATGGGTGCCGCTTCACGCGAGAAGGGATTGCAAGCCATCACCGAGGTCGCGATGCGCCGGCTGTTCGCGCCGGAATTTCAGGCGCAGAATCCAGATCTGATGCGCGATCGCCGCGAGGCATTCCTGAAAACCGATCCGCGGGTGATCGAGGCCGCGTGCGATGCGCTGGCCGGGCTTGATCTGCGGCCGCAGCTCTCGCAAGTCAAAATTCCGGTCCTGGTGCTCGTCGGCGAGCATGACGAGGCAACGCCGCCGCCTATGTCGCGCGAATTGGCCGCGGGCTTGCCGGACGCACGGCTGAAAATCATTCCGGGCTGCGCGCACGTCCCGCAGCTTCAGGCCCCGCGGTTGTTTCTCGATGCCATCGGCGATTTCATCGCCGAAACGGCCGCCGCGGGTTGAAACCCCCCATAAAAAATGGGAGGGATAGAACGCGCGAACGCGGCCTCAACCCTCACGCTCGCGTCATCTCTTGCGAAAACACCACCTCGATCAGCGTGCCCGCATGCGGACCGGTCTTGATATGGAATTGCGCGCGGTTGGCTTCCACCAGCGCTTTGGTCAGCGACAGGCTGACGCCGGACGTGCCGGAAGCCTGCTCCGATGGCGGTTGCGTCCGGAACGGCTCCATCGCGGCGGCGACCTCGTTTTCGTTGAGGCCGTGGCCGGTATCGCGCACCCTCAAAACCACCTCGCCGAAATCCGATAGCGCCGTCGACACGATGACCTGCCCGCCGGCGTTGGCGAGATGAATCGAATTGGTTATCAGATTCATCGCAATCTGACGCAGCGCGCTCGCATCCGCGACCACCGGCGGCAGCGCATGCCCGAGCGAGGTGCGGATAATGATGCGTTCGCGATTGGCCTGCGGCTGCATCACCGATACGCATTGCTCGACCA
>NZ_DATEPI010000247.1:0-2433 GCF_035273305.1 Bradyrhizobium sp. | reverse complement strand
GCGCGATGCGCCCTCGGGCGCAAAGGTGTTTCGGCATAGGCCTAAAGGCCGTTTTGGACTGGTGCTGATGTTCGACAATCTGTCGGAAAAGCTTGGTGGCATTCTCGATCGGCTGACCCGGCGCGGGTCGCTGACGGAGGCCGATGTCGATGCCGCCATGCGTGAGGTGCGCCGGGCGCTGCTGGAAGCCGACGTCTCGCTCGACGTGGTCCGAAGCTTTACCGAAAAGGTCCGCGAGCAGGCGATCGGCGCTACCGTGGTCAAATCGGTTACTCCGGGCCAGATGGTGGTCAAGATCGTTCATGATGAACTGATCGCCACGTTGGGTTCCGACGGCCAAAGCATCGATCTCAATGCGGTGCCACCAGTTGCGATCATGATGGTGGGTTTGCAAGGTTCGGGCAAAACCACCACGACCGCGAAACTCGCCCGCCGCCTGAACCAACGTGACAGGCGCAAGGTCCTGATGGCCTCGCTCGACATCTATCGTCCGGCCGCGATGGAACAGCTCGCAGTGCTCGGGCGCGATCTCGAGCTTCCAACCTTGCCGATCGTAGCCGGTCAGAAACCGGCGCAGATTGCGAAGCGCGCATTGGAAGCGGCCAAGCTAGGCGGCTACGATGTCGTGCTGCTCGACACCGCCGGCCGCACCACGCTCGACGAAGAAATGATGAGCGAGGCGGCCGAGATCAAAGCGGCCGCTCATCCCCATGAAGTGCTGTTGGTCGCGGACTCGCTCACTGGCCAGGACGCGGTAAATCTTGCACGGTCTTTCGATGAGCGCGTCGGCCTCACCGGAATTGTGCTGACGCGCGTCGATGGCGACGGCCGCGGCGGTGCGGCGCTGTCGATGCGAGCCGTCACGGGAAAGCCGATCAAGCTGATCGGCACCGGCGAAAAGACCGATGCGCTGGAAGATTTCCATCCCAGTCGGATCGCCGGCCGTATTCTCGGTATGGGCGACGTGGTCTCGCTGGTCGAGAAGGCCGCGGCCAACATCGACGCTGAAAAGGCCGCGCGCGTCGCCGAGAAGATGCGCAAGGGCCAATTCGACCTGTCTGATATGCGCGAGCAATTGCTGCAGATGGCGAATATGGGCGGGATCAGCGGGCTGATGGGTATGATGCCCGGCATCGCCAAGATGAAAAATCAGATCGCGAATGCGGGTCTCGACGATAAGATATTGAAGCGTCAGGTCGCGGTGATCGACTCGATGACACGCCAAGAACGCAAGCACCCGGATATCCTCAAAGCCAGCCGCAAGAAACGCATTGCCGCGGGCGCGGGCGTCAAGGTCGAGGAAGTCAACAAGCTCCTTAAGATGCACCGGAACATGGCCGACATGATGAAGGCGATGGGCTCCGGCAAGCGTGGCCCCATGGCCGGCATCGCGCAAGCAATGGGATTTGGTGGGGGTATGCCATCCGCCGAGCAGATGAAGGCGCTGGCCGAAAAAATGCCCGGAGGTGCAGGGCCGGTCGGCACGCCGACGCTACCGAAAGATCTTCCCGCCGGACTGCGCTCCGGCCTGCCTAATCTACCCGGTCTCACCGGCCTCAGCGGCAAGCCGACTCTCCCCGGCCTCGGTGGCTTCCCTGGGAAAAAGAAATGATAACGGCTCGCCGCCGCTCGACATTGCCCGAAGTGCGTGTTTGCGCCGTCGCGCAATCCACACGTCCGATCGTTACGGATTGGGGCATCCTCGCTGCCTCTCATCGCTCAACGACAACAGTTGAGCCAAACCTCGATATTCAAACCCACCTCTCACAGGAGAACTAAATGTCAGTCGTCATCCGCCTTGCACGCGCAGGCACCAAGAAGCGCCCGGTCTATCATGTCGTGGTCGCAGACTCGCGCTTTCCTCGCGACGGCCGCTTCATTGAACGGCTTGGCCATTTCAATCCTCTTTTGCCCAAGGACAGTGAGGCGCGGCTGAAGCTCGATATGGACAAGGTGAAGGCCTGGCTTGCCAAGTGCGCGCAGCCGTCCGATCGCGTCTCGCGTTTTCTCGACGCCGCGGGCGTGGCGAAACGCGCCGCGCGCAACAATCCGGAAAAGGCCGTGCCGCGCAAGGAGCGCAAGGCCAATGCCGAAGCCGCGGCCAAAACGGCGTAGGGTTTACTCGTGAGTTCGGCCGCGTGCTTGTGGAACCACGGCTGCTTGCGTGGTCCTCAGCATGGGACACCGAGACTTCCTCACCCGGTGCAGTGGCGGCTTGGCGGCTCAGAGGATGAGACACGGTAATGTCGTCCGCGCAAATTTGTGTCGCCCGCATCGGCGCCCCGCATGGTCTGCGTGGCGCGGTGAAGCTGTGGACGTTTACTGAAGATCCGCTCGCGGTACAGCGCTATGGACCGCTGGTCACAAAAGATGGCGCGCGTCAGTTCGAGTTGACCAGCGCCCGTGAGGCAAAAGGCCATCTGGTCGCCAACT
>NZ_DATEPI010000246.1:0-14113 GCF_035273305.1 Bradyrhizobium sp. | reverse complement strand
TGTTTCCGATGCATATCGGTGCCTCCTTTGTCGTGCTCGAAAAGGCCGGGCCAGATGATCTGCTGGCGGCGATCGAACATTACAGGGCAACCGTTTGCTTCACCGCGCCGACAGCCTACCGCGCCATGCTCGCAAAGCTCGCGCAACACGATATTTCCTCGCTGCGAAAATGCGTTTCCGCAGGCGAGACGCTGCCGAAGCCGACGTTCGATGCGTGGTTCAAGGCGACCGGAATCAAGCTGATGGATGGCATTGGATCGACCGAACTGCTCCACATCTTCATCAGTGCGACCGAGGACGAAATACGCCCCGGCGCCACCGGCAAACCCGTGCCGGGTTACGAAGCCAGGATCGTCGACGACGAAGGTCATGACTTGCCACCCGGCACGATGGGGCGGCTGGCGGTGCGCGGTCCAACGGGATGCCGGTATTTGGCGGACGATCGGCAGCGCAAATACGTGCAGCACGGGTGGAACATCACCGGCGATACCTATGTCATGGATGGCGACGGCTACTTCTGGTACCAGTCGCGTTCCGACGACATGATTGTTTCGGCTGGCTACAACATTGCAGGGCCAGATGTCGAAACGGCGCTGCTGACCCATCCGGCCGTCGCCGAATGCGCGGTGGTGGGTGCGCCTGACGACGCGCGCGGGATGATCGTCAAGGCTTACATCGTTCTTGCAGCCGATGCCGCAGCCGATGGCGCGCTGGTGACGGCATTGCAGGAGCACGTCAAGCGCGAGATCGCGCCTTACAAATATCCGCGCGCGATCGAATTCGTCGCGCAACTTCCCAAGACAGAGACCGGCAAGCTGAAGCGATTTGCCTTGAGGCAGATGGCGGAAGCGGGCGCGGAAGCATCGCCACAGAATGTATCGACCTAAAAAACATGGAGAACGGTTAGTGAGCAAGCCAACAGCGCCCACGCTTGCAGTGTTGCCCGCGGCAGCGAGCGAGGCTTCGGCCGCGGCACCGCAAATATTGCAACCGAGCGGTTGGCCGGCGCCAAAGGGATACGCCAACGGCATGGCCGCAGAGGGCCGTCTGGTGGTGACCGGCGGCGTGATTGGCTGGGATTCTCAGGGTCATTTGGCCGCCGGCTTTGTCGCGCAGGTCCGTCAAACGCTGCGCAATATTTTGGCCATCCTGGCGGAGGGCGGGGCCCGGCCGGAGCATCTCGTGCGTCTCACCTGGTATGTCGTCGACATGGAAGAATATCTCGCGAACCTCAAGACTCTGGGGCAGATCTATCGCGAAGTTTTCGGCGCGCATTATCCAGCGATGGCGCTGGTTCAGGTCGTGCGGCTTGTCGAAGAGGCGGCGCGGGTCGAAATCGAGGCAACCGCCGTGGTGCCACGTTGAGGTTCAGGTCTTGAGCTTGGCCAGCTTCCGATAAGAGGCGGCGGCACGTCGCAGCAAGCGCTTCTTACGCTTCGGCTTGAGAAAATGCACAGCAGCATGGGCACCATCGGTTTTCAGCTCTTCCGCAACCGAACGGGCATTCGCATCATCGTTCAATTGCCCGAGAGATCGCTGCGCTTTGCGTAAATGCTTCAGCCCTCGCTGCACCCTCGAGAGCTTTTTGTCGCCAAACAGGTCGGCGAAAAAGCCGATCGAATAAGTCAGCTTCTTGTTCAGAAGACGCAGCCTGTGTCGTTTCTCCGGACTCATCTTCCGAAGCTTGCGGCTTTTCTTCAGGAGCTTTTTCTGCCATCGCGCCAGTTTGCACGCACCGTATTCGGTGACGGGAACGGCTCTCTGCTTTGCACGCTTTCCGCCGTCAATCGACCATCTGCCATTCTCGATCCAGTCAGACGTGTTCTTGATCAGGCGATGATACCTGGCCGAACGCAGCACCTGCGCCAGATGCTGATGGGCATCCGCTGCCTTCGCATTCCAGGCTCGATGATCCGGTATTGCGTGGCACGGCGCTTCGTTCGCTTTTGCGAGCCTCTCGATCGCGACGTCGATGTCGCGGACCGCGCCGAGCCGGGCATTCAGCCACTTCAGCTCATGGCGTATCTTCGTACGCTCGTCGTCCGCCACCATCGGCGAAAAAAACAAGATCGCCGTGCGCAAGTGCGTCAGCGCGACGCGCATCCGGTGCAAGCCTTCAGGGTTGCCATTGCATGTGGGGTCGTGATTTGCCGATAACCCTGCAAGATAGTGAGCGCCGATCACCCGGAAAGCGGTGTCACACGCCATGGCTGGATTGAGCTGCGGAATAAGCTCGCGATCGCCGGCTGTGGGCGATCGCCCGGCGCGCCTGGAAGGCTTGCTTGCTGTTTCCGGAGGGAAGGGCATTACTGTATCCGCAGCGGCAACGATAAGCCGGGTCGGCTACCCGATCCGGCTCTTCCATTACTTTAAGGCGGGGATCAGCTCATTGCCAATCCGAGGTGGAAAGCGCAATCATTCTCGTGACTTCGCCTGGCAATTCAGAACCGTGATCTGATGAAAAGGAAAAAACCGGTCATGCGTCGTCTTTGTGCGCTGCTCCCGGCATTGGGTTTGCTCGTCAATTCGGGTGTGCTGGCTCAAACGGCCTATCCCGCGCGACCCATCAAGATGATCGTGCCGTTAGCGGCGGCGAGCGCCGTCGACGTGGCGGCGCGAATTGTGACGCAGAAAATGGCCGACAATATGGGCCAGCAAATCGTCATCGTGAACCTGCCCGGCGCATCCGGACTGATCGGAGCCGAACAGGTCGCAAAGGCAGAACCCGACGGCTACACGATCGGCGGCTTCAACGACAGCATCATGACCATGGTGCCTAACCTGCAGTCCAATATGCGTTGGGACATCCTCAGGGATTTCGAACCGGTGTCATTGGTCGCCACGGTGGAATGGGGGCTGGTCGTCAGCAACAAGGCGCCTTTCAAGACCGCAGGCGAACTGATCGCAGCCGCAAAAGCTGCGCCCGCCAAGATCGACTATAGCTCGGGTGGTCCGGGCAGCCCCCAGCATCTTGCAATGGCGATGTTTGCGACGGCCGCCGGGATATCGCTGACCCATGTGCCCTATAAGGGCGCAACCCAGGCGGCGACCGACATCGCGTCGGGACAGATTCCGGTCGGCTTCCAGGGCCTCGGCACCGTGGCCGCGCTGGTGCGCGGCGGTCAGCTCCGGTTGATTGGAGTGACTACCGAAAAGCGCCTCGCTCAATTCCCGGATGTGCCCACGGTCTCAGAGTCCGGGTTGCCGGGCTTCTTCTTCAATTCCTGGTTCACGATCATGGCGCCAGGCGGCACGTCAAAGGAAATCATAGCGAGGCTTAACTATGAGGTTCTCAAGGCGGTCGGCGATGCCGAGGTCCGCAACAAGCTTGAGAATCTCGGTTTTGCGGTGCGCGGCAGCTCTGCCCGGGAGCTGGCTGCGATGACACGCGAACAGCTGGCTAAATACGCGCGCGTGATCAAGGACATGGGTCTCACTAATGAATAGATCACGTATTTTGTGAACACCACCTGCGGAGTGAACATCGGCTCGGACGCTTCACCTTCCAGAAGCGGCCAGGCAGTTCGTTCGGTGTTGCCTAAAATTGTCCTCTAATCGACGCGAGTTACGACCAAGCCTTTATTTCATCCGTGGTCCTTGAATCCGCGCGGGTGACGGCGCAACCGCTTGTTCGGCCATGATATTCCGCTAGTCTGGCGGCCGCGATGGGAGGAAATGAGCGTGGTTTGTCAGGTCTGTCTCTCAAGCTTGAAGGCAGGCGATTTATATTGCTCGTCGTGTGGCGCGGTCGTCCCGGAGCATCCGGCGAAACCCCTGGCGCCAGAGCGCGGGCGAATAGCTGGTGAGCGCAAATACCTGACCGTGCTTTGCGCGGACCTGCAGCGTTCGACCGATCTAATTTCCGAACTCGATCCCGAGGCGGCGATTTCACGTTTGGAGCCCGCGCTGATCGCCATGCGAACCGCGGTTCGCCGCAACCGCGGAATTGTAAGCAAGGAAGGCGGCGACGGCTTGATCGCGCTTTTTGGCGCGCCGCACGCCGACGACAATCATGCCGCGATGGCCTGTCATGCGGCCGTCGAACTCGTTCGTCGCGTCAAGCTGCTGAACGATCCGGCGCTTCAGGTTCGGATCGGCATTCATTCGGGCTATGTCGTTGCGCACGTGATCGAGGCGGATTTCTCCTCGATCTATGAAGCCGGCGGTCCGGCGGTCCATCTGGTCAAGCGGCTCGAAAGTGCCGCGCAGGCCGGACAAATACTTGTCTCCGAATCTTGCCAAAGCCTCTCGGCAGGACTGGTCACCTTCAAGCCGCTGCCTCCGAAACGGTTGGAGGGATTTTCCGCCGCCGTCCCCTGCTATGAACTCGCCGAGATCAGCGGAGCTACCCGTTGGTACGCGCGTTCGAGCAAGGGGCTGTCTTCCTTTGTCGGGCGCGTCGAAGAAATTGCGCTGCTTGAGCGAGCGGCGAAGGATATCGGCACCTCCGGACAGATCATCGCGCTGGTGGGAACGGCAGGGATCGGAAAATCCCGAATGGCGCACGAGTTTGTCGGCACTTTGCGGCAGAAGCAATGGGGGGCGCTGCAAGCCGAGGGCAGTCCGCTGGAGCAGGCCGTGCCATATGCGCTCCTCAAGAAGCTGCTTCAGAGCGCGCCCCAAATCGGATCGATCACCCCGGCGGATCGAGCTGACCAGCACGGGAGCGAAGCTTCCGCGCAGCGCGATCTTTGGCCGGCGGCACTCGCGTCCGTCCTCGACCAGCCGATCGATGATCCGCGCTGGCGCGATCTGGAGCCGCTGCTGAGACGGCGGGCGATCACCGATGCGGTGCGCGATGCGATCGGCCGCGCGATTTCGGGTCCGACCGTCCTGTTGCTGGAAGACTTGCACTGGATCGATAGCCAAAGTGAGACTGCCATCGAGGCGCTGATGTCGCTTACGGCAAGCCACCCGTTGTTGATTCTGCTGACGTGGCGGACCGAAGATACGCCGGGCTGGCTGGCGCGGCTCGACGTTCGCCGGATCTGGCTACGATCTCTCGACCTGGCGGCAGCCAACAGTTTGCTCGACGATCTCCTTGGCACCGCACGCAATCTGGAAGGGCTCAAGGCTCACATCCTGCGACATACGGGGCAAATTCCACTCTTTATCGAAGAGGTTGCCCGTCAACTCATCAACCGCGGCGCGCTCAACGACAATCTCGGCCGATTTCCCGCGAACGCTCGCTGGGATGCTCTGGAAATTCCACCGACGGTACAAGGCGTCATTGCCTCGCGAATTGACCGTCTGCCCAAAGAAGATAAGGCGCTTCTCCAGCTCGCATCGGTGGCCGGACCTCGAATTTCGCCGCCATTGCTCACGGCGGTGACGGGGATGCCGGCGCCACAGTTGCAAAGCCGGCTTTGGTCGCTGGAAATACTGGATTTCCTCGTCGAGGCGCGATGGCTCGCCGCGCCCGAATATGAATTTGCCCACGATCTCATTCGCGAGGTGGCCTACGATTCGATCCTGCGACCGCAGCGCGAGGAGCTGCATCGCCGTATTTTAGCGGCGTTGGAAGCAAGCTCGGTGGGTCGTGAAGAGGAATTTGCGGAGGCGCTTTGTCATCACGCGGTAAAATCGCAGAATTGGGAAAAGGCCGACCGCTATGGCTCCATGGCGGCTAAAAAAGCGTTCGCCAGATCGGCATTCCGGGATGCCACGGAATATTATCGGACTGCGATGGATGCTGTCGACAAGCAGCCGGCTTCAATAGCGCGCGAGCAGCGCGCGATCGATTTGCGCATCGAGGCGCGGCTCGCATTCGCTTCGCTTGGAAATATCGAGCAATGGCTCGGGCTTTGCCGCGACGCGGAGATGCGTTCCGAGCAGATCGGAGATGAGTCAAGGCAGCTTGCATCGATCGCGATCAGGGCGGCAGCGCTCAATTTCTATGGGACCCCCTATGAAGCCATCATTGCAGGCGAGCGCGCGTTGGGGTTAGCGGAGCAACTGGGCGGCCACAGCTGGTTGGGCTTCGTCGAGTACGGGCTCGGCCAAGCTTTTTTTGTGTGCGGCCGATATCGGGATGCAGAGTTGGTCTTGAGCAAGGCGATCGCGCGACTCGCGCAGTCTCCGGAGAATGTCCCGCCCGGTACGACGGCCTCGAGCCTTCTTGTGCTCTGTCACATGATGAAAGCCGTGGTGTGCGCTTCGATTGGCGAATACGACGATTCCGACCAAAGCGCGCAGCAGGCAAGCGAACTGGCGGCAAGTAGCGGCCGGCCCTACGACCTCATCGCGGCGGGTTACAGCCGCGGCATGGTGCAAATGATTCACGGTGATCTCAACGGCGCTGAAACAGCCCTCGATAGAGCCGCGCGCCTGTCGCGCCAAAGCGAGGTTCATCTGTTTCTGCCGCTTGTGTTGTCGGCGCTTGGAAACATTTATTTGCAGCGGGGCCGCGCCGTTGAAGCAAAAGATGCCTTGCTCGAAGCAAAGGCCGAAGCTCAATTGCTGGGTCAGGAGACCGGCATTCTGTTGGCATCGGCTTACCTCGCTTCGGCGTACGGTCAACTTGGAGATATTGCCGAAGGATTGGAAGTTGCGCGCGTCTGCCAGGCCGGGGCAAAGCAGAAAGGCTATCAGCCGATCGAATTCTTGGCGCTGTTTGCCGAGGCATTCAACTTGTCCCTCCAGGGTGAATCCGGCGCGCCAGAGGCGATCGACAAGCTGGAGCAAGCAATTGAGCTCGCTACCAGGCTTCAGACGCGACCGCTACTGGGAATGGCAAAGGGGATGCTCGCGCGTTTGCTGGCGGCCAGCGGAAGAAACGCCGATGCGCAAACCGAACTCGCAGATGCGATCGAGCTGTTCGCAAGGTCGAAAATGACTATTCAACTTGAACGTGCTAAAGCAACTCTCTCGAAGTTTTCCAATAACCAAGTGCAGTAACGGCGCGTTTCGCCGCTTTTATGGAGTAACAAAATGGCCGGATTGGTTTATGGCGGTCGATTTGAGCAGATGATGAATGAATTTTGCAGCCCGCAGAATATTGCTGCGACAGCACGCAAATTCCAGGATCTGGAAAGGCAGCACGGATCGTATGCGTTTGGAAGGTTCGCAAGACACTTTCTGCCGAACCCGGAAGAGTTTTCCAACTGGGACCGGGATTCCGGCGCCATAGCGGAGCCAATCCGCCAGCGTCTCACCGAGGTCATTTCCGCCAATCTGAAATCCAAGTCGCCATTGCCGATGGTGCTCAAGGTCAGCGAAAATGTCGACAACACGCATGATCTGCATGTGAGTGTGTTCGCGTACAATGGCCAGATTTATATCGGCCTGCTGATGTTGTGCCCGAATACGTCGCTCAGATAATCTGACGGTACGGCCGGAGGGATTGCTTGTGGCAGGGGAGCCGTGCCGGCATTCTTGCTTTGCGTGTTTGGAGAGGTATAGAATCGAGCGGGCGGCGGATTATGCTCCGGTCCGGCCTCATGTTCGGCGCGATCCGTCGAGCGATAATGGGCTAAGGGGTTGTTGTGACCGGCCTTCCTCAGGACAAATCAGGTGAAGCTCGGTCGATTTCGAGCAGCAAACTGGCGATCGTGCGCAAGCATCCGATCTTTTGCGATCTTGATGCTGATGCGTTCGACCAGCTCTGCCGCTACGCCAAGCACACGACGCTCAAGCGCGGAGCCACGATCTTTTCCAAAGGCGATCCAGGCAACAGCCTTTTGGTTGTGATCAGCGGCACAGTGAAGATTAGCGTGTCATCGGCAGGCGGCCGCAGCGCCATCCTGAATCTGATCGGCGCCGGAGAGACTTTCGGCGAAATCGCGGTGCTGGACGGGCAGGACCGGACGGCTGACGCCACCGCCAATGCCGATTGCGAGTTGTTCGTGATCGACCGCCGCGAGTTTCTGCCTTTCGTGCGCAGTCACCCCGCGTTGGCAATGAAATTTATCGAGCTGCTCTGCACGCGAATTCGCTGGACCAGCGATCAGGTCGAGCAAGTCATCCTCCAGAACCTGCCGGGCCGGCTCGCGAGTGCCCTCATTCGTCTGACCGAAAAACACAAGCTCACGCCTCAAGGCCGGTCGATCGCAATCACCCAGCAGGAAATAAGCGAAATGGTCGGCATGACCCGCGAGAGCATCAACAAGCAGTTGCGCGTGTGGGCGACGCGCAACTGGGTGCGCCTCGAACACGGCTCGATTGTTGTGCTTCAGGCCGAGCCGCTCGAGGCGCTGGCCGAAGCCGGCGGCGACGAGGTGAACTGAAGTCGGCTGCTAAGATACGTTGTGAGTGGATGGCTTCGCTTGCGCTCGCAATGACGGGCTTCAAGAGCTTGCCGGCTGCGAACCGCAAATCTTTATTTTCAAATGTGAGGGAAGTCACACGGGCCTCGTGCGCGCTGAGCTAATGCATTCAGCGAACCTACGATGGAGGCATCCATGCATGGCTCGTTGGACAGATCAGGCGAAACCGTCAAGAACCTCTACCATCGATGGGGAATGGGGATCTTCCTGCTGCCAGGACTGCTTCTTGCGTTCGTGATCGGACTGCTGATAACCCAGCCTGACATTCCCCTCTGGATATCCGAGGCGGCTCAGGCCGAGTTTGCGAATAGCAACCCGCCGGAAGTCGCCCCTTCCGTTATCGCGCAACCGACAAACGCGCAAACGAGAAAAGAGGCTCGCGCACTAAGCGCTCACTGACGCGTGAAACCCATTGCCTGTTGGAAGATTGGCGCCGCGTTCGATCGTGAACTCGGCGTCGATCAGCCCGTGGGAATGGTTCATATCCGATTGCGACATCACAAACGTCAGATCCTTCCCCTTCAGCGACGCGAGTACTTCCGACAGCCGCTCGGAAAGCGCCGGTGCGATTCCCTCGAACGGTTCGTCCAGCAGCAGGCATTTTGTGCCGATCGCGAGCGCGCGCCCCAGCGCGACGAGTTTCTGTTGGCCACCGCTTAGCTGCAGCGCCTTGCGATGGCGCATCTCGGCAAGTTCTCCAATCGCCTCGTAAACAAAATCGAGCCGCGCCTTCCGATCAAGTTTTCCCACCCACAGGGGCAGCAAGATATTTTCCTCAACAGTCAATTGAGGCACCAACCCGCGGTCCTCCGGCATGTAGCCGATCCCGAGGGCGGCGCGGGCATGGCGCGGGCGCGACGCCAGATCGGCTCCCTCGAAATGGACGGCGCCACGGCTCGGCTTCAGATGCCCCATGATCGAACGCATCAGTGTGGTCTTGCCGGCGCCATTGCGGCCTACCAGGCTCACCATGCTGCCTTGTGACACGCGCATGGAGAAGCCGCGCAACGCCGGCATGGACTGAATCTCGACAACGAGATGATCTATATCGAGCAGCGGACGCGGAGCGTTCATTGCGCGCCCCCGGTAACATAGCGTCGTACCTCGACATCCTTGAGGACTTCGGATGGCAGGCCATCGGCCAGGATCCGGCCTTGGTAGAAGGCAACGACGCGATCTGCATAGCGGCTCACAATATCCATATCGTGTTCGACGAAAACGATGGTCGCGGCATCGGGCGCGACTGCGTGAATGACACGATCCATCATCGCGTATTTTTCCTCGGCCGAGACGCCGGATGTCGGCTCGTCCAGCAGCAGCAATTTAGGCCGGCGAACCAGCGCCATGGCAATGTCGATCAGCTTGCGTATGCCGCCGGCGAGTTCGGCGATCGGGCGGTCAGCCAGGCCGTCCAGCCCAAACCGCTCGAGCAATTCGATGGTCTTCTGGCGACGCCCATCCGCCTCTGCCGGGGAGTGAAATGACAGGCCGCGCGATCGGGCGCCCGAGACCGCCACAGATAGATTTTCAGCGGCGGTGAGCTCAACGAACAACTGCGGGATTTGAAACGACCGTGAGATACCTAGCCGGGCCACGCTTCTTGGAGATCGGCTTGCGATGTCCTGTCCGTCGAGCTCGATTGAACCGGAATCGGGCTCCAGATAGCCGGTGACCAGATTGACGAAGGTCGTTTTGCCGGCGCCGTTCGCGCCGATAAGGCTGACCTTTTTGCCGGCCGCGATATCGAGATTCAAGGCGTCCGCTGCCACTACTGCGCCAAACCGCTTTTCCAGGCCCCGTACGGAAAGGACAGGCGTCACCGGGCAGCCTCGCGTTGGGCTTGTCCCGCAATCGGCGGGAGGGCCGGGTTGTATGTGCGTTTGCGTCTCTGGCGAATCCACAGCGAGCCGATCCCGCGCGGCAGGAACAGAATGACGGCCAACAGGAAGATGCCAAGCACGAGCTGCCAAGTGTTGGGCAGGTACAAGTTTGAAAACGAGCGGACCAGTTCAAGCGCCAGCGAGGCAACAAACACCGCAGCGACACTTTGATATCCCGCGAGGACTGCTACGAACACGAATTCTCCTGATGTCGTCCAATAGGCGAATTGCGGGTCGATGTGGCGTTGCGCCATCAAAGCGAAGGCGCCGGCGGCCCCGGCAAAAATCGCCGCGATCGTGAAGTTGATAGTGATGACCCAATTGGAAGAAATCCCAAGGTACTCGACGCGCAGATTGTTCTCTCTCACGGCAAGGCTGGCGAGCCCAAGCTCGGACCGGAACAGGATCCTCGCTGCTATGCCTGCAAGGCCGGTCGTGATGACCGAGACTGCGTAAAGCATGAAATCAGCTTCGCGCGTGTCGGTGAAGACGATGCCGAACAGCGTCGGCCGGCCGATGTTGAAGCCGTCGGACCCGCCAAGCGCGGTTGTCTTGACCAAAGCGCCATACAGCACCATCGACAGCGCCAAGGTGAGCATGCCGAAAAAAATGCCGCTGTAGCGCGCAATGAATGGACCGATCACAAGTCCGAGCAGACCGCCACAGATCGCGCCGATCAGCATCTGCGCAACGGCGTCGGTGATGCCCCAGGCATTGGCGATCAGCGCGACGCCATAGCCACCCGCCGCATAGAACAGTCCTTGACCGAACGACACGTTGCCGGTGCGCGCCAGGATCACGATGCCGAGCGCGATCAACGCGTTGGAAGCGGCGATGGTGGCAAGCGACAGCGTCCATGTCGGGAGTACGCGGCCGAACAGAGCGGCCGCTGCAACCAGCAGGATCATGAGGAGAAGGTGAGGGTGTTGCTTCATCAGATTCGCCGCGCCGTTTCGCGCTTGAACAGCCCTTCGGGACGAAACATCAGCACCGCCGCCATGATGAGATAGATCATGAACAGCTCCGCTTGGGGCATCAGGTGCACCGAGGCTGCGCGTGCAAGTCCGACCAGCACCGCGCCAACGGCTGCGCCCTCGACGCTGCCGAGACCTCCGATCACCACGATCGCGAAGCTCAGTATAATGACGTCAGAACTCAGGCCGGGCTGCATCGAAATCTTGGGCGCAGTGAGCGCGCCGCCAAGGCCGGCCAGCAGCACGCCGAATCCGAAGGCCACGGCATAGACCCGGTTCACCCTCACTCCCATGCTGACGCTCATTTCCTGATTGTGGATGACGGCGAGCACGATCTTGCCCGTGATGGTTCGGTTGAGGCCGAACCACACCATTAACCCAATCGCCGCCGACAGCGGGATCAGCATCAGGTCGTAGCCGACATAATAGAGACCGGCGAATTCGACATTGCCGAACAGTTCGTAAGGTTGGGTCGCATAGATCGGATTGACGCCCCAGATCAGCTTTGTGACGTCTTCCAGAATGAGAAAGACCGCATAGGTCACCAGCAGCAGCACCACTTCGTCGCGGCCATAAAACAGTTTTAACAGGCCACGTTCGAGCAAAATGCCGACCGCCGATGCGATCAGCGCGACGGCTAACAGCATCGCAATAAAGCCGAAGCTCGGCGGCAGGTTGTGGGCGGCAATCATGGTGACCGTGGTTGCCGCAATATAGGCCCCGAGGGCGTAGAAGCTGCCATGGGCGATGTTGAGGATTTTCAGCACCCCGAAAACCAGCGTCAGCCCCAACGCGACGACGAAGAGCCATGAAGCCTGAATCAGGCCATCGAGGATGATCGTCAGAAAAAAGTTCATGGCGTTGGTTCACGATGGTGATCGAGTAAGCTAGCGACTCAACCGTTTTGTGCGTCCGGAATTCTTTTTCATGGAAGCCGGAATCAGCGGCGCGAGCCTCGCTCACGCCGCTATCACCGTATGCTTCACAGGCGGGCGTCGTTCAATTGCATTTGGCGCCCTGCATGCCACCCTTGATCCAATCCAGCGATTTCACACCGGCCGGCGGATTGACGCATTCGGCCGCGAAGTACTGGATATCGACCAGATCGACCCGCCTTGCGTCCGGATTGTACTTGGTTCGGCTGAAGGCGATTGGCTGAATGGCCTGGTGACCATCCGCGAGCTTCATCTGGATAAGGCCGCCGGGCGACTGCCATTCCAGACCGGTCATCGCCGCGATCAGTTCGTCGGTCGAAGGCTTCTTGCCTCCGTTCTTGGCCATGGCCTTTTCGACCGCGGCCTTCAACCCGAGGATTGATTGCGAGATGCGGTAGGCAGCCTGGACCGGATAGATGCCGTTGGCCGCTTCATATCCCTTGAAGAACCAGTCGTTGATCGGCGATTTCTGCGACATCAGGCCGTAGGCGCCACGCGCACCAATGATCACGCCGTCCGGCATCTTGTCGCCGAGGGGCGGCAGGACGTGATCGGCGGCGCTGAGCACGAGCTGGCTGCGTTTCGGCAGGCCACGGGGCACCGCCTGCAAAATGAATGCCTGCAGATCGCCGCCCCACAGGCTGGAATAGACGACATCGGAGCCCGCGCTGACCAGCGCGGAAATCTCGGTGCCATACTGGCCGGCGCCGAACTTCGGCATCAGGTCCGTCTGCAGTTTGGCGTTCGGATAAAGCTGTCCGGCCGCGGCGAGGAAATCGGCCTTGCTATCCTGCCCCCAGGCGTAGTCCTGGTTGATGGCGGACAGCGTGTCCATCTTGACGTTCTTTGCCTTCATGTACCGGATGAGCCCGACATTATCCATCGTAGCGTGCGCGGCGGTACGGAATACGTAGTTGTACTTCGCTTCCTCGAAGATGCGCGGCGTGCCGCAATCCATCAGCACCAGCATCTTCTTGAGCTCTTCAGCGATCGGAGCCACCGCGAGGCAGTCGCCCGAGCTGATGTAACCGAGCACGACGTCGACATTGTCGCGCTCATACAGGTTACGCAGTTCCTGCACCTGCTTGGTCGCGCCGCCATTCTCGTCGATGACGACCGGCTCGATCTTCATGCCGCCAAACCCGACCTTGTCGTAGGGGGCGGGCGCGGCACCTTTGTTCAGCTGGTCGATGACAAATTGGCCGCCGTTCCGTGCCGGGATGCCGAAGCTGTCGGCGGCGGGCCCGGACAGGAATGTGACGATGCCCAGCTTGAAAGTATCCTCCGCTGAGGCTGGCCCCGCCAACGTGGTGACGGCGACGGCTGACAACAGCGCGGCGATGCGGTGAATCCGCGAAAATGGCTTCATGATTTCCTCCCTGGGATTGCTTTTGTTCGAGCTTGCGCGTTTTTGCTGCGCCGATTTCTATGGCCCGGCGTTTGGCATGAGTTTAGGCGGGCTTTTCAGGCGCGTCTACGACCTCGAAGGCTTTCCTCCGCCCGGGTGCTGGGCTTAAAGGAAGCCCGCGCGCACTCTTAGCTCGCGCTGATCGGCCGCCGTCAGCAAGCCGATCAGCACCCGCGCCTGCTTGGGACTGGCCGCGCCGGTGGTCACGGCCGAGGTGTACGTCGTCGCGAGCCCGTAGCCGCTCGGCAGCGAACCCGATAGTTTTACGCCGGGCGTACTGATGATTTCGGTGGCTTGCGTGCAGCCGATTGGCCGCAACGCATCGGTTTCGGCGAGGTGCCGCATCGCGGTCGCGCCGTTCGGGTATATTTCGAGACGTGCCGCCACGTCGTCAGTGATTCCCAGCTGCTGCAGAACCTTTGCCACGTGAATGCCTGCGGTTGAATTCGTGGTATCGGGAACGAAGATCCTGTCGGCCGCCAGCAACCCGGCACGCAGCCCCGGGCCATCCGCGACGCTGACCGCGGCATCGCCTGCGCGCACCGCGATCGCAGTCTCGACCATGCCGACATCGGCGATCGTGGCTGGATCGACCCAATTCTCATTCGATATTTTGGTCACGATCGGCGCGGTCAAG
Organism: Bradyrhizobium sp.; assembly: GCF_035273305.1. Classification (GTDB taxonomy): domain Bacteria; phylum Pseudomonadota; class Alphaproteobacteria; order Rhizobiales; family Xanthobacteraceae; genus Bradyrhizobium. The sequence goes on along the minus strand of NZ_DATEPI010000246.1, from coordinate 15 downwards.
ATGACCATGTCGGCA
>NZ_DATEPI010000245.1:0-2133 GCF_035273305.1 Bradyrhizobium sp. | reverse complement strand
CTTGCGCCCCCGCGGCCGTCGCGCATGGAGGCCTCCAGAATGGAAGCGCTACGTGATCTGTGGACAGACGTCGGTCTCGAGGCAATTGAGACGCGCGAGATCGTGGTGCAACGAACGTTCTCGGACTTCGACGAATTCTGGACGATCAACCTGAAGGCGCCTTCGATTGCGCCCATTGTCGCCGCTATGAAATCGGCCGAGATTAAGCTGTTGCAGACCCGAGTCCGGGCTCGCTTGCCCGAAGCTAATGGCGGAGGCGTCGTTTGTCAGGGTCGCGCGCATGCCATAAGGGGGCGGCGGGCAAAATGATCAACGCTGCGTCGCGCCTTCACACGGCGACAGATTCGCGGCTTGCTCTTGTCAAAGTTGAATGCGAATGACTCGCCTAGTCAGCCCGGGTCGCATCATCACGATCAGCCAACGCTTGCGAGCCCACGCTCGAACGTCCGGCAGCTTGTTGGGGTTCCCCGGCCTTTCGATTTCCGTTCGCTCGCTGTAGCAATTGGCAAATCTCAGAGTCGTGATCGTGCGGATCACCCCGAGTCAGTGAGACGCGACGCGGCTGATGCTTTTGAGTTTTGTCACTCTGACGCAAGGCGGACAAAGACGCTCGCCTCTAGCCGGCTCCCAGCGCCACCGCAACCGTGTAAGTCGCGAAACTCGCGGCGTAGGCGAGAGCCAACATGTAACCAAAGGTGCTCGCCATCCACTTCCAGCTTCCGGTCTCGCGGCGGATCACAGCCAGCGTTGAGGCGCATTGCGGCGCAAAGATGTACCAGGCCAGCAGCGACAGCGCCGTCGCCAGACTCCATTTTGTCGCGAGCACGTGGCCGATCTGATCGGCGGCTTCCTTGCCGCCCTCGATCGAGTACACGGTGCCGAGCGCGGCCACCGCGACCTCGCGTGCCGCCATGCCGGGGATCAGCGCGACCGCAATTTGCCAGTTGAACCCGAGCGGAGCCAGAAGCCACTCCAACGACGCGCCGATGATCGCAGCGAGGCTGTAATTTATTGCCGGCTCTGTGGCGCCGGCGGGTGGAGGCGGAAACGAGGCAAGAAACCAGATCAGCACCATCATGCCGAAGATGGTGGTGCCCGCACGCTGCAGGAACATCTTTGCTCGCGTGTAGACCCCGATCGCGATGCTTCTCAGCCGAGGCATCTTGTAGTCAGGCAACTCGAGCATGAACGGGGCGGGGGCGTAATCTCGCCACATGAAGAACTTGATCAGGAATGACATGCCGAGTGCGCTTGTGATCCCCGCCGTGTAAAGGCCGAACATCACCAGGCCGCGCAGATTGATCCAGCCCCAAACCTGAGCATCCGGGATGAAAGCGGAAATAATAAGTGTGTAGACTGGAATGCGCGCTGAGCAGGTCATCAGCGGAGCGATCAGAATAGTCGTCAGGCGGTCGCGGCGATTCTCGATCACCCTGGTCGCCATGATACCTGGGATGGCGCAAGCGAAACTGGAGAGCAGCGGAATAAAGGCCCGGCCGTGCAGGCCTGCGCCGCCCATTATGCGGTCCATCAGGAATGCCGCGCGCGCCATGTAGCCGAAATCTTCCAACAGCAGGATGAAGAGGAAGATGATGATGATCTGCGGCAAGAACACGATGACGCTGCCGACGCCGGAAATCACGCCATTCTGCAGAAAACTTTGAAGGATCCCGCCCGGCAAGGTTTCGTGCACGAGCTGGCCCAGCGCGCCGAATGCCGATGAAAGCAACTCCATCGCCGGCTGCGCCCACGCGAACACCGCCTGAAACATCACAAACAAAATCAGCGCCAGGATCGCGAGCCCCGCAACCGGGTGCAGGACGACAGCATCGATCCGCGCGGTCCATGAATCCGGCCGCGCCGGCAGGCTGACGGTATCGGCGATGATGCGGTCAGCGAGTCGTTGCGTAGCCCGCAACTGCGCGACCGTGAGCGGATGCCAGAGATTCTGCGCCGGCGGAGTTTGCGTCTCACCTGCTATCTCGTCGGTACGGCGCAACAACTCGGCGGTGCCGCCCTTGCGCACGGCGATGGATGTCACAACCGGTACCCCAAGCGCCTCTGATAACCGCGTTATGTCGACGCTGACGCCACGCCGTGTGGCGATGTCGAACATATTGAGCACCAGCATCA
>NZ_DATEPI010000244.1:0-4960 GCF_035273305.1 Bradyrhizobium sp. | reverse complement strand
ACACCTTGTCATCGAGCGCTTGGCTCGAACCAAATGCCCCATCGTTGCCGATCATGCCGGTTTCGATTGCACCGCCGCCGATGGTCTCGACGACGCAGGAGATAATGCCGCCGTGGGGGAAATATACTTTTTCCACGCGTTCGTGCGTTTCGGCGAGTACCTGACCATGAGGGAGCTGGATGACGGAAAGGTCTCGCGACAGGCGATCAAGAACGTCAGCATCCAACCGGTTGAGGAGGAAATTCTTGCTGTGAGGCATAATGCGCTCCCTTGCCTTGCAGGCGGGAGCACAAAACTCTCAGCCACCGACGCCTACGGACAGAGCCGAGCCGGTGATGTGGTTAAAATAAGCGTTCACCAAATAAACGCAAGTTCATTCGCCTCAAGTAGCATGGTTCTCCGGACGTTCGAAAGTTCCAGATCGTGCAGGCGGAGGCGCAACAGTTCAAATGCGCTCAGCGACGAGAGCGATTGCGGAGAGAGCCCACGATTTCAACGGCGGCGGCTTGCAATTCCGGCAGATAGCGACTGGCGAACACCTCAACGGTGTGCGCTGGCTTCAGCCAAAGCATGTTGATTGATCCGATTACGCGTGCCCCGTCACGCAGCGGGACCGCGATCGAGAGTAACCCATCAGCGTGTGGCAGTCCTCCGTAGTATCCCCCGACGTGGCTTGGATCTCGCGTGCCAAATCCACGTGCGTGCGTCTCCTGGAGAATCGCGTCCAGTCGCTTGGGATCCCGCGCCAACCGGTCTTCAGCTTTAGATGAGGAACGCAAGAGCTCGATGATTTGCTGACGTTCCTTGAGCGGACAAAACGCCAGATAGGCACGCCCGACACCGGACAAAAGCCAATTTACGGGCAAACCGACGCGCTCCTGCATCATGATAAATGGAGTGCGCGTGCGGGTGGTTTCACGGATTTCCATGTGGTCGCCCGCCGGCACCATCAGGTCCGATGGCCAGGACACACGCCGGCAAAGCCTCTCCATCACCGGAGCCGCTACTTCGGCAATGCGATCGCGATGATCGCGCCTCGTCGGCGAATGAGTGAGGTTCGATCCAGTTCGATATCGTCCATCAGCAAGCCGCCGTGTGGCAACTCCAGACTGCTGAAGCGTGTGGAGAATACGCAGCAGGGTTGGCTTGGGAATACGGGTAAGATTGTAAATCTCATGTAGCGAAGAATCGGGCTGCATCTGCAGTGCTTGGAGAACGCGCAGACCTCGCTCGAGACTGGCGATCGTTTTCGCTGAGGACATGCTCCACACCTCAAGGTGCATTCCGCTCAGCGGAACGTAGCATTCCGCTGAATGAAAAGCACGCGGATTTCCATGGCATGGAGATCGGAATGGGTAGACCGTCCTGTCATTCGGTTACATCTGAAATTCAAGGAATTGAGCCATGATGACTGCCGTGACACGAAGGGCGCTTGTATGCACATTATCGGTTGGTGCAGTTCTGGCCAGCGGCATTCAGCTGCGCGCGCAGCCGCCCGCTTTTCCCTCCGGGGTTATTCGTCTCGTTTGCCCATTCTCGGCCAGCACACCGTCTGACATCATTAGCAGGATCGTAGCCAAAGAGCTGTCGGAGGCCGAGGGCTGGCGCGTCATCGTCGAGAACAGGCCCGGTGGTGTGACGACAATCGCGGCGAGCGATGTGTTGCAGCAGCCGGCGGACGGGCTTTCGCTCTACGCAATGTCAGTCCCCTCGGTAGCGGCCCCGTCGCTGCTTCCCAAAATCGCCTACCGCCTGGACTCTGATTTTGAACCGGTCATCAAGACGTCTGTTTCATATAACGTCCTGGTCGTGAATCCCGACGTGCCGGCAAAATCGGTTGCAGAACTCGTCGAGCTACTAAAGCGCCAGCCCGACAAGCTCACTTTTTCTTCGGGTGGCTTCGGAACCCCAGCGCATCTCATCGGAGAGCAATTCAAGCTCCAGACCGGTGTTCATGCGCAACACGTGCCCTACGCGCAGTTTCCCCAGGCGATCGGCGACCTCCTCAACGGCACCAACCAGTTCATGTTTATTACAATGCTTCCCGTGATTGACTTGATCAAAACCGGCAAGCTTCGTGCACTCGCCGTCACCGCGCCGCAACGAGTGGCGGCACTAGCTGACGTTCCTACCATCATTGAAGCTGGATTTCCTTCGCTCGTGGTTGAAGATTGGACGGGCTACGCGGTCAAACGCGGTACGCCCAAGGAAAGCATCGCGCGCCTGAACGCTGCCATCAACAAGGCTCTGGCAAAGCCAGCGGTTCGCGAGGCGTTTGCAAAGCTTGGCGCCAAGCCGGCCGGTGGTACATCCGAAGAACTCGGCGTGCTCGTCAAGTCTCAGATCAAGCATTGGCAGATGGTGGTGACCGATGCGGGTATGAAGGTCGCAGAATAATGGCATCAAGATTCCGCGTGACGCTGCTCGGGACGGGAGTTCCTATCCCCAACCCCGAGCGGTTCGGCCCCAGCACGCTGATCGAAGCCGGCGATCAAACGATCCTGATTGACGCCGGGCGCGGCGCCACAATCCGGCTATCGCAGATTGGTGTGCCGATCGGCAGGCTGGATGCGCTCTTCCTGACCCACTTCCATTCCGACCACACCGTCGGCATTCCGGACCTGTGGCTCACGGGCTGGTTGAACTCTCATTTTGGATCACGGCGCAACCCCTTCCATGTCATCGGCCCCACCGGCACGCAAGCCATGATGCGACATCTCGAAGCCGCCTACGCGCGCGACATAGACATCCGCGTCGAGGATGAGAAATTGGTGCGAGACTATGCAGCAATCACAGTCCACGAGTTTGAGCATGACGGCACGGTCTATGAAGCCGGCGGATTGAGAGTCATCGCCTTTGTCGTAGATCACGGCGATGCCATCAAGCCGGCTTACGGCTTCCGAATAGAATACGACGGCCGCGTTGCCGTTATCTCAGGCGACACCCGCTACAACGAAAATGTCATTAGCTATGGCAGCGGGGCTGATCTTCTCATTCACGAAGTAGCGATGGCCCCGCCGGAGCTTCTTTTAGAAACTCGCATCCAACGCATCATTGCGCATCACACCTCACCTCGCGAGGCCGGGCTGGTGTTCGCGCGTGCCAAGCCCAAGCTGGCCGCCTTTACCCATCTTGTCATGCTCGCGAGCGAGCGCATTCCTGCGCCCTCGATCGAAGCGTTGATCGCGCAGACCCGTGAAACCTATTCGGGGCCGCTCGCGGTTGGAGAGGATCTTACCGCTTTTGACATCGGCGAGACGGTCGCGATGCATCGAACCCCGGGAGCAGTTCACGGGCTCTCGGCCCTATCCGTTCAAAGCAAAAATTCCATGCCCGATTCACTTCCCTTGGTCTCGGAAGAATCAAAATGAACTGTCGTGCGTTCACTGCTGTGCTGAGCGCTGCCGTAGCGTGGCCATTGGTGATCCGTGCGCAGAACAGCGCAGCGCGAAAGGTTGGCGTGCTTTTTCCAGGCGTGCTGGGGCCGGAGCGGGAGCGCTTGATCACGGAGGGACTGGTTAACGAACTAGGCACCGAAAAAGCCGTCCTGCTAGTGCGATCGGCAGGCGGCGATGATCGATTGCTCGCCAGATATGCAGGCGAACTCGCAAACAGCACAGATATCATTGTTGCGATTGCCTCGGGCAGTCTTGTAGCTGCGAGGCAAGCATCTCAAACCATTCCTATCGTCCCGCTTGATCTGGAATCAGATCCCATCGCTACCGCGGCGGCGCAAAGTCTGAATCGGCCCGGCGGCAATGTAACCGGCATCTTCTTCGATGCGCCTGAAATTGCGAGCAAGTGGATTCAGATCATCCAGGAAATGCTGCCTCAGATCAAAAAGGTGGCTTTATTTTATGATGCGCATCTGGACCAAACCAAACTGAAATCGGGCGAAGCCACCGCCCGCAATCTTGGGCTGGAAACGGTGAGCCTTGGGGTGGATACTCCAGCCGGATTTCGCGACGCGTTCAGGCGCGCGGTCGACGCGAAAGTCGATGCAATGCTGGTGCACTCATCACCCATATTCGTAGATCAAGCGTCTGTCATTGCAGATCTCGGACGAGAATTCCGGTTGCCATCGATCGGTCTTTTTCCGATCTACGCGCAAGTCGGAGGTCTCGCTTCATATGGACCGAACAATTTCGAGTTGCTCAAACAGGTGGGCGGCATCGTTGGTAAGATCCTTCGCGGCGCCAGGCCCGCGGAGTTTCCCATTCAAAGACCGATTATTTATCGTTCCTGATCAATATGCGAACCGCCAAATTGCTGCACTTGGCCATTCCTGCATCGTTGACCGCCCTCGCAGATGAAGTGATTGAATGAAATAGGATGTCGCCTTCGGCTGCACAAGGCTTCAACTAGACAGGCTCATGTCGCGGACGTAGCCGGATCTGGTCTGATATTGGATCTCACGACGACGGTTTGAGAATTGGCGACGAGCCGCGGGAGCAGCGTCGGTCAACCGAAGGGCTTTTTGGATTTGATTGCACAGGACGCCGCGATCGGTGTCGCGCCGGGAATAGGCAGCCGATAATCTAACCAAGCCGCTCCCGGCAACTAGGGGATTCAAACCAAATGCAGCTACTGCTTTACAAGCGCCCGGCTCGTTTTCGCTGAATGACAGCAGTTGAGAACCGAGTTCACTGAAGATGCGCTGCGCTTCTCTCGCATTTCGCATAGCCTGATCATACTCGTGAATCTCCCGAGAGCTAACCGCCGTTTCCCGCGGCTTCGGCAAAGAAATATTCCCACGAACCAGGATCTGCTCGAGAACTTTCCGCCGAAGCTCAAATAACGCTCGGATCGGCCGGCCTAGCAACTCAAGCAATACCCAGCCAAGAAATGCTGCGGCCAAAATTGTAATTAGGCAGACATATGACTCCATGTCGTCGAATCCTGCGTATTCCGCCGCGCATACTCGTCAGTTTATTCAATGCGTCGCAAAGCAGTAGTATCG
>NZ_DATEPI010000243.1:0-2541 GCF_035273305.1 Bradyrhizobium sp. | reverse complement strand
GCCATTCCTTCGGCGGCCAGACGCTCGGGCTGCTGGCGAACAACAGCGAGGTTTCGCGCGCGCTGCTCGTCGCCGCGCAAGCCGGATACTGGAAGCTGATGACCTCGCCCGAGCGCTACCGCGTCTATGCGATGCTCAATTTCGTCGGCACGCCGTTGACCAAGACGCTGGGCTACGCCCCGGGCTGGGCCGGCGTCGGCATGGATCTGCCGAAGGGGGTGTTCCTGCAATGGGCAAAATGGGTGAACAGCCCGCGCTATCTGTTTGACGACAATTCGCTGAGCGGCCTCCCCAATTTCGAAAAATATACCCACCCGATGCGCGCGTTGTGCTTCTCGGATGACCCCTGGGCGACGCCGCCGGCCGTCGAATTGCTGTGCAAGCGCTATTCGTCGACCAAGCCCGAGATCATCACGGTTGCGCCCGCCGATCTCGGCGTCGGCAGGATCGGCCATTTCGGCTTCTTCCGCCCCGAGCATCGCGACACGCTGTGGCGCGGCGCGGCGGAATGGCTGGAAATGGAATGAGCCAGCCAACCGTCGTCATTGCGAGCGAAGCGAAGCAATCCACTACCCGCCGCGGAGAAACTCTGGATTGCTTCGTCGCTTCGCTCCTAGGAAGAAACGGGCGGTTGATAGAGCTAGGCGGCCTCCGGGATGGGCTGGAGTTGCACGGTGAAGCCGAGCTTTTTGAGGCGAGCGACGAGATGGCTGGCCTTGAGTTCGACGGGTCGGCGGTCGAAGTAGGCGCCTCCGAGGTCATGGTGTTCGGTGCCGTCCTTGATGATGTGGTAGATCGCCGTGAGGATCGAGGCGGCGACGGCACAAATGGCTTTTTGTGGTCCGCGCCTGCTTTGCAGGCGGAAGAACTGGGCTCTGTAGTAGCTGTCCTTCTTGCGTTTGGCAGCCCAGGCGCATTGCACAAGCATGGTCTTGAGCCAGGGCGCTCCCTTGCGCAGGCGGGACGGCTTGCGCTTGCCGGCGCTTTCATTCTTGCCCGGGCACAATCCGGCCCAGGCGAGGAGGTGGCCCGCGGTCCGGAAGCGGCTCATATCGGGCCCAATCTCGGACAGGATCGCCGGCGCGGCCACGGTGCTGACGCCCGGAATCGTGGTGAGCAGTTCGATCAAGGCACGAAAGGGCGGTTGGCCTGCCCCACTCTGCGCGTCCGCACGCCCGATCCGCTGATCGATTTCCAAATCGATCTTCCGGATCGTCTCATCCAAGCTGTCCCATTGCTTGAGGTGAAGCTCGAGCAGGAAGCGGTGGTGATCCGTCAGCCGTCCATGCAAGGCGTCATAGAGCTCTTTCGGCGTTGCCTTGATCTGCTTGCCGGCAAGCTCGGCCAACTGTTTCGGCTGGCGCACGCCTGCGATCATCGCCTCGATCATCCGTCGCCCGCTCGCGCCCATGATGTCGCTGAGCACGGAACTGAGCTTGATATTGGCTTCTGCCAGCGTCTTTTCGATCCGCTGCACATGTCGCGTCTGCTCGCGCACCAGTTGCTTGCGGGTCCGCGTCAGCCCACGAAACTCCTGCATATCTTCGTGCGGGACGAAGCTCGCCTTGATCAGACCGCAAGCCAGCAGGTCGGCCAGCCACATCGCATCGTTCATGTCGGTCTTGCGCCCAGGAACATTCTTGATGTGCGCCGCATTGGCGAGGATCAATTCGAACCCGCCCTCATCCAGAATCCTGAACACCGGCATCCAGTAGACACCCGTCGCCTCCATCGCCACCTGCGTGCACCGGCATTCTGCCAGCCACGCTCTCAGCTCCATAAGCTGTTCCGTCGTCGTCGCAAACGTCCGGCATTCCCGCTTCGGCTTGCCATCGGCCATGATCCGCACACAAGCCACCACCGTATCCTTGTGGACATCAAGACCGGCAACTCTCTCGTACAGGACATCCATGCTCTTCTCCTTCACGGCTCGCGCCGACGGCACAGGCGCCTGTCAGAAAAGAATCCTAGGAAGCGTGCTCAATTCGCGCCAATGTGGGTCATCCAGGCAACCCAGGCCCAACTCGCAACCGGGCTCTCGCGCACCAGGGAGAAACCGACCTCTCTGCCGCCGACCTCCCCAAAATACCATACCTGCGATCAACGCAAAGTTTCATTCAAAGCGGGTCGGTGCCTTAAACACCGGTCCCAACTCGCAATGACGCGATGGGTCTGCCGGCCTCGCAGGTCATGCTGTCAAACCATCACTCGGATTCTCAGGCTTCATCAACCCTTCCCCGGATCGAACTTGAACGGACTGACCGAAACCGACAGCTTGCCGTCCTGCCCTTGGTCCACCCTGTAATCCACCATCTTCTGCACCGTCTCGCCTTCCACTGTGACGAAGATAGTGCCGCTGCAGGTCACGGCTCGCGCTTCCCTGCTGTTCGTCGCGATCGAATCGGCCAGCTTGTAGACGGCGGTTTTTCTCGCCTTCTCCAACAGGGCGGATTTGTCGGCTTCGCTGCCCGCAGCGTTCGCCTTGGCTTTCAGGGCTTCCGACGTCTTGATGGCGTAATCGACCAGCGCGTTATCGCTGTT
>NZ_DATEPI010000242.1:0-2811 GCF_035273305.1 Bradyrhizobium sp. | reverse complement strand
TGACCCTGGCCCGCAACCTGTGCGGCGATGTGGAATGGTCGGCCCAGGACGCCACCCGTACCGAACGTGACTTCCTGCGGCGGTGCGTGGAGGCCGCGATCAAGGCGGGCGCGACCACCGTCAACATTCCCGACACCGTCGGCTACACCGTGCCGGAGGAATACACCCGTTTCATGCGCACCCTGATCGAGCGGGTGCCGAACTCCGACAAGGCCGTGTTCTCAGTGCATTGCCACAACGACCTCGGCATGGCAGTCGCGAATTCGCTGGCGGGAGTAGCCGGCGGCGCGCGGCAGATCGAGTGCACTGTTAACGGCATCGGCGAGCGGGCAGGCAATGCCGCGCTCGAGGAAGTCGTGATGGCGATCAATATTCGCAACGACCGCTTTCCGTACTGGAACAAGATCGACACCACCATGCTGACGCGCGCCTCGAAGCTGGTATCGGCGGCGACTTCGTTTCCGGTGCAATACAACAAGGCGATCGTCGGCCGGAACGCGTTCGCGCATGAAAGCGGCATTCATCAGGACGGTGTGCTGAAAGACGCTTCGACCTATGAAATCATGCGTCCGGAGATGGTCGGGTTGAAGCAATCATCGCTGGTCCTGGGCAAGCATTCCGGGCGTCATGCCTTCGTGCATAAGCTGGAGGAAATGGGCTACAAGCTCGGCGCCAATCAGTTGGAAGACGCGTTCGTGCGGATGAAGGCGCTCGCCGACCGCAAGAAGGATATCTATGACGAGGATATCGAGGCGTTGGTCGACCAGGAAATCGCCGCTTCGCACGACCGCATTAAGCTGACTTCGCTGACGGTGATTGCGGGCACTCACGGCCCGCAACGCGCGACCATGAAGCTCGATATTGACGGCCAAACCAAGATCGAGGAGGCCGAGGGCAACGGACCGGTCGATGCAGTGTTCAACTGCATCAAGGCGCTGGTGCCGCACGAGGCCAAGCTGGAGCTATATCAAGTGCACGCCGTAACCGAAGGTACAGATGCCCAGGCCGAAGTGTCGGTCCGGCTCGCCCACGAGGGGCGTTCGATGACCGCGCGGGCCGCCGATCCGGATACGCTGGTTGCCTCGGCCAAGGCCTATCTCGGCGCGCTCAACAAGATCGTCATGAAGCGGCAGCGTGACGTGCCCGTGGCGGCGGCGGGCTGATTGCTCCGAAGCAGGGCCCTGGAAATCACGCAACGCGGCGCTCATGGCGCCGCGTTTTTGCATTGCATCAAGCCGGAAAACGGTGGCTGGCCGTGGCCTTTGGGCCGCCTTCTCTGTATTGGTTCGCTTGGCATGCAAGTTGATGGAGCCGCGAAGGCGCGCTTCGTAAAAACACCCGGGAGGCACGATTGCGTAAGTTGATCATGGCGGCTGCGGCGTTCGCGGCCTCGGTTATTGTCGATCCGGCGCTGGCGCAGTCGCCGATCATTATCAAGTTCAGCCACGTCGTCGCTGCGAATACGCCGAAGGGCACGGCAGCGGACAAATTCAAGGAGTTGGCCGAGAAATACACGGGCGGAAAGGTCAAGGTCGAGGTCTATCCAAACTCGACGCTCTACAAGGACAAGGAAGAATTGGAGGCGTTGCAGCTCGGCGCCGTGCAGATGCTGGCGCCGTCCAACTCCAAATTCGGGCCGATCGGCGTGCGCGAATTCGAGGTGTTCGATCTGCCCTATGTCCTGCCCGATCTCGCGACCGTGCGCAAAGTGACCGATGGACCGCTCGGGGCGAAGCTCCTGAAGCTGCTCGAACCGAAGGGGATGACCGGTCTCGCTTACTGGGACAACGGGTTCAAGCAGATGACAGCCAACAAGAAGCTGATCGCGCCCGCCGATTACAAAGGCCTGAAATTCCGCATCCAGTCATCGAAGGTGATCGAGTCGCAATTCCGTGCCCTTGGTGCGATCCCGCAGGTGATGGCGTTCAGCGAGGTGTACCAGGCGCTGCAGACCGGCGTGGTCGACGGCCAGGAAAACACCTGGTCGAATATCTACACCCAGAAGATGAATGAGGTGCAGAAGTACGCGACTGTGACCAATCACGGCTATATCGGCTATGTCGTCGTCGTGAACAAGAAGTTCTGGGACGGGCTACCGCCCGATATTCGCGGCGAGCTTAGCAAGGCGATGAAGGAAGCCACCGAGCTCGGCAACGGGCAATCGGCAAAAGAAAACGATGACGCGCTGGCGGAGATCAGGAAGGCCGGCAAGACCGAGATCATCACGCTGACGCCGGAGCAGGACGCCGCCATGCGCAAGGCGATGGAGCCGGTTTACAAAGATGTCGCGAGCCGGGTGGGGCAGTCTCTGATCGACGCGTTCATCAAGGAGACCGGAGGAACCGGCCACTAAGTCATGATCCAGCTAGCTTGAATCGGATCATGATCTCTTTCGTTCGAGCATCATCTCCGGGCAAACGCTTTCGCGTTTGTCCCGCGGAAAAACCGGGATCGGCTTTCTGCGATCATGCCTTGAGTCCAGGATGCCGCCGGGTTCTCGCGAGCAGCCGCGAGGGCCCGCTTTCAATTCGGATCGCGCCGGGATCACCGACCGCCGGCGTTAACTCGTTTCGAAGAATGGGGACGCGTGCCGGATCGGTGGCGCGCATGAGGGGGAGAGATGCTGCTTCGTATCCTTGATCGGCTCGAGGAAATCATAATCGCCTCGCTGATGGCGGCCGCGACGATTCTGATTTTTATCTCCGTGGTCCATCGCTTCGGCACCGGCGTGCCGTTCCTGTATGATTATTTGATCCTCATTCACATCTCCTGGGCGCAGGAGTTGTGCATCTACATGTTCATCTGGATGGC
>NZ_DATEPI010000241.1:0-54522 GCF_035273305.1 Bradyrhizobium sp. | reverse complement strand
CGCGACCAAACCAGACGCCATGGCTATCTTTTGCACTTGCTTGGCGTCAAACAGGTCGCCGTCGTCGTCAACAAGATGGACCGCGTCGATTTCAGCGCGGCCCGATTCACGGCGATCGCCGATGAGATCTCCGGTCATCTTGAAGGTCTCGGGATCACACCCTCGGCGCTGATTCCGATTTCCGCCCGAGATGGCGACGGTGTCGCCGAGCGCACCGGCCGCATGAACTGGTACAACGGACCGACCGTCGTCGAGGCACTCGATGCGCTCGAACCGGCGCGGCCACTCGAACAACTCGCGCTGCGGCTCCCGGTACAGGCGATCTATAAGTTTGACGATCGGCGCATCGTGACCGGGCGTGTTGAGTCCGGTCAGCTCACGGTTGGCGACGAGATCGTAATCATGCCCGCGGGAAAGGTAGCAAGGATCAAGAGCCTCGAAGGTTGGCCGGCCGGGCCGATCAATGGCAGCCAGAGCGCGGGACAATCGGTTGGCGTCACGCTCGATCGCGAGCTGTTCGTCGAGCGCGGCGACGTCATTGCCCATATTGGATCCGGCCCGCGCGAGGCACGGCGCATTCGCGCGCGCATTTTCTGGCTGCATGACAAGCCGCTGACAACGGGCGCGTCCATACTGGTCCGGCTCGGCACGCGGGAAAGCCGCGCCAGCATCGTCGCAATCGAGAAAGCGGTCGATCCCGGTGAACTGGCGAGCGTCGAGAACAAGTCCATCGCGCGCAATCACGTCGGCGAGATCGAGATTTCGCTGGCGCAGCCGGTGGCCGCTGACCCCTATGCCGATAACCCGCGCACCGGCCGGCTCGTGATCGAGATCAACGGGCGCATTGCGGGTGGCGGATTGGTGTTGTCGGCGGGCGCAGAGCAACCTGCCATCCGCGCCGAAATCGTGCCGGTGGAATCTGCGCTGCGCCCGGATGAGCGCTCGGCGCGTTATCGCCACCGTGGCGCAGTGCTGTGGCTAACCGGCTTGCCGGGTTCGGGCAAATCGACTCTGGCGCGGGCGCTGGAACGCAAGCTGTTCGGCAATGGCGGTTCGCCGGTACTGCTCGACGGCGATACACTGCGCGCCGGGCTCAACAGGGATCTGGGTTTCTCTGCCGCGGATCGTCGCGAAAACATTCGACGCTTGGCCGAGGTCGCCGCACATCTGGCGCGGAATGGCCAGATTGCGATAGTCGCTGCGGTTTCGCCCTCGCGCGAAGATCGTGCGTCGGCGCGCCGGATCACCGATAATTGCTTCCGCGAAATCTATGTCGCGACGCCGGCCGAGATTTGCGAAAGCCGAGATCCCAAGGGGCATTACGCCAAAGCGCGCGCCGGAAGGCTGCCGGCATTTACCGGCATCAGCGGCGATTACGAGCCGCCAACCGACAGCGAATTGACGATCGACACCTCGTTGCGTTCCGTCACGGAGGCGATTGACGACATCGAGCGCATGCTCGCGGCCTCAGACATTCTGTTCTGACCGGGGCGGCCATTCTCTGTGCGGCCCAATTTGGCTGCGCGCCTGCTGTATTTCAGACGTTAACAGCTCTTCTCATCTGCCGGGCTTTAAGGCTAAAAGGGCTTCGAACCCGCCCAGGGTTGATTGTCGTTTGAACCTGAAGCCCGCGCTCTGCCGCCGGCCTTCTCCCGAGAAAAATTCAGATCATGAATCGTATCGACGTCCACGGATTGAAAATCGCCCCGGTTTTATTTGATTTCATCGCCAAGGAAGCCACTCCCAAAACTGGAATATCCGCGGACGCGTTCTGGTCCGGGCTTGCTGCTATCCTGCGCGACCTCGCTCCGAGGAACCGTGAACTGCTGTCGTTTCGTGACCAGTTGCAGGCGAAAATCGACGACTGGCATCGCGCCCATAAGGGCAAGACATTCGACATGAATGCCTACACCGCATTCCTCAAGCAGATCGGCTATCTGCTGCCGGAACCGGCGACGCAGAAAGTCGAGACCGCCAATATCGACGAGGAGATCGGCAAAATCTGCGGGCCGCAATTAGTCGTGCCACTCACTAACGCGCGCTACGCACTCAACGCGGCCAACGCGCGCTGGGGCAGCCTTTACGACGCGCTTTACGGCACGGATGCAATCCCGCACGACCCAGGCGAAGGCGGCAAAGGCTACAGCAAGGCACGTGGCGACAAGGTGATCGCCCGGGCAAAGGCTTTCCTGGATTCCGCCGTACCGCTCGTGACGGGAAGCCACGCCGGCGTGACATCGTACAGCGTTATCGCCGGTCAGCTCGCGGTCAAGCTCAAGAGCGGCAACACCACGGCCCTGAAATCGAGCGGGCAATTTGCGGGCTACCAAGGTGAGGCTTCGGCGCCGAGCGCGATCCTGCTGGTCAACAACGGCATGCATATCGAATTGAAGATCGACCGCGCCCACATGATCGGCAAGGATGATCCGGCCGGTGTTGCCGATGTAATCCTCGAATCGGCGGTCAGCACCATCCTCGATATGGAAGACAGCGTTGCGGCGGTAGATGCCGACGACAAGGTTCTGATCTACCGCAACACGCTCGGGCTGATGAACGGCACGCTAGCCGCCGATTTCGAAAAGGGCGGCGCGATGCTCAAGCGCGCGCTCAATCCCGATCGGATCTACAAGACCGCGGACGGCAAGGAGCTGAGGCTGCATGGCCGCAGCCTGCTGTTGATGCGAAATGTCGGCCATCACATGTTCACGGATGCCGTGCTCGACGCCAACGGACACGAAATTCCGGAAGGCATTCTGGACGCCGCCGTCGCGGGTCTGCTCTCGATCCATGACCTGAAGGGTAACTCGAAGACGCGCAACAGCCGCACCGGCTCGGTTTACATCGTCAAACCAAAAATGCACGGCCCGGATGAGGTGGCGCTGACATGCGAGCTGTTCGGTCGCGTCGAGAAAATGCTGTCCCTGTCCGAGAACACGATGAAGATCGGCATCATGGATGAGGAGCGCCGTACCACGGTGAATCTCAAAGCCTGCATCCAACAGGCGCTGAAGCGAATCGTGTTCATCAATACCGGGTTTCTCGATCGCACTGGCGACGAGATCCACACCTCGATGGAAGCCGGACCGATGATCCGCAAGAACGACATGAAATCGCAGCCCTGGATCAAGGCCTACGAAGACTGGAACGTCGATATCGGCCTGATCGATGGGCTGCCCGGCCATGCCCAGATCGGCAAAGGCATGTGGGCCGCGCCCGACAAGATGGCCGACATGCTGGCGCAGAAAATCGGACATCCGCAGGCCGGCGCCACGACGGCGTGGGTGCCTTCACCGACAGCCGCAACGTTACACGCGCTGCATTATCATCAGGTCAACGTTCTGGAGCGTCAGCAGCAACTCGCGAAAGGCGGACCGCGCGCCAAGCTGTCCGATATCCTCACCATCCCGGTATCGCAATCCAACTGGGCGCCGGACGACGTGAAGCAGGAGATCGACAATAACTGCCAAGGCATTCTGGGCTACGTGGTGCGCTGGATAGATCAAGGCGTGGGCTGCTCCAAGGTTCCTGATATCCATGATGTCGGATTGATGGAGGATCGCGCCACCTTAAGGATTTCGAGCCAGCATTTAGCCAACTGGCTGCACCAGGGCGTCATCACCAAGGAACAGGTGATGGAATCGCTGAAGCGGATGGCTGTCGTGGTGGATGAGCAGAACGAAGGCGATCCGCTCTATCGACCGATGGCGCCCGGCTTCGACGGTGTCGCGTTCAAGGCGGCTTGCGATCTGATCTTCAAGGGGCGCGAGCAGCCGAACGGCTACACCGAATTCATCCTTACCGCCCGGCGCCGCGAAGCCAAGGCAGCGGGATAGTCGTTGCGGTCTCCGAGCATGCGCCCGGCGCGTTCGTTAATCAGAATACCGCAATGTATTTCAGTAGCGAGATCACGCCGAGAATGATGACCACGACGCGCGCAATCTGTTTCGCGCGCCCATCGAGCGGCAGCAGATTGATTAGATACAGGACGAGAATAACGACCAAAAACGTAACGAGCACGCCGACTAGCATGAATTCCCCCTGCAGCGGTGAGAACGATCAGGCTTAACGCAGGGGGGAACTTTGGGTTCCAACGACGGAACCCGACTTTTTCAGGCTCGAACCCTTTGTTTCGAGCCGAAAGGAGGCTCGGGTCCGGCGGCCTATTCCCGCGCGACCACGGGAACGTGGTGATAGTGCGAAAGCACGGCTTTAGAGGCCGGCGTAAAGTTTAACGATGCGCCGCGCCTGTCGGCGCTCCGCCCGGCGACCATTAAACCTTGCGGTCCCGCCGCGACAAGGTCGCCCTTGCGAACGGTGGGATCGTCCTCAATCCTGAGCGGCGCGAGACCGAATTGATCCTTGCCGTTGCAAGTGCATCCGGGCACGATCTCGTCTCGATAGCGAAAGGCATTCCGCAGTTCTGAATAGGGCTTTCCATTTTCGGTTGCGGCATCATCGATATTGCTGCCGTAAACCAGTTTCGTATCGCTCGCCGGGCAGAAGCTGCTGCAAGACGCCGCCCGGCTCTCGTTATCGGGCCCACTTACCGGGAAATAGCGGCCGTCGCAGGTCCGCACGCAAAATGCTTGTCCGCCGTAGGTAATGACGCGCGCACGCCCGCGGTCCCGCGGAGGCATCGGCATGCCTTCACTTCCGAATGGCAGCGGAATCGCCGCACGCGGCGGGCGGCCTGCGAATGCGCCGAACAGCGCGGAGAGAAAGTCGTCCTCGGCTTGCACGGATCCGACCCAGGCCGACGCGACCAATACCGCGGTCACACCCAAAGCCACTGGACTGATCAGTCTCCGAACCATGTCAATCTCCGCGGCCGAGTTCGCAACGTCAGTACAGCGAGTTGGACAGGTTCATCGCCTGGCGTCCGGTGTGGACCGTCGCTACCGTAGGACGCGAAGGCACCCCTGCAGAACCAATGATGTTCGCTGTCCTCGCCTCCATTCGGCTGGGTTCAATCGCTCGAGCCTGAAGGTGCGGCGAATTTTTCGCCAGCACCACCACCTTGGTCCCGATGTCGACGCGGCTGAACAGATCCGTAACATCTTCATTGGTCAGGCGGATGCAACCTGAAGAGACAAACTTCCCAATTGTCGAGGGATCGTTGGTGCCGTGAATGCGGTACTCGCTTGAGCCGAGGTACATCGCGCGAGCGCCAAGCGGATTACCCGGGCCGCCGGCCATGAACCGGGGCAGATAGGGCTGGCGCGCGATCATCTGTGCCGGAGGATGCCAGTCCGGCCACTCTGCTTTGCGGCTGATGGTTTGCACGCCGGACCACGTGAAACCGTCCCGGCCGACGCCGACGCCATAACGGATCGCTCGGCCCTGGCCGAGCACGTAATAGAGCGCGGTGTTGCCGGTATCGATGATGACGGTGCCGGGTGCTTCCCGAGTGTCAAGCGAAACGACGGTTCGACGCAACCGCTCCGGGATTGCGCCGTACGATTGATCGTCCTCACGCGTGAGCGCCGGCTCATGTGTGGCCCGCATCGTGCTGTCTGTCGGCCAGCCGCTTTCGGCCGATGCGTAGCCCAGGACCTGCGCGCTCGCCGGTGTGCAGAAGGCGGCCGGCGCGATCAGTAATGCCGCGCCGAAAACGAGCGCGTTGATCACGCGCTGCGACGGGCCGCGATGGCATTCGGATGTATGTCTCATGATCTGCCCCAACGCGATGCGCATCGAACGATGCTTCTGCGACAACAAACGCGACGGGGGCTCCGCGGTTCCGTCATGGGAAGGAGACGAGGCGCACGTCAGTCCGACCGCACACCTGAGGGAGGGCTACGACGCGCCCACTGGAACTTTGTCTTACGCTGCCCGTTATAACCGCCGAACCCGTCGTCGCACGACGTCCGGGCGCGAGCGCCTGACAGCCGGTAGGGAGGAAAGCCAGTTGCGTGTCCTTCCCGACGAGCGCGCGCCTCCCAAAGAAAACGTCGGTACGCCGCTGCCAGAAAGCAAAAGCGAGCAGCCGCCTGTTATCAGGCGCGCGGACGCAGTCGCGTTTGCCCTCGTAGCACTTCTTGTCATCAGCGTTGTCGCCGTTCTTTATGTCGCAAAGGCTTTCTTCCTGCCCGTGGTGACGGCGTTCGTGGTCGGCACGATGTTGTCCCCGGCTGCGGGATATCTCGAGCGACGCCGGATACCTCGCGCGCTCTCGGCAGTACTGATCGTCAGCGCGGTGTGCGCCGGCCTCGCTTTCGCGCTGGGCCTGATCTCTTCTCCGCTAATGCAATGGAGCACGCGCCTGCCGGAGCTGGGATCGCGGCTAAAGGATAAGCTCCACGTTTTCGATCGACCGCTAGCACTGTGGCACCAGTTGGAGAGCATGGTGGGAGGTTCCGACACATTTGGCACCGCGCCATTCCAGATGCCCAAGCTGGACTGGGTACAGCCTACGCTTGAATTCCTGTCACCGACGTTTACGGAGTTTCTGCTTTTCCTGGCGACGCTTGTGCTCTTTATCGCAAGCTGGCGCGACCTCCGCCGCGCCCTGATTCTCACCTTCAGCGAACACGCCTCGCGACTGCGAACGCTGCGGATTCTCAATGAAATCGAGGAGCACCTCGGAGCCTATCTGCTCACCGTTACCATGATCAATCTGGGGGTCGGAGTCGCGACTGGTTTGATCTGCGCGCTCACGGGCATGCCGAGCCCCGCTGGCCTTGGCGCCCTCGCGGCTACGCTGAATTTCGTTCCAATCATCGGCCCTGTCGCGATGTTCGTGATCCTGATCCTGGTCGGCGTGGTCGCGATGCCAACGCTTGGCGCCGGCTTGATGGCGCCGCTGGCGTTTGCCGGCGTGACGTTCCTCGAGGGCCATTTCGTCACGCCAACCATTATCGGACGCCGCCTCGAGCTAAACGCACTCGCGGTGTTCGTCGCGATCGCGTTCTGGACCTGGTTGTGGGGACCAATGGGGGCGTTCCTATCCTCCCCACTGCTGATCGTGGGGCTAATCCTCAAGGAACATCTGATGCCGGAGGACTCGCCGCAGCTTCCGGAGGACTGAACGGCCATTAGTGACCCGGCATCGCCGAATCCGCATGCATCCATTTCGGGGAAGACTTGTCGGTTCGGTTTTTTAGCCGAGTTCGATGTCCCCGGTAACCTCGTGCGAGAGGCTGACGCCGCCGACCGTGAGAACCATTTTGGCGGGCAGCTTCTCGTGGCCCTTGAGCCGCCCACTTGAGATTGCATCCCGGACCACTTTCTCGATCTCGCGTTGCGAGGTGATGCCCACCTTCTTGAGAAACTTGCGCAGGCTGGCGTTGAAGGCATCTTCGTTCATGGTGGACTCCTGAAGTTAGGGGTGGTCCGGATGGTTCAGCATGTATTCGCCGAGATCGCGTTGGCGACGATCGGCACGGGCGACGGCGTTGCTGCGCAACACGTCTCGATCCTTGCGGCAGGCGATATATTCTGATGACCCGACCGCGACATTGTTGGCACGGCAGAACGTGTCGTCGTCCTCACCGAGAGTGGAAACCGGGAGCTCGCCTCGTTGCGCACAGCCGCAGAGAAATAGCGTAACAAGCGCCAGCGCGATCGGTCGCTTCGCCGAAATAAATTGCATTTGTACTCCGATATGGTCGGCTTGTACTGCCGCGCGCACAGCGGTCTTAGCGCCAGATATCGCCGCAATCCATCGAAAAGCACGCAGGCTTATTCAGGGCAAGGACACCTCGACGGGCCGGCGTGAAATCAACCATGCGCCGAGCAGATTTGTCACGCCCTGCTCTTGAGCGCACTACCGATTTCCTCCAGCACCTTGGGATCCTCAATTGTGGCCGGCATGGTCCACTGCTCGCCGTCGGCGATCTTTTTGATGGTGCCCCGCAGGATCTTACCGGAGCGCGTCTTGGGCAACCGACCGACCGTGATCGCAAGCTTGAACGCCGCTACCGGCCCGAGCTTCTCGCGCACCAGGGACACGATCTCCTTTTCAATCTCGACATGGGTTCGGCTGACGCCGGCCTTCAACACCAGCAGGCCACAGGGCACCTCGCCCTTGATAGCATCCTTGATGCCGAGCACCGCGCATTCCGCGACGTCCGGATGCGAAGCGAGTATTTCTTCCATGCCTCCGGTGGAGAGCCGATGGCCGGCGACGTTGATGATGTCGTCGGTGCGGCCCATCACGAAGATATAGCCGTCCTCGTCCTTATAACCGGCGTCGGAGGTTTTGTAGTAGCCGGGGAACTCGTTGAAGTAGGCCTGCTTGCAACGCTCGTCCTGCTGCCAGAGCGTCGGAAGACAGCCCGGCGGCAGCGGCAGCTTGATGACGATCGAGCCCATGGTCCCCGCCGGCAGGGGCTTCGCCGCTTCATCCACGACGTCCACCTGATAGCCCGGCATCGGCACCGTCGGCGAGCCGTGCTTGACCGGGAGCTGACCGAGGCCCATCGGATTGCCCGCGATACACCAGCCCGTTTCGGTCTGCCACCAGTGATCGATCACAGGCACCTGCAATTGTCGCTCCGCCCAATCCACCGTCGGCGGGTCGGCGCGCTCGCCGGCGAGAAATAGGGTGCGGAATTTCGAAAGATCATATTGGCGAATGAACTTTCCTTCCGGATCTTCCTTGCGAATGGCGCGAAACGCCGTTGGCGCCGTGAACAGCGCCACCGCCTTGTGTTCAGAGACGACGCGCCAGAACGCGCCCGCATCCGGCGTGCCGATCGGTTTGCCCTCGTACATGATCGAGGTGGATCCGTGGAAGAGCGGGCCGTAGATGATGTAGCTGTGCCCGACTACCCAACCGATATCGGAGCCGCACCACCAGACTTCACCCGGTTTGACGCCGTAGAGATTGAACATCGACCATTTCAGCGCGACCAGATGCCCACCATTGTCGCGCACAACGCCCTTGGGCTGGCCTGTCGTACCGGATGTGTAGAGGATATAGAGAGGGTCGGTCGCCAGCACCGGCACGCACTCCGCCGACTTTCCGCCCGCCATGGCCTTGGCGCGCAATTCGGCCCAATCATAGTCGCGCCCGGAAGTGAGTTCGCATTCCTGCTGCGGCCGTTGCAGGACGATGCACGCGGAAGGTTTGCTGCTGGACAATTTTATCGCTTCGTCCAGCAGCGGCTTGTATTGCACAACGCGGCCGGGCTCGAGCCCGCAGCTTGCCGAGAAGATCAGTTTTGGTTTTGCATCTTCGATCCGGCTTGCGAGCTCTCTGGCGGCGAAACCTCCGAACACCACCGAATGCACCACACCGATGCGCGCGCACGCCAGCATCGCGACCATGGCTTCCGGCACCATCGGCATATAGATGATCACCCGGTCGCCCTTGGCGAGGCCGAACTCCTGCATCACGGCGGCGAGTGCCTGCACTTCCCGCAGCATTTCGGCATACGTGAGCTTGGTGACCGCGCCCGCCAGCGGGGAATCGTGGATCAGCGCCAGTTGCTCGGCGCGTCCGCCCGCGACATGTCGGTCAAGCGCGTTGTAGCAGGTGTTGACGATAGCGCCGGCAAACCAGCGGCCATACAAACCCACATCGGGATCGAAGATCTTTTCGGCCGGCTTGATCCAGTCGATTTCGCGCGCGGCCTCCTCCCAGAACCCCTCGGGATCAGCCATTGAGCGGGCATACACCTCGTGATAGCGGCTTTTGTCATGAACATTCATGGCGTGGCTCCCACGGCTTTCCTCGTGATCGCCGGGCAAGTCTGGCGCATTTGCGTTGTTCGGCAAATACCCAAATTAAGGTGCTACATTGGCGACCAATTTTGAACGGATACACTTGCACATCCTTCCAGGACCGCCCAACGATTTTACTGCCCAGGGAATTTCGGCTTGACCACATTCGAATGGATCATCGCATTGTTGCTCGGTGCCGTCGCGCTCTCCGCGCTGGCCCGGCGGGTTAAGGTACCCTATCCGACTTTTCTTGCGATCGGCGGCGCCTTTCTCGCCTTTGTTCCCAACAGTCCATCGTGGACGCTAGAGCCTGATCTGGCACTGGCGCTGTTCGTCGCTCCGGTGCTGCTCGACGCCGCCTATGACACGTCGCTGCGTGATCTCAGGCGCAACTGGCTTCCGGTTTCGACACTGGTGTTTGTCGCCGTCGGCGTCACGACCGCAACGGTCGCGCTGCTGGCGCACTGGCTCGTTCCGGACATGCCGTGGTCAGCCGCGATCGCGCTCGGCGCCATCGTGGCTCCGCCCGACGCCGCCGCGGCGACTGCCATACTCCGTCAAGTCAACTTGCCGTATCGGATTCTTAAAATCCTCGAGGGCGAAAGCCTGCTCAACGACGCCAGCGCTCTGTTGATCTACCGCATCGCAGTCCATGCCACCGCAGTCCAGCATTTCGAATGGCGCGAGTTTGCGCCTTCGCTCCTGCTGGCGCTGGCGGGCAGCATCGCGGCCGGATATCTGTTTGCCAAGCTTTGGATGCGGCTGACACGGCACGTCAGCGATGCGCCAAGCGCAATCATTCTGCAGTTTGCAGGCACATTCACGGTGTGGATCGCTGCCGAGCATGTCGGCCTGTCCGGCATCCTCACGATCGTGGCTTACGCAATCACCATTGCCCGCACCGCGCCAGCGCGGACACCGGCACGGCTGCGCGTACCGTCCTATGCCGTCTGGGAAACCATGGTTTTCATCCTGAACGTGTTGGCGTTCATGCTGATCGGCATGCAGTTGCACCCAATCTGGACACGGCTCGACCCAACGGTGCGGCTGGAATATTGCGCGGTTGCCGCTTGCGTTCTTGCCGCTGTCATTCTTGCCCGCATTGCCTGGGTAATGTTTTACGGAGCAACGCTGCGGGGGCTGATTGCGAAAGGCCTCTTTCATCCCAGAAATTCGGCGGCGGTACCTACACTCAAAGGCGGTGTGGTGGTCTCGTGGTGCGGCATGCGCGGCATCGTTACGCTGGCGGCAGCTTTCGCCCTGCCGGAAGGCTTCCCATATCGCGATCTCATGCTGCTGACCGCGTTTGCGGTTGTGCTTGGATCCTTGGTTCTTCAAGGTCTGACCTTGCGGCCGCTTATACTCGCGATGCGGCTAAAGGACGAGGATCCAGTGGCTGCCGAAGTCGCCCGCGCCCGCGCCGCGGCCTACCGCGCGGCGCTCGAGGAAATCGACGGCGACCCGTCCGAGGAAGCCGATATCCTCAGGATCGAGTATCGCGCGTTGCTGTTGCGGGCCGAAGGCAGTCCGGACGGCGGCGTCTCCAGCGGCGAGCTTCCCGCCGACCCGCTGCGGCGGCGCGCGATCGGCGCGGCGCGACAGTCAATCCTGACGTTGCGCCGCTCCGAGGAGATCGGCGACGATGCCTTTCACCAGCTCGAAGAAGAATTCGACCGCGCGGAGCTAAGCGCGCAAGCATGAATCCTCGCCGTTCCGGCGTACTAACTCACCTTCAAAGTAATGCCACCGTCGACCACCAGCTCGATGCCGGTGATGTATCTGGATTCGTCTGAAGCCAGAAACAGGGCCGCGTTTGCGACATCCCAGGCTTCCCCCATGTGTCCCATCGGCACCTGGGCATCGCGCGCCCGCCACATCGCTTCGATGTCGCCCTTTGCGTAACTCGCCGCAAGCCCAGCGGAATGCTCGACCATCGGCGTTTTCATCAGGCCCGGCAAGATGGCATTTACCCGTATACGGTCGGCGGCGAATTCGACCGCGGTGGTGCGCGTCATCTGGTTCATCGCGGCCTTGGAGGTAGCATACGTGACGTAGGAGATGCCGAGGTGGCGGATCGACGCGATTGACGAAATATTGATAATCGAACCTCCGCCCTGTCGCCGCATCACCGGAATAACGTGCTTCATAGTCAGAAATGCGCTTTTGAGATTGACGGCGAATACGCGGTCCCACTCCGCTTCCGACACCTCGATGACGCTTCCCATCTCGGCAATGCCGACGTTGTTGTCGAGCACGTCGATGCGGTCGTAAATCTTAAGACAAGCCTCCACCATGGCTTCGACCTCGACGGCGCGAGATACGTCGGCGGTAAAAGCGGTTGCGTTCCCTCCTTCGGATGCGATGATTTTGACCGTCTCTTCCGCCGCCGAAGCATTGCGATCGACGCAAAGTACCTCTGCGCCCTCGCGGGCAAACGTGACCGCAGTGGCTTTGCCATTACCCCATCCGGGCCCGACCGAACCGGCTCCGACCACGACAGCTATTTTCCCCTTGAGCCGGTCCATCGCACTCTCCCAATTAGCGTCCCGACGAACCGCGATCGGTCAGGGCTCGCAGGCGCGCATTATCGTGGCGTTGGCGCCGATCGGATGACCAAATATCTCAGACAGCGTCCGACATTGTCCAGCACCGCACAGGCGCCATTCCCCGGCTGCGCCGGAATTACCGAGCAGGAGTTTTGGGATTGGCGGACGCCTGGGCTGCCATTGAAACCAGCCATCGAGCAGCCGCGCCTCAGGTGGCGGCTCCATGCCAGCGCCCGAACCCTTCACGCGCGCCTGCATCAGCTCCAGGCCCGCTGTCGTTACGTGCCAGTCTTCCTGCCATTCGATTTTTTCGACCGAATGCGTCCACGCCAGCGTGAAAGCCGCAATCGACAGCGTCTTGAGGACGCCAGCCGATGCGAGGCAAAGGCTCAAGCCGGGGCCATTGCGGTGCGCGAACGCTGCCGCCATTGCCAGAGTACGATCGCAGCGGTGAGCAGGAAACCGGACGTGTCGCTGAGGGGGAAATCACCGAGCAGGCACAGCGCCGCGGCCAGTGAGATGCCGCGCTCAAGCAACGTGAGGCGCGTAAAGAGGAAGCCGATGGCGACCATGCCGAACAGCACGATGGCGATCGTCGCCTTGAATGTTGCGAGCGCCACCGCGCCGTAAAAACCGAGCTGTGCGATCATCGGATCCCCGGTCTGCAGCATCAGGGCCGGCGAATAGACGAATACGAACGGAATCACGTATCCGGCGAGCGCGATGCGCATTGCTTCCCAGCCGATCTTGTCGGGATTTTCCTTGGCGATCGGCGCTGCCGCCAATGCCGCCAAGGCGACCGGTGGCGAAAGATCGGCCATGATGCCGTAATAGAACGCAAACATATGGCTGACGATCAGCGGCACGCCCAATTTTGCCAGTGCCGGCGCGGCCAGCGCGGCGGTGATGATGTAGGTGGGAATGGTCGGGATGCCGGTCCCGAGCAAGATGGATAGCAGCATGGTCATGACCAGCGCGAGAAACAGGCTCTTCGCGCCCAATCCGATAATCCAGCTGCCGAATATGGTGCCGACACCGGTCTGCGTCATCATTCCAATGATGCTGCCGACGATGGCGCACGCCATGCCGACAGTCAGCGCGGACTTCGCGCTATCAGCGAGCGAATCCCGACAGGCCGTTAATGTAGCCCGTCCGCCGCGCGTCAACGCCGAGATCAGCACAAGAACAGCGACGAGGCCTGCTACCGGAACGATCTCGAGCCCATTGCGTGATAAGGCGGCGGAGACGAGCGCAAGCCCGACCCAGAACACATAGCGCAATACATTGCTGGATAGACCGAGCGTAATGCTTGTGCCCAGGATCAGCACCACTGTCAGCGCCAACCCCATGCTGCCGGCATAGAGCGGCGTGAAGCCCTCAAACAGCATGTAGACCAGCGCAGCCAACGGCAAAACCAGGTACCACCGGGCCACCAGCGCCTTCCAGGCACTGGGGACTTCCGAACTCTTCATGCCGACCAGGCCGTGCTTGCCTGCTTCCAGATGGACCATCCAGAACGCCGACAAGAAGTACAGCATCGCCGGGATCACCGCCGCCTTGACGATGACGGAATAGTCCACGCCCAGAGTTTCGGCCATGATGAAAGCGACCGCGCCCATCACCGGCGGCATAATTTGTCCGCCCATCGACGCAGTGGCCTCGACGCCCGCGGCAAAGGCGCGCCGATAGCCGAACTTGATCATCAAGGGGATGGTGAACTGGCCGACCGTGACGACATTGGCGACGCCAGACCCGGAAATCGTTCCCATCATGCCCGATGCAAACACTGCTACTTTTGCCGGACCGCCGCGGGTGCGGCCGAACAGCCCAAGCGAGACATCGGTGAATAGCTGGATCATCCCGGCGCGCTCCAGGAAGGAGCCGAACAGAATGAACAGAAAGATGTAGGTCGCGGAAACGTAAATCGGCACCCCGTAAAAGCCTTCGGTACCAAACGACAGATGCGTGACGATCTGGTCGAAGTCATAGCCACGGTGATTGAACGGCGCGGGCAAATACTGACCGAGGAACCAGTAAAGGATGCACGCGCCGCACATCAGCGGCAGCGCGAGACCCATCAGCCGCCGAGTACCCTCGAAGATCAGAACCGCCAGCAAACTTCCCACAGCAAGATCGAGGTGGGTCGGGTCGCCGTCACGGGCGATCAGGTCGGCATAGAATACCCACTGATAAAGCCCACAAAGGAAACCGACAGCGCCGATCAGCCAACCCGCAGTGCGGCCCGCGTTACTTTTTGCGGTGAAGTTGGCGACCAGGCCGAACGTCATCAGGATGAGGAAGCCGACATGGACGCCGCGGACGACCTGGCTCGGAAGTACGTTCCACGCAGCGACGACGAGCTGAAACACCGCGAACGCGATGCCCGTCGCATAGCCTAGCCATCCCCAGCCGCCTGGGCCAAATCCCTCGGGGAAACCATGCTCGAAATTGTCGAAGTCGACCTTGACGGCCGCCTCAGCGTCCGGACCCTGCATTTTCTTCCTTCCCCAGCGCCCAAAATTGCGACGCCTTTTGACCATTGACGGTGTTTCCGGAAAGTCGCGACCGGCCATGTCGCACTGTGTTGCGCGAGGCGCTATGGGCGACATGTTCTACAGTGTCGCGCCAATCAGTCGTTACGACTGCAACGAAGAATTTCAGCTCTTCGGCCGCGAAAGCGTTTGGGTCGGTCACTCCGGCAAACACGTATCGGGGCTCTACTTGATGAGGCCCTTTTCCTTGTAATAGCGGATCGCTCCCGGATGTAGCGGCACCGGGCCGCCCGTTGCCGCGGTCTCCAGCTTGATCTCCTTGCCGGCCGCGTGTGCATTCGCCAGTTCGGACAGCGACTCGAAGATGAGCTTGGTCATCTTGTAAGCAAGGTCGTCCGACACCGCTGAACTGGTCACGAGGTAATTGACGACAGCTGCGGTTGGAACATCCTTCTCTTGGCCGTTATAAGTGTTGGCTGGGATCATCACGGAAACAAATGGCGGCCCTATCTTGTCGACGACCTGCTTCGGGACCGAAACCACGGTGATGTCGGTTGACGTGCTTAGATCCTTTAGCGAGGCCACGCCGAGGCCAGCCGATTGCAACGTTGCGTTCAACTGCCGATTCTTCATCAGATCGACAGATTCCGCGAAGGGCAGGTATTCAACCTTGCCCATATCCTTGTAGCTCAACCCGGCAGCGGCAAGAATCGCGCGTGAGTTCAGTTCGGTCCCTGATTTGGGCGCGCCTACCGAGAGGCTTTTGCCCTTGAGGTCGGCCAACGTCTTGATGCCGCTGTCGGCTGTGGCGACTATCTGAATGTAGTTCGGATAGATCGCGCCGATGATGCGCAGTTTGTCCAGCTTGGACCTGAAGCCCGCTTCCTCATCGCCTTCCCAGGCGGCCTTGAGCGAATCGCCAAGCGTAAAGGCGAGTTCACCACGTCCCTGCTGTAGCAGGATCAGGTTTTCCACCGAAGCCTTTGTTGCCTGCACTTGGGTTTTGACGGCCGGAATCTTGTCGCCAAAGATCTTTCCGATCGCGACACCCAACGGGTAGTACACGCCGGACGTGCCGCCGGTCAGGATATTGATAAACTGCTGGGCCCGTGCCGGCGCAGCCGATAGGACCGCCGCCACCATAACGGCAGCGGCAACTGACTTCGAATTCATGCGGTGATTCTCCCGGGAACAGACCCGGAAATTGAACGGACGATGGCCCGGGGTCAAGCTTTTCCCGTGGCCCCAAGCTCGCCCGTAGATGCGGCATGCACCTCTGGCGACGCCGTCGCTTCGCACTGGCCAAGCGGGCGGTTCACCGCGTACTCTGAGGGTCCAATCCGGCCCATGAGAGGCCGGTCTTATCGGGAGAACGCTAGAATGTCTGTCAATCGTGCGGTTGGACTATCTCTGGGGGCGGCGATCCTGCTCAGCAGCAGCCTTCATTTCGCGTATGCCAATCCCTTCATGATCGTCGGCATGGACGAGAAGGTCTCATGGGACGATGATGGAAAGACCGTTCTGTCCGCGCCCGGCAAGGATCAGGTGCTGATCGTTGACCTTGCAACTCCCGAAAGCCCCAAGATCATCGCCAGCCTGCCGTTGAAAAACAGCATCGTTGGGCCACCGGTCAATCTGGATATCGACCCGACTGGTTCGGTCGCGCTGGTGGCGGATTCGGTTGATGTCGTAAAGGATGGCGACGCGCTGAAGCAGGTCCCGGACAACAAGGTTTATGTGATCGACCTCAAAGCCAGCCCGCCGAAACTGGCGGCGACCATTACCGCGGGCAAGCAGCCATCAGGGCTGAGCATCAGCCCATCCGGCAAGATGGCGCTGGTTGCCAATCGCGGTGACAACTCGATCAGCGTGCTCTCGATCAACGGTACCGATGTCAAGGTCACGGACACCATTGCGTTGCCCGACAGCGTCGCACATGTCGTTTTCACGCCGGACGGCAAACGGGCATTAGCGGTGCGCTTCCCCGCCCACAAGGTCTCGGTGCTCGACATCGCGGGCGACAAGGTAACCTATAACAAGATCGATTTGCCGACCGGCCAGTGGCCCTACAATGTCGTGGTGACGCCGAATGGAAAACTGGCGCTGACGTCGGACAATGGCGGCGCCGGCTCATCCGACGGAAGCGTCGACACCACCAGCGTGATCGATCTTGAAGCCAACCCGCCGCGCATCATTGACCGGGTGGTCGTCGGTGATGGGCCCGAGGGACTGGCGATGTCGCCGAAGGGCGATGTCGCGGTCGCCGCAATCCTGCGCGGCTCCAACATGAAGAAGGCATTTTTCTACAACAAGAACGGCAGCCTGTCGGTGCTGAAAATAGACGGCAAGAAGGTGAGCAAGACGCAGGACATCGAAGTCGGCGGACTGCCGGAGGCGGTCATGTTCACGCCTGACGGCAAATACATCCTGGCCGGAAACTACCTGACCCAGGATTTCTCGATCCTGCAGGTCAATGGAGCGAGGGTCACGGATACGGGCAAACGCTTCAAGGTCCCGGGACATCCGGCGTCGGCGAGAATGAGCCACTAAGAAGCTGGCGAGCGTTCGGGACGTCTATCACACATCTCGCGCGGCCACAGCGCTGAACTACCTCGCGCGCGAGCTAGTCACTGAAAGCTCATGTCGAGACATTTGGAGATGTCGGAGCCGAGGCCGGAACTAATGGTGATGCAGCCGCGAACCCTGCGGGCGTTGTTGTCGCTCGCCCAAATCGAATAGCCGCCCGGGCCAAAAAAAGAGTTGGTGTTGGGCGGCTCGGTTTCCGTTGCGTCGAAGGAGTAATTGGAATCTGTATCGAATATCCGCGGCTTCTTGGTGCAGCCGCCATCGCTCTGAACGTTGATCACTTCCTTGTTGTCGCGCGTCAGCGCCAGACTGACCTGGCACCTGAAATACTCCGACGTCTTGATGTCGAAGACATAGGCATAGGATTTGCAAGTCGCTGTGTTGAGTTTGCCTGGGCTTAGGCCCCGGCTACAGGAAATCCTTTGATTGTTGGACAGCTTGAATTCATCGGCCTGGGCAATTGAAACCAGCGTCACGAGCGAAAGCGCGAGGCCCAAAGTGATTTTTATGACGTGGTGCATCCGAATCATCCCTATGACGTATTTCGCAATACTTTCTTCTAGACTTAAATCCGGAACATAGTCGCACAGTCAGCGTCGGGAAATCCCATACGCTAGAACGGACGCGCTCA
This sequence comes from Bradyrhizobium sp., assembly GCF_035273305.1. Lineage (GTDB taxonomy): Bacteria > Pseudomonadota > Alphaproteobacteria > Rhizobiales > Xanthobacteraceae > Bradyrhizobium. The sequence goes on along the minus strand of NZ_DATEPI010000241.1, from coordinate 36,601 downwards.
GCCAAAAGAAGAGTGGTCATTTCGAAAAATCTTGCGTTCGTGATTTGTTCAAAACCAGCGACGCACTGCAAGACAGAACTGTTGCTTCGGGAGCATGCAGAATGAAGAACTTTCGGGCCAATACTCTCAAGATTCCCTTGATGATTGTCGCGCTGACCACGGCGAGTACTCCCGGCTTTAGCGAAAACGCCAAGCCGACGCCTTGGGTGCTGTCGTCAGACATGGGCTACGCTTACGACAAGGAAGGCAAGACGTTTTCCTACAAGATGGGCACCAACAATGCGGGCCTGCTGCTCAAGGGAGCAAAGAAAGTGCCCAAGGGCACGTTGTTTTTCATCGGCCACAATGGACAGCTCTATATGAGGACCGGGCCTTACCTCGAAGGCGACGGCAAGTTCATGTTCGGCTCGGAGTAAGCCCCCGCTTCCATGGTCCGGGCAGATGCCGGACCTCGGCTGGTCGACACGGCCGCAACCCAGAACGCCGCCGCCAGTTCCTTTGCGCCCGGCAAATGGCTGTTGCTGTCCATGCGGGTGTCCGTCACCGCCAGCAGCTTCGCCACGGTATTGTGGCGGATCGCCACCGGATTGCGCTCGTAACCTGAGCGCTGGAAGAAATTGGAAGTCGGGACCTGCTCGCGCAGAGCCTGCGGCATGGTCACCATGTCAAGCCCAGTGCTATCGCCCGTCAGGTTCATCATTTCCAGTTCGGCGGCGGTGAGCGTGCGGTTGTAGCCTTTGGCTTTTGCGAACAATACGGACGTCAGAAGCTTGTGGGTCTGCAGCAACGGGCCGATATCGATGTCCAGCACCAGCGCGTGGAGCGCCCAGCCTTGCGGGGTATTGCCGAGCTTTTCGTGCTGCGCCCACTCGTCCGGCACCGACCGCGCCAATGCCACCATTCGCTTCAGCACCGCAATCTTGTGATCGATGGCATTGCGCGGCGCGCCGGACAGCGCCGCCGCCTTCTCAGCCAGTTCGTGGAGGATGCCGTCGCCTTGCTCGGCGAGCAGTTCGACGCTGTTGGTCGTGAGCAGCTGATTGTAGCCGATCGCGGTTGAGATCGCTCGCGAGCCTGGCCGCGATGCGCTCAGCCCCGATTGCATATCGTGATTGCCGTTACCACCGGTCTCGAACGAATAGACCCGCACCGCCTGCTCGGGAGTAAGCCCGGCTGCCGAAGCTACGCGGGCGTAGGCGCGCTTGAACTCGATTTCGCTGGTCGGCCGCTGAGGGACAAATTGAAAATATTCCGAGGCCGCCCTGACGAGATCGGCGACCACCGGAATGTATTTTCGCTCCGGGCGGCCCGGCTCCGGTTCGGCAGGCGACGGCTCTGGATTGACCGGCCGCTTCGGCCCGACATAGACAGGCGGTTGGGTCAGCACGTAATCATCCAGCCCGATCGGAAGCCCTTCGCGCCGCTTGGCATTGCGTCCGCGCCGTTTCTCCACGACCAATCCCCAATACGAGCTGGCTTGCGCCTCGAATGCGGCCCGGGCCTCCTGATACTCCCTGAGCTGCCGTCGATATTCCGCGATCGCCTGAGGCGACGCGCCTAGCGCCATCGCCTCAGCTGCTGCTGGCGCGAGCGCCGCCGAATCCATCGCCATCGCTTGCGGTGCGATCAGCAATATCACCAGCACATGCACGTAAAGAAAACGAATCCCCCGAGTCATCAGGGCATTCTATCGATCGTTTTCGGTAAGTCAGCCCCGAGGAGTCCCATTCAGGCTGATTTAGCTATTTCCAGGCGAACACCGGCTGTTCCAGCTCGGCCACTCGGGTTGCACGTCCGGCGAGCACTTCGCGGAACTGATAGATCAGTGCCGCCGTCGGCGCATGGATAAACTGGCCGGCGTGACGGTACCGGATCACGCGCCGATCGCTTTCGGGTATCGCCGTGAAGTCAAACGCGTTCAGCTGCTCGATGTTTTCCAGCGGTATGCGATGCACCGAGGCGACCTCGACCGGATTGGGGGAAATTATCGTGCTGGCGCCCGCCCAGACCACAACCGGCGTGATCAGATAGCCGGAGCGCGTTGGATATTCATCGAGCAAACCCAGCACATGCGATTCATCGATTTCTAGCCCAAGCTCTTCGTGAAGCTCGCGCAGCGCCGCGGTCACCGCGCTCTCGCCATCGTCACAGCGTCCGCCCGGCAACGCCCACTGACCCCGATGCGCCCGCAGCCCCGCTGCGCGCAATGTTAGCAGCAGCGCCGTGCCACCTTGCGGTTCACTGCCCTCGACCAGCGCGATGGCGACAGCGGCCCGTTTCAGCGACGGCGCAGGCTCGCTTGCCGGCAATCGCGTGAACTCGGCGCATCGCGCCGCGATATTCCGTCTGGTGGCATCGTCGAACGGTCTGGCCATCCGGCTTGACTACAACACGCCGGCGATTGATGAAATGAGGCGAATGCTGAATTGGCCCTGGGGCTGGAATGACTGCTATGACCGACAAGGCCGCGGAGAAGCTCAAGGCTTCCGGCTGGACCATGGTCGAGACCACCGGCTTCCTGCATCTGATCGGACCGCTATGGTACCGGAAGGTCGGTAGCGAGCATGAATACGCCCTTGTCGCGCAGGACAAGCATCATAACCGTCGCGGTCTGGTGCAGGGCGGAGTGTTGATGACGTTCGCGGATCGCACCTGTGGCATGAGTGCGCGGTATGTCTCGGGGCGGTCAACGCTGGCGACCATCCAGATGGACACGCATTTCGTCGAGTCCGGTAAGATCGGCGAGATCCTCACGTCGAAGCCGCGCGTCGTTCGCTCGACCAGGAGCCTGATTTTCGTCAGCACGGAGGTAACCGTCGGCGAGCGCTGTATCGCGATGGCCAACGGCGTGTTCAAGATATTGAAGAACGATTGACGCCTGAACTCACTCAAAGGAACGATCGATGCAATATCGACAGCTCGGCCGTAGCGGCCTGAAAATCTCGCCGATATGCCTGGGCAGCATGATGTTTGGCGGGCCGACGGACGAGCCAACTTCGATGCGGATTGTCGCCAAGGCGCACGAGGCCGGAATTAACTTCATCGATACCGCTGATGCTTATTCGAGCGGCAATTCCGAGCAGGTGGTGGGCCGGGCGATTTCCAACGGCCGCGATCGCTGGGTGCTGGCTACAAAGCTCGCCAATCCTATGGGCGACGATCCCAATCGCGCCGGGCTTTCCCGGCGCTGGGTGCTGCAGGCGGCCGATGAAAGCCTGAGGCGACTCGGCACGGACTACATCGACATCTACTATCTGCACAAGGAAGACCATTCGACGCCACTGGATGAGACCGTGCGCGCGATGGGCGAGCTGATCCAGAAAGGCAAGGTGCGTTATTTCGGCGTTTCCAACTACCGGGCGTGGCGGGTTGCGGAAATCTGCAACATCTGCGATCGCCTCGGCATCGATCGTCCGGTTGTCAGCCAGCCGTATTATAACGCGATGAACCGCATGCCGGAGGTGGAGCATTTTCCGGCGTGCCAATTCTATGGTCTCGGCATCGTCACCTACAGTCCGCTGGCGCGCGGCGTCCTGACCGGCAAATACCGCGCCGACGCGGCGCCCGACAAGGACACGCGCGCCGGCCGCAAGGATACCAGGATGATGCAGACCGAGTGGCGGCCTGAATCCATCAGGCTCGCGCAGGAGATCCGAAAGCATGCCGAGGCAAAGGGAATCAGTGCCGGACAATTCGCCGTGTCATGGGTGCTGAATTCTTCGTTCGTTACCGGCGTGATCGCCGGGCCGCGCACTGAAGAACAGTGGGACGATTATATGCGCGCCCTCGATTATCGATTTACCGCCGAGGACGAAGCACTGATCGATCGTCTGGTCGCGCCTGGCCATCCGTCGACGCCGGGCTATAACGATCCGGCGTATCCCATCGAGGGACGCAAGGCGCGAACGGCGGGATGATTATTCTGCGAGCCTCCGCCGTGTTCGGCCGTTCCTCCGCGTGCAGCCTTTAGCCCTCGCCCTCCAGGCCGGTCGGCATCGGAACGTTCTCGGGCGCGAGCTTTATGCCGGAGGCCAGCGCGACCGTTTCCAGCAACGCCGCGAAATCCTTGTCGAGGTAGGCGCTCGGGTCTGGCTTCAGCGTCGCGGCGCCAAAATGACTCTGCAGCGCCTCGCGTGTTGCAGCCGTCACCGGCATCGCGACATCGAGGTCGCGCGCGGCTTCCAACCCGAGATCGAGGTCTTTGCGCAGCAGCGCCGGCGTAAACGTCGTGGTCCAGTCGAGATTGACCAACGCATTGCTTTTGTACTTCGTGAACGTCGAGCCGAGCACGCTCGCGTTCATGAAATCGAGGAAGGCGTGACGCGGCACGCCAGCCTTTTGGGCCAGTACGGTGATTTCGGCCAGGTTTTGAACCACCACGCCGAGAAAGACGTTGTGCGCAATTTTGCAAACGCGCGCCAATTCGCCGTCGCCAACGTAAGCAACTCCGGAAGCTGCAATGGCTGCGAGATAAGGCTGCACCTCGTCGAACGCTGCTTTTGGCCCTGATGCGACCGAAGAGAGCTTGCCCGCTTTGACGCATTTACCGTTGCCGCTGACGGGCGCACTGACGAATTCGCAACCCAATTGCTTCAGCCGCGCCCGGATCGCTTCCGACTGTTCGATGCCGATCGAGGAGCAATCGACCAGGATTTTAGGATGCGACCCGGCAGTACCGGCAACAAGCCCATTGGCGCCGAAATAAACCTGCTCCAGATCGCTGCTGGTCGACACCATTGTGAACACGATGTCCTGACCGGCAAGCTGGCTCGGTTGATCGACGATGCGCCCGCCCTTTTTCGCCAGCGGCTCGGCCTTGGCGCGGGTTCGATTCCAGATCGCGACCGAATGGCCAGCCTTGAGCAAACGTTCAGCCATCGGGTAGCCCATGCGTCCCATCCCGATCCAGCCGAGTGAGTGTTTTGCCAATTTCTTCTCCTTGGATCTGACCTGCCGCTCCGCGGAAGATGCTGCTCGAGCAAAAAATGAGCTCAGATCATAACGTGCGGATAGCTTCATGGCGATTGATGATCGTCGCAGGAATGATGCGTGAAGTCGGATAAAAACAACGCCATAGCGGCAAGGTAGATCGCCGTCGGCGTAGCCTCAGGCCTTCACGGCGACGGCCTTGCGGACGTGAGTCGAAATTGGAAAAGCCGAAGGCTGCAGGGATGGCGACAATAAAGTGGGACGAAGCAGTAGGGCAATTGATTCCGCCGGGATCGGCCTGCTGAACAGGTAGCCCTGGAGCTCGTCGCACTCGTGTCCCCTCAGAAAGGCATCCTGTTCGGCTGTCTCGACTCCCTCGGCAACCACGGTCAGGCCCAATGCCTTGCCCATGCTGATGATGGCTTTGGCAATCGCGCGGTCCTGGCTGCTGTTCTCGAGATCCCGGACGAACGAACGATCGATCTTGATTGTGTCGATGGGGAATTGCTTCATCAGGGACATTGACGAATAGCCGGTGCCGAAGTCGTCGATCGCAAGCCGCACGCCGCGGCTTTGAATCTGATCGAGCACCCTGACGGCGCGATCCACGTTCTGCATCACCATGCTCTCGGTGATTTCAAGCTGCAACAGATGGGCCGGCATGCCGGTCGATATCAATAGTTCGTCGATATCGCGAAGCAGATTTTCGTCGAGGAATTGCCGCGGCGAAAGATTCACCGCCATCGACATTGAGGGGAGCCCGTCGCGCTGCCATGCCATATTCTGCGCGCAAGCGGTTTTGAGGACCCAAAGGCCGATCGGAAGGATCAGGCCGGTTTCCTCGGCCAGCGAAATGAAATCCATTGGGGGAACATTGCCGAGCTCCGGATGGACCCATCGTAATAAGGCTTCGAGGCCGGTGATCCGACCCGTCTGGACGTCAAGCTTCGGCTGGTAGTGCAGCGTGAATTGGTCAAACTCGAGCGCGTGACGCAAGTCGGCCTCAAGCATGAGTCGCTCGATCGACTGCGACTTGATTTCCGGCGAGAAGAAACGATAGTCGTTCTTTCCCTCTTCCTTCGCGAGATACATGGCGATATCCGCGTTCTTGGTCAGGGTCAGGGCATCGCTGCCGTTTTCGGGAAAAACGGCAATGCCGACGCTTCCGGTCGTGCTGCACTCATGCCCCGCAAGCAATTATCGGCGACGATAGCGCCGCGAGGATCTTGCGGGCGACCACGGCGGCCTGATCCCGGTCTGAAATCCTGTCGAGCATCACCACGAATTCGTCGCCGCCCAGGCGGCCTACGACATCGCTATTGCGTACGCAATCGCGGAGCCTTTTGGCAACCTCGATCAGCAGCGTGTCACCTGCGGCATGCCCAAGGGAATCGTTTATCACCTTGAACCTGTCGAGATCGATGAACAACACCGCGCATTGATGATTATCGCGCCGCGCCAGCCGGATCGATTGTTCGAATAGTTGATTGAACATTACGCGATTTGGCAGACGCGTCAGGTCATCGTGCGTCGCCAGAAACTGAATGCGTTCGTCGGCCTGGTTCTTTTCATCGGCACGATCGAAATTCTCCAACGCGAATGAGACGTTCTTCCCGATGCGCGTCAGAAGCGCGATAATCTCCTCATCCATTGCGCTCGATTTACTGAGGAAAAACAGGATCACGCCGATGCTCTGTCCGTCGTTGGTGAGAGGCACCCCGCAGCTCGCGAGCACTCCTGTCTGAAGGCTCGATTCGCGCCAAGGCTTGCCCTGATCGGAGTTAAGAACGTCCTCGTTGACGTGGGTCGACTGGGTCCGGAAAGCCTTGCCGCAGACTCCCCGGCCATAAACATCATCTGGATCGATCGAGAAGCGGGTCTGCTTGATCTGCTCGACGCTTTGGCCGGTGCCAACCACCGGCCGCAGCGAAGTGGTTTCCGGTTCGATCAAAAGCACGGCTGCCGCCAGCGAATTGCCGACGTGAACCGCTGCATCGCACACGAGCTGGTAAAGTTCAACCGGAGTCCTGGCGCGCAAGATGGCTTCATTGGTCGCGCTGAGCGCCGCATACATCTTGGCGAGCCGCCGGGCTGCCCTTTCGCTGCGCTTGCGCTCGGTTTCACGATCGAGATTGTCGAGCCCGAACGACAGATTGTCAGCCATGCGGGTCAGTAGCGAAACAGCGTCGTCGTCCAGAGAATCCGTTTCCGCAAGCGTCACCATTAAAACGCCAATACTCTTCCCCGACTGGATTAAGGGAAGCGCGGCGCTCGCGCCTACGCCCGCGCGACGTGCATCCTGCTGCCAGGATCTGACGCGCTTGTCACTGAACAGATTGTTATTGATGCAAATTTTTTGACTCCGGAAGGCCGTGCCGCATATGCCTCTGCCATAGACAATCGCCGGATCGATCGAGAACGGCACCTGGGTGAGCAGCCCGATATTTTCGCCTGCTCCTGCGACCGCTTTCAACATGCCGGTTTCCACTTCGGGAAGGAGAACCACGGTGCCGTTGAAATTTCCGCTTTGAAGCGCCGCTTCGCAGACCTGCTGGAAAAGCTCTTCCCGCGAGTTCGTCCGCAGGATGGCCTCATTCGTAGCGCTGAGCGCCGCGAACATTTTCGCGAGCCGCTGCAGCGCGTGGTCCGCGCCTTTGCAAACTGGTTGAAGCGATAGCGTCTGCGTGGACATCGTTCTCTCGGGTGAATCCGCTTTGGAGGCACCCAAAAACGCGCTGGCCTTTAGAGTGTTAGCTCGGCCGAATCGGGTCGCCTGAACGGATCTCTGTCTGGCGTCGGCGCCCGGGGCGACGAGCCAGGCACTTTGCTATCCGCTCCGGCCGTAATTACCAGAGCGAGTAAAAACAAAGCGTTACATCTTTTGATTGACAGGTGGTGCACAACGCAGTGGCGTCAACCCGACGATAACCATAGCCGCCTCGATTGGTTGCCGGGGTCGATGCCTTCGCGGGCTTTTAGCGCGCGCGTCCTGGCCTGATCTATAAACCTAATATCGGTTGGCGATCGGCAATTCCTCTGCGGGAAATAACGTGATCACCTGACAGCCTTTGTCGGTGACGACGACTTCCTCTTCGATGCGAGCCGCCGAGAAGCCATCGCGCGCCGGACAATAAGTCTCCAGCGCGAACACCATACCGGTTTTGATTTCCATCGGATTTTCCAGCGACACCAGCCGCGAGATGATCGGACGCTCATGCAGCGCCAATCCGAGACCGTGACCGAACTGCAATCCAAACGCCGCCATCTCACTCGGAAAACCGAATTCCTCCGCTTTCGGCCAGACCTTCGCAACCGTGTCGGTCGAGACGCCCGGCTTGATCAGCGCGATCGCATCATCCAGCCATTCGCGGCACTTCTTGTAAGCGTCGTGCTGGACCGCCGTTGCCCGGCCGATATTGAATGTACGGTAATAGCAGGTCCGATAACCCTGATAGGATTGCAGGATATCGAAGAACGCCTGATCGCCCGGGCGCAGGATGCGGTCGGTGAAATTGTGCGGATGCGGATTGCAGCGTTCGCCGGAGATCGCGTTAATTGCTTCGACGTCATCCGAACCCATCTCGTACAGAATCTTGTTGGCGAGCGCGACGATGTCGTTCTCGCGAACCCCGGGTTTTAGCGCCTCATAAATTGAATGATAGACGCCGTCGACCATGGCCGCGGCCTGATTGAGCAGCATGATCTCGTCGACGTTCTTGATCTCGCGCGCATCCAGCATCACCTGCTGGCCGTCAACCACCTTCATGCCGGCATTCTGCAGCTCGAAGAACATCGCGGTCTCGGCGAGATCGACGCCTACGGGCATATCGGCGACGCCCGCGGCTCGCAGCAGGCTCATGACTTCCTCGGCGTGCGCCTTCATCAGACCGACTGCGGGCGGCACGGTGCCGCGCATGCCGAGCATGCCGGCGCGGCAATTGTCCGGCGCGAGCCAATCGCAGTGAATGCGGTGATGCACCGCGGCGGACCCGAAATCCCACACGATCGGCTCGCCATCGCCAGCCAGCAGTGCAAACCGGCAAAGCTTGTCGCGCTCCCATTCGCCGATCTTGGTGCCCGAAACGTAACGAATGTTATTGACGTCGAACAGCAGGAGCGCGCCGCACGGCGAAGCTTTCAGCGCAGCGCGGGCTCGGGCCAGCCGGTAATGCCGAAGCCGATCGAAATCCACCCGCCGTTCGAAATCGACCGAGATATGGCCATGTGAAGGGATCGCACGATCCCACCGCCAATGTGGATCGAGATGCTCGGGGCGGATCAGGTGTGGCGTGAGCGCGTTCGAAACATTCATATGCAATGACTGGCTGGAGCTAATTGCCATCGATCGCACAAAGGCTGTTGGATCGCAAGCTTCCGGCTACCAGGCACTTTCGAACCGAATCGGCAGCAAGAGGATTTCAGGTCTGCCAAGACGGGGAGCGAACGACGCAAACCAGAGGCCGCCTCGTCGCGGGCACGTCAGCAGCCAGATCGAACACACGAGATCGAGTTGCCAACGAGCCTCGGCCGAGAGTCCTGCTGATCAGACGGCCGCGATGGTCTGCACCTCAACAAGGAAAGATTCCTTCACCAGCCGGTCCACCATAAGAAGCGTGTTCGGCGGGTACTTTCCGTCTGGAAACATCTTTGGGAATTCACGCAGGCGAAACGCCATGAACTTCGGAATATCCTGCGAATGCACAAGATATGTCGTGAACTGAACGACGTTGCCCCAGGATGCTCCCGCTGATTTCAGCGCCGCCTCAATATTGCGAAACACCTGCGTGGTCTGAAGATCGAAATCGTCCTCGCCGATTACGTTGCCTGCGACGTCGCCCGACAGCATTCCCGCGATGAACAGGAATTCGTTCGCCCTCACGCGCGTCACATGGCTGTACTGCCCCATCGGTGGACCGAGCGCCTCGGGATTGTAGATGTTGATTTCAGCCGGCATCGGTTTTCCTTTCTGCGGAAGCAACTACCGTCAATGATGTGGAAACCGAACAAGAATGGTGCCCAGGGGCGGAATCGAACCACCGACACTGCGATTTTCAGTCGCATGCTCTACCAACTGAGCTACCTGGGCACTTCCAGCCCGTGGGGCCTGGGAGCGCCGGTTTATAGTCAGGCTCGCTTGTCCTGTCCACCATGCTTCGCTTCTCGAAACGCATGGTGGCAGCGCATGCCGGGACCCGGCGGAAAACGTGCTCGATGGCCGATCACAGACCGGAAAACGCCTCATTTGCGAGCCGTGTTTATTGCAGCCGTTTTCCGGCGCGAACCGAAATAACTTCGCTTGAAATCGTCTCAGTCCTCGTCTTCGTCCGCTTCCTTGCGGCCGGGAATCGCATAGGAATTCGATAGCCAGCGGTTGAGATCGACGTCCCTGCACCGCTCGGAACAGAACGGCCGCGAGGCTTCGGTGGCCGGCTTACCGCAGATCGGGCACGGCTTGCCTGCTCCCTTTGCAGGGTCTTTTTCGGCACCGGCATCTTTGGGAGGCTTAGACGGCATTCAACCAACCGAAACGAACCGGGAAACCTTCGCCGCCGAGCAGCGTAACGGCTTCGTACAGCGGCAGGCCGACGACGTTGGTATAAGAGCCGACCATCTTGACCACGAATGATCCGGCGATCCCCTGGACCGCATAGCCTCCGGCTTTTCCGCGCCATTCGCCGGAGCCGATATAGGCCTGGATGTCGTCCTCGCTCAGTCGCTTGAAGCGCACGCGGCTCTCGACCAGCCGTTGGCGAAACGCCTCCTTTGGCGTCACCAGGCATATCGCGGTGTAAACGCGATGATTGCGCCCGGACAACAGGCGCAGGCATTGCGAGGCCTCGTCGACCAGATTGGCTTTCGGCAGAATCCGGCGGCCGACCGCGACCACCGTGTCGGCAGCGAGAATGAACGCACCGCGCAATTCGTCATCGAGTTGGACGGATTTGAGCGCGGCGTCGGCCTTGGCTCTCGCGAGCCGGGTGGCGCAGGCGCGCGGCAGCTCACCACGGCTTGGCGTCTCGTCGACGTCGGCCGGACGCAACGCATCGGGCTCGATGCCGGCCTGATTCAGCAAGGCAAGCCGGCGCGGCGAGCCGGAAGCGAGAACGAATTTGGGACGGCCTAGCATGCGAGGGTTATCAGCGGGAGGAGAGAGGATACGAGCGCGCGCGGAACCTATCGGAAGGGATGCGTCGAGACAACTGCCGCTCTCGTCGTCGCCGTGTGCCGCGCAGGCGCGCATTTATGGCGAATGTTTCCCATGCATCACCCGCTCGCCGCGCCCACTTTGGAGAATCGCCGCCGAATCCGCATCAACAGGCTCTCGCAGACCGCGCGATAGGCATCGAGCTTCTGCTCGCGATTGCCCTGCTCGCCGACGGGATCCTGCGTCGGCCAGTATTCGACTTCGGCAGCGTGGGTGCGCGTCAGTTCCAGCGCCCTGTGGTGCGCCTCCGGTGACAGCGTGATGATGAGGTCGAAATTCAGCCCTTCCCAATCGTCCAGTTCCTCGAACGTCATTGGTCGGTGCCCGGAAATGTCCTGACCCAGTTCCGCCATCACCGCGACCGCGAATGGATCCAGCTCGCCCTTGCGCACGCCGGCGGATCGCACATAAAGCGCGCTGGGAAACATGTGCCGCAACAGGCTCTCGGCGATCGGCGACCGCACGCTGTTCAGCCCGCATGCGAACAGCACGGCCTGCGGATTGCGCGCGCGCGGAGTCGCTTCCACGCGTCTAGACTTCTCTGGAATTGCGCATGATCTGGTCCGAAAACCGTTGTCCACTTTTCGGGATCATGCGTTCGTGGCGCATGGTCTGGTCCGAAAACCGGTGTCCACTTTTCGGGATCATGCGTTCTTTGCGCATGATCTGGTCCGAAAACCGCTGCCCACTTTTCGGGATCATGCGTTAACCCTTCCAGTGCAGCACGCAGATCAACGTGAACAGCCGGCGGGCGGTCTCGAAGTCGATCCGCACCTTGCCCTTTAGCCGCTCCTGCAGAGTGCGCGAGCCCTCGTCATGAATGCCGCGGCGGCCCATGTCTATGGCTTCGATCTTGTCGGGGGTAGCGGTGCGGATCGCCTGATAGTAGCTGTCGCAGATCATGAAATAGTCCTTCACGATCCGCCGAAATGGCGTCAGCGACAGTAAATGGGCGACCACCGGCGTGCCGTCCTCGCGGCGAATATCGAACATCAGCCGGTTGCCGGTGATGCCGATATGTAGCGTGAAAGGTCCCCCGCCTTCGCCTTCCGGGGCGAACAAATTCTCTTCGATCAGATCATAGATCGCGATCGCGCGTTCGTGCTCGATGTCCGGGCCTGATCGCCCGATCGATTCCTCATCGAGTGTCACCGCCACGACGCGGTTTTGCGAATCCCCATCTCGCGGCGATTTACTCATGGCAGGTTAAGGCGGAGTCCGACCGAGCGCGCATGCGCATCGAGGCCTTCGGCCTTGCCGAGCGTCATCGCCGCCGGTCCCAACGCCCGCAGCTGGTCGGGTCCGCATTTCAGGATCGATGTTCGCTTCATGAAATCGAGCACGCCAAGCCCGGACGAAAATCGCGCCGAGCGCGCGGTCGGGAGCACGTGATTTGAACCCCCGACATAATCGCCGATTGCCTCTGGCGTATGCGGCCCGATGAAGATCGCGCCGGCATTTCGGATTTTGGCGGCAACCGCTTCGGGATCAGCCGTCATGATTTCAACGTGCTCGGCGGCGATCGCGTTGGCGAGCGGTACGGCCTCATCAACGCTGCTGACGACAATGATGCCGCCGAAGTCGTTCCATGAGGCTCGCGCGATTTGCGCGCGCGGCAAGGTTGCGAGTTGCGTTTGCACCGCCCGCTCAACATCGTTGGCGAGCGCCGAACTATCCGTGATCAGGATAGACTGCGCATTGACGTCGTGCTCGGCCTGCGCCAGCAGATCGGACGCGATCCAGCCGGCATTACCGGTGGCATCAGCTATAACCAACACCTCAGACGGGCCGGCGATCATGTCGATGCCGACCTTGCCGAACACAAGCCGCTTGGCGGCGGCAACGTAGGCGTTACCGGGACCGACGATCTTGGCCACCGGCGCAATCGTCGCGGTGCCATAGGCGAGTGCCGCAACCGCCTGGGCGCCTCCGACGCGATAAATCTCGGAGACACCGCCGAGATCTGCCGCCGCCAGCACCAATGGATTGAGCTTGCCGTCTGGGGAGGGCACGACCATCACGACCCGGGAAACCCCCGCGACTTTCGCCGGCACCGCATTCATCAGCACCGAGGATGGATACGCGGCGGTGCCGCCGGGAACGTAAAGCCCGACCGCTTCGATGGCGCTCCAGCGCCAGCCGAGTTCAACCCCGAGCGGATCGGTGAAGCGATCGTCTTTCGGCAACTGCCGACGGTGAAACAGCTCGATGCGATCGCGGGCGAAATTGAGTGCGTCGATCGTGCCGCTGTCACAAGCCTTCACGGCCGCTTCGATTTCGGCAGCGCTCACGCGCAGCCCGCTGGACTTGAGATCGAGCCGATCGAATTTGCGGGTCGCTTCGAGCAGCGCCGCGTCTCCGCGCGCCGCCACGTCATCGACAATGGCGCGGGTCGCGGCCTCGATGTCAGCCGAAATCTCGCGCTTGGTCGCGAGAAAGCTCGCGAATCGCTCGGTAAAATCGGCACTGCTTCGGTCGAGGCGAACAGGCATGGCGGCTTTCCGGGCGGGATCTTTCACGCGAGCGCCCACTGCTCAATGGCGCGGCGACAAATCGCCGTCAACCCTCTGCTTTCTTGGATTAACTATGGTGAACGGCCTTGGGCATCCGTCACAGAGGATTCGCCGTCTTCGCCGAGTTCGCCGCTGCCAAGATCGTCGGTACCAAGGTCCGTCAGCTCGCATTCCACGCATTCGACATCGAGCCGCAGCGCCCCGCCATGGCTAAACAGCAGCACCGCGCTTCCGCTCGGGGCATCATCAGCATGAAATTCGATACCGAGCAGCTCAAGCCCTGCTTCCGACGCTTCCATGTCGATGTTGCGCGACTTGCACGACAACACCCGGTCGAACCGCAGTGCCGCGATCAGTCGGCGCGGGGAGGTTTCGCCTGCCAGCGTCTGCTCCCAATCCAGCCGGTTCATGCCGATCACCAGCCGCTTTTCGCCCTGCCGCCAGATAATGTCCTCCACCTTCACCCGGGCGTCCTGGACATGCGCTGAAATGACCGCCAGGTCGTCGGCATCAAGAGCAATCAGTTTGAGCCGAGCCGTCACGATTTTAATCTTCCAACTCAGTCGCTGATGCGCTCGATCGAGGCGCCGCAGGCCGAGAGCTTTTCCTCGAGCCGTTCGAACCCACGGTCCAGGTGATAAACCCGGTTGACCATGGTCTCGCCTTCGGCGGCCAGCCCGGCGATCACCAGCGACACTGAAGCGCGCAGGTCCGTCGCCATCACGGGCGCGCCCCGCAGCTTGGCGATCCCGTCGATGGTGGCGGTTTCGCCATCCAGGTGAATACGCGCTCCGAAGCGCGCCAGTTCCTGCACGTGCATGAAACGATTTTCGAAGATCGTCTCGGTAATCTGCGAGGAACCCTTGGCGCAGGCCATCAAGGCCATCAGCTGCGCCTGCAAGTCGGTCGGAAAGCCCGGAAATGGCGCCGTGGAAACCGTGACCGGCTCGATCCCGACTCCGTTGCGGACGACGCGGATGCCCTGGTTGTTTGATGTGACGGTCGCGCCGGCTTGGGTCAGCACGTCGAGCGCCGATTGCAGCAGCTCAGGGCGGGCGCCAGACAGTTGCACGTCCCCACCAGTCATTGCCACCGCCATGGCATATGTGCCGGTCTCGATACGATCCGGCAGTACGGTGTGACGCGCCCCGCGCAGCTTGGGCGTGCCGTCAATGACGATTCGAGGCGTACCGGCGCCGGAGATCCGGGCGCCCATCTTGTTGAGGCAATCGGCGACGTCGAGGATTTCCGGCTCGCAGGCGGCGTTCGTGATGACGGTCGTGCCCTTGGCAAGCGTCGCCGCCATCATCGCGACATGCGTACCGCTCACGGTGACTTTGGGAAATTCGATGGCAGCGCCCTTAAGACCGCCGGGCGCCTTCGCCACGACATAACCGCCGTCGATCGTGAGTTCGCCGCCGAGTTTTTCCAACGCCATAATCAGCAAATCGACCGGCCGGGTACCGATGGCGCACCCACCGGGAAGCGAAACCTTGGCCTCATGCATCCGTGCCAAGAGCGGCGCGATCACCCAGAAGCTGGCGCGCATCCGCGAGACCAGTTCGTAAGGCGCGGTGGTATCGATGATGTCGGCCGCCGAAATGTGCAGGGTCTGACCTTGATATTCATGATCGCCGGGTCGCTTGCCCGCCGACATGATATCCACGCCGTGGTTGCCGAGAATGCGCTGCAGCTGGGCGACATCGGCAAGGCGCGGCACGTTGTCGAGGATCAGGGTCTCCTCACTCAGAAGCCCCGCAATCATCAGGGGCAGCGCGGCGTTTTTGGCGCCTGAGATCGGAATGGTGCCGTTAAGCTTGCTGCCGCCGACAATGCGAATGCGGTCCATACCAACCCCCAATTTCCCGAACTATAAAGCCAATGATCCCCTGATGGCAAAAGCTTGAAATTTGCGGCTATTTCATGGGTCGAGTTGGCCGAGCTGTCGACCGGTGCGAGGGTCTCACGTTGGTTAATTGCGAAGCTCGAGTCGGTCCTTTGGAGCGCTCCGAAAGCAGGACGTCAGAGGCGACTGATATCTTCGCTTTCCAGCACTGGCTTTGGATAGCCATCCCGCGCCACCTTGATCATGGCGCGGCCGACTTGCTGGGTGGTGGTCATGTATTGCGGTGCGAGGCGATTGAGCAGCGACAGTATGGGGGCGGCACTGACATATAGCGCCTGAACCCAAGGCGTCTTGGACCGGATACCGTGCAGCGGCTGGATGCCCGCAGGGCGAAACATATAAGCCGCTTTGAAGGGCAGCCTGAGCAGATCGTTCTCGGTCTTTCCCTTGACCCTCGCCCACATCAGCTTGCCGTGCTCAGTCGAATCCGTGCCGCGACCGCTGACATAAGTGAACACCATTCCCGGATTTAGATTTGCCAGCGTGGTCGCGGCCGCGAGCGTGATGTCGTAGGTCAATCGGCGATAGCGCTCCTCGCTCATCCCGATCGAGGAGACACCGAGGCAGAAGAAACAAGCGTCGTAGCCAGTGAGTTGAGGTTCAAGCGACGAAAAATCGAAAAAGTTTCCGTGCAGGATTTCGCGCAACTTGACGTGTCGCTGACCGCTCGGGCTACGACCGATCGCGAGCACACTTTCGACCCCGGGATCGAGCAGGCATTCGCGCAGCACGCCCTGCCCGACCATGCCGGTGGCGCCGAACAGGATAACCCTCATCGCTGGATCACGCGTATCCGGCCGTCGGACGGAATCGCCGCAACGCGCCGATGATCACAACGACGAAGAACAGGAGCAGGATTCCTTGCACGATCGCGAACGGCGGCTCGCTCGGCGGCACGCTTGGTGCGAGTGCATGAAGCGGACCCAGCTTGAGGAAGCTCTGGATGACCAGCACGAACATGTTGAGATAAAGCGAAACCATCGCCGTCAGCACATAGATCCATCGCCACTCACCGGAAAGCTTCATGCCGTAGAGCGCCACGCAGGCGATCGCTAGCAGCAGCAACGAGATAATGGCGATGATATGCGAAGGCAGCAACTTCTCGAACGGAAATAGAAAGCCGCTCGCGCTGGTCAGAATCGTGAACAGCAGGAACGTGGCGGTGAGGCCGGGCCTGCGGTTGGAGCCGAGCAGTCCGAACATTACGATGATGCCGGAGGCGATAGCGATCAAACTGATAAGCACGTGCACGGCGGTAAAGGTCGCTAAGCTCATACCAAGAATCATGATGCGCTCCCCTTTTAAGATGGGCCGATGGTACGACTCCGGCTCGCGAATTGCCATCTTGCGCAGTATCAAACCATCCCGGCTAAAGCGCCGCCACTCGTCCCATATCGCCCAGAAAGCCATGAAGCGCGGCGACCACCTGCGCCCCCTCACCAATCGCGCCACCTACCCGCTTGACAGATCCTGAACGCACATCGCCGACCGCGAAGACACCGGGTATTGAAGTTTCCAGGCCTGGCACGACCCGTCCCTTGTTTTGATCGGATTGCGCGCCGGTCACCACGAACCCGGCGCGATCAAGCGTAACGCCGCAACCATCGAGCCAGCCGGTGGCGGGGTCCGCGCCCGCAAACAGGAATAGATTGCCGATTTCGAAACTCGCCTCTTCACCTGACAAGCGGCTGCGATATCGCACGCGCCCGAGCGAGAACTCGGTGCCCTCAAGTCCCACCACCTCGCTGTTGAATACCAGTTCGATGTTTGGTGTGGCCTCAATGCGCTCGATCAGATAACGCGACATGCTGGCGCCGAGGCCACCGCCGCGGATGACCATATGCACCTTGCGGGCGTGGCCTGAAAGAAACACCGCGGCTTGTCCGGCGGAATTGCCGCCCCCGACGAGAACGACTTCCTGGTCCGCACAGAGCCTTGCCTCGATCGGCGACGCCCAGTACCAGACGCCGCGACCCTCGAATTGCTCGAGGCTCTCGATTTCCGGACGTCGATAGCGCGCGCCGCTCGCCACCACGACGGAGCGAGCGCGCAACGTCTCGCCTCCATCGAGTTCAAGCGCAAACGCGCCGTCCGTTCGGGCGCAATCGAGTGCTTTCACGCTCATGGGAATCATGATGTCGGCCCCGAACTTCTGCGCCTGTGTAAACGCCCGGCCGGCCAGCGCCTGACCTGAGATGCCTGTTGGAAAGCCGAGATAGTTTTCGATGCGCGCGCTGGCGCCGGCTTGTCCGCCGAAGGCTCGCGCATCCAAAATCACCACCGAAAGGCCTTCCGACGCGGCGTACACCGCAGTGGCAAGTCCGGCAGGACCGCAGCCTACGATCGCGGTATCGTAGATTGTCTTGCCGGCAGGCCCACCGATCATGCCAAGCGCCCGCGCGAGTTCTGACTCCTGCGGATTGCGGAGCACAGCACCATCGACAGTCACGACCAGCGGCCAATCCGAATGTGACGGCGAATAGCGCGCGATCAATTCGGTTGCATCGTGATCCCGCTCCGGGTCCAGCAAATGATGCGGCACACCGTTGCGGGTCAAAAAACTCTGCAGGCGGATGACGCCACTCGAAGTCGAAGGCCCGATCAGCACCGGGCCGCCGACACCGCCCTGGATCAGGCTTACCCGTCGCAAAATCAGGGCACGCATGATGCGTTCGCCGAGATCGGCTTCGGCGACCAGCAGCGCACGCAATCGCTCCGGCGCGATCAGAAGAGTTTCGACATCACCTTCCGCATGACCATCGACCAGTGCAACACGGCCTGAAAGCTGTCCGATTTCAGCGAGGAACTGTCCCGGTCCCTGATCGATCACGGGCGTGATGTGACCGAGGCCATCGCGCTGACTAATCGCAACATGGCCGGAAAGGACCACGAACATGCCGGGTCCCGGTTTACCCGTTTCGAACAGCTTTTCACCGTCTCGGTAGCGCTTGATCTCGCCGAAGCGACCCATGCGCGCGATCTCACCTGGCGTGAGCGTCGGAAACGTCTGCTCGTGGCGCGGAAACGCGCTAGCCTGCCCCGCGGCGGGCGCCTTGTTTGGTTCGGTGGGATCGAGGGCCATTTCAGTCTCTCTTGTGAGAGCGTGAGTGAAAAAGTGGAACTGGTCTTCCGCCGGCCAAACGCGAACCGCGCTTGCGTGGAAATCAGAAGCGCAAAAGAGCGGAGATCATGTACCCGGCTTTATTTCGCCGCGGTGACCCGAGGAGTCTTCAACGCCGGAGCCGGCGACCTCACCTCGTCCCCTCGCCTGCGATTTCCGCCGCTTGAGGTTTTCGCGCAGCGCCCGCTTCAACCGATCCTGTCGTGCATCCTTTTTCGCTGCTCCGCTGATCTGCCGCTCGCGTTGGTGGTCGTGATCCGTCATCGTAGATCCATTCGAATGTGGGTCGTGATCGCTGATATATCACCGGGACGCTCGAAATCACGATCCAACCCGCCAAGCCTGACGGGCGCTGGGCTTAGAAATCTGGCGTTGACTCGGTCCGCAACTCAGGAAACGAATGCGGCCGCGAGCGTATCGCGGTCATTTCCGGCTATTTTGATCACGCCTCGCGCTGTCGCGCGCTTGCGCGCGCGGGAGCCTTGTGGCAAGGATCAGCCGCCTATGGAGGCTTTTTGGCCGATCCTGATAGTCCGGGCACGCTGCCGTAGCTCAGTGGTAGAGCACTCCATTGGTAATGGAGAGGTCGACAGTTCAATCCTGTCTGGCAGCACCAGTCTTTCTTCTGAATTGACTAGCACGTGCTAACCAAGGGTCGCCTGGCTAGGTCGCATGTCGGCTATTGCGCTGAACGGAAATCTTCCGAGCAATCCGCGCATCTCCGGTTTTGATCCGAAGGCAAAGTCAGACATTGGCGATCGACCAGAGCCAATAGTTGCGCATGGGCTTGCGCGTTTCGCCATCGTCGCCCGGTCGCCGCAACTTAGTTCTACACCTCGGACGGCAGAGAAGATCGCTCTCCGAGCAAATCTTATCAGAGCTCTTAAGAAAAGCTTAGGGCTCATCGGTTGGAATTGAGGCCTCCCACCACACGAGCTTCCGAGAAAGGTACCGGTTGAAAACCCTGGGATCCGCCCTGGACGAGCAAAGGGGGTTCGCTCAGGGCTTCGATTTCCTACGCATATTTTTGGCAACAGGCATTATCGCTTGGCACACTGCGTGGCTGACCGGGCATGTGGAAACTGCAAAGGCCTCCGCCTTTTGGTTTTCGCAATACGCGTTGGTTCCGATGTTTTTTGCTCTAAGCGGATTTCTCGTAGCCGGAAGCAGCATGCGCCTTTCTACGAAAGACTTTCTCTTAAACCGCGCGGCCCGTATTTTACCCGCACTCTTTGCCGACATCGTCTTCGCAGCGCTTCTAATTGGTGCGCTGGTGACGACATTGTCCGCAAAGCAGTATTTTACTGACACAACTTTTTTTACTTACTTCCTCAATATCACAGGCTGGATGCAGTACTCGCTTCCGGGCGTGTTCGAGAACAATCCAAAGCCAGAGGTGAATGGGGCGTTGTGGACGATCCCCTTCGAACTCGGTTGTTACGCCATTCTCGCCGGACTGATGATTTCCGGAGCAATCAACCGCCCCAGATTGGTATTACTGTTCACTTGCGCCGTCTTGATCGCCAGAATTCTACTCGGGCTCGTGGCGGCCCCGGTAAGCGAGCATTTACCGTCTCTTGGAAACCCGACGCTACAGTTCTTCTTTTCCTTTGGGGCATTGCTTTGGCCTTCTTTTCTGATCGGGATTGTCCTTTATCAGCTGCGGTATTACGTCCCTTTCTCCAAAACAATCGCGATTGGCGCACTGTGTGCGGCGATCCTTGTGAGCGCGTTTGGCGACGCGGGCCTATTGAGCAATCCCGCAGTCGTTCCGATAATACTTCCGCTTCTCGGATATTTGACTGTGATGATCGGCTTGTCGCCGATGCCTCGTCTTCCTGGATTCGGAACCGGTGATTATTCATATGGCTTATATCTCTACCATACGCCCTTCCTTCAATTGCTCATCCACTATTTCCCTGAGACGTGGATCGGTGACCGTTGGTGGACGTTGTTTTTTGCTGGGTTCCCACTCGCGCTGACCGCAGCCGTGATCTCGTGGCACTTGTTTGAGTATCCATCGCTGAAGCTCAGGAGATCGTTCGTGACCAAACACCGGCCAGAGCTCGGCTTCGGCAGGTTCGAGGATCGTACTCATGCCGCGAGCAGCCAATGTACGCCCCGCACCGCGCCGACAGGTCAAGCCTACGATGTCGCCTAGTGCCACTTCATGCGGGATCGGTCCAGTGAACGTCCGCTCCCGACGTAAGGCGGCCGCGTAGCGCCCTCAATCCAATGCCGGTGCCTGGGCCGCTAGGTTGCCTTGCACGCAGAAGCCCATGCTCGAATTGCAGCAGCAACCACCGCCAGCGTTGCTGTGGTTCCGTCCGCCTCGCCCTTCTCGAAGTCTCCTTCAATCCGAGCCATCGCATTTGTCACATGTGCAAAACAGATAACCGCTCGGCCGGTCGCGTTTGCAAATGCATATAAGGCGGCAGCTTCCATTTCGACCGCGAGAGCACCAAGATCCCGCGCGGAAGCTACGGCAGCTTCAGTTTCGCGATACGGCGCATCGGTGGTCCAGGTTGGCCCCCGGTGAACGGAGATCCCCGAGAGACCGCGCAGCGCCGCTTCGGCGCAGTTGAATAGCATTGAATCGGGTGCCTCAGCGAAAATCGCCGGGGGAAGATAGTGATAGCTTGTTCCCTCGTCGCGCACGGCGCGGTCGATTAGGACGAAATATGGTGTCGGGCCGATGGGGGTAACTTGTCCGGCTGAAGTGACGCTGACGAGCAGCCGACAGCCGGACGCAAAGAGCTGTTCAGCGACGAGGACCGCAAAGGGTGCGCCTACCGCGCAGCCTACGATGCCGACTTCTCCGACCGTGTCCAGATTGAAGGCAAGAAGTTCGGTATGATAGCACGCCCATCCTTCATGGATGCGGCCCGCGCCGCTCCGTTTGAGGTGGCGAACGACGTCGCCGTCGGGATCGAGGACGCAGATCTCGGGCACGGCGACGAGACCCAATTGTTTCTGGCGCCGTGCTTCGCGCAGCAACGCTTCGGGCCGGAATATTGATGCTGCCGTGTGGTCCTTGCCGGCGACGATCGGCCATGAGGAGTCTACGCTATGAGTTTTCTCATTCATGATGCACCGAAATCCGCTTGGTCTCAGGTAACGGCTTCGATCGGCAAGCCGGCCGCCTTCCATTCGGGATAGCCGTCCTCGAGCCGGCGAACGCGATAGCCGCGCGCTCTGAGCGCAGCGACGGCTTCAAACGAAAGCACGCAATACGGACCACGGCAGTAGGCGATCACCTCGCGACTTTTCGGAAGTTCGCCCAAACGCCGCTCCAGTTCGGCGAGCGGAATGTTGAGGGCCCCTGAAAGATGGCCCACCGCAAACTCATCTTCGGGTCGCACATCGAGCACAGTAACCAGGTCGTCGCGCAACCTCGCGACCAGGTCATCACGCGAAATCGGTTCGAGCGCGTCGCGGGCTTGAAAGTAATCGGTTACAACTCGGCCTATCTCGGCAACATTGCGTTCGCCAACGCGACCCAGGGCCTTGATCAGTGCGACCACTTCGCTATCGCCGGCCAGTCGATAGAGAACGCGTTTGCCGCGCCGCTCCGTCTCAACAAGGCGTGCACGCCTGAGGATCTGCAGATGACGGGAAGTGTTAGCAAACGACAGATGCGCCCGTGCGGATAGCTCCTCGACGCTGCGCACCCCTTGCGCCAGATGCTCCAGAAGTTCAAGCCGGTGAGCGTGACCAAGCGCCTGCGCCACTTCCGCGAGGTTCTGGTAAATCGCCTGTTTCGGTCCGATGCTTGACACGCCGACTCCTTGATCTATCATTCAGCAGATCCATTGAATGATCTCTATCTGCTGTTATAAAGGAGTGCAAGTCCATGATCCTTCGTCAGTTCTTGCACAATGACCCGGTGGGCATCTCCTACCTCTTCGGCTGCGGCGGCAAGGCGACTGCTGCGGTGGTGGATCCGGTCGGCGACATCGAACCGTATTTGCACGCTGCCGAGAATGCCGGCATGCGAATTCATTTCGTCATCGATACGCATGTCCATGCCGACCACATCTCGTCCGGACGGGCCCTCGCCGACGCGGCCGGCGCTGCCTACGTGCTCTCGGCGGAAGCAGCCGTATCATTTCCATTCAAGGGCGTGCGCGATGGACAGGTCCTTCCACTGGGCAACGTATCGGCCGCCGTGCTGCATACGCCCGGTCACACGCCCGAGCATATATGCATTGTTGTGACGGACCGGACGCGCGCCGACGAACCCTGGTTCGTCTTGACCGGGCACACGCTCATGGTCGGCGATCTCGGCCGGACTGAACTTGCCTCCAGTGCTGAAGAAGGCGCGAGGCAACTGTTCCGAAGTGCACGCACCTTGAAATGCCTTCCCGACTACGTTGGAGTAATGCCGGGGGCTTATGCGGGCTCGGTATGCGGTCGCCGACTGAGCGGGAAGCCAGCATCAACTATCGGTTTCGAGAAGCGGCACAATGAGGCGTTCATGATGGAGGATGAAGCTGAATTTGTGCGATTCATGACCGCCGAGATTCCGCCGGCACCGCCCGAAGCTGCGAAAATCAGATCCGCCAATTCAGGTCTCACGGCTGCCGCTGTCTAATAATCCATGACACCCACTCCGGAAGCTGCTGCGATAGTCAGACTGGGGCTGAAGGAGAACTGGCCACAGTTCGCTCTGCTCCTCCTGGTCAACGCGTTCGTGGGCGGCATGGTCGGACTAGAGCGCACTGTCGTCCCGTTGATCGGGGCGGACGAATTTCATCTCGCGTCGACTACGCTAATCGTTTCCTTCATCGTTAGCTTCGGAGTGGTGAAGGCCTGTGCCAATCTCGTCTCCGGCCACCTTGCCGACCAATGGGGCCGCAAGCGCGTGCTGGTGCTCGGTTGGATAGTCGGCCTGCCGGTCCCTTTCATGCTGATCGCCGCCCCGACCTGGGAGTGGGTCATCGCAGCGAATGCGCTGCTCGGCATCAACCAGGGCTTCGCGTGGTCAATGACTGTGATCATGAAGATCGACCTGGTCGGACCGAAATCGCGGGGGCTGGCGGTGGGGCTCAACGAGTTCGCCGGCTATCTTGCTGTGGGCGTGACGGCCTTCCTCACCGGCTATATCGCGCAGCGCTATGGGTTGCGGCCGGCGCCACTCTATCTCGGCGTTGCCTATGCGCTACTTGGATCGGCGCTGTCGATCCTCGTGGTGCGCGATACGCGACATCACGTGCGCGCCGAGATCGCAGAGCATGCGCAGGCCGCGGAAACAATGGAATTCAAGCATATCTTCATGCTCACCTCGTTTCGCGACCGCAACCTGTTCGCGGCATCGCAGGCCGGCCTTGTCAACAATCTCAACGACGGCATGAGCTGGGGCATCTTCCCGCTATTCTTCGCCACGTTCGGGCTCGGCGTCGAGAGCATCGGCATTCTGAAGGCGGTCTATCCGGCGACCTGGGGCATCCTGCAAGTCCTGACCGGTCCCTTGAGCGACCGCTGGGGCCGCAAAGGCCTGATCGTCGGCGGCATGTGGGTGCAGGCGGCAGCATTACTTTTGACAGCAGTGACGACCACGTTCGGCTATTGGCTGATCGGCAGCCTGCTGCTCGGGATCGGCACTGCGATGGTTTATCCGAGCCTGATCGCTGCGGTGTCCGATGCCTCGCATCCAAGCTGGCGCGCTCGCTCGCTCAGCGTTTACCGCTTCTGGCGCGACCTGGGCTATGCGATCGGCGCGCTCTCGGCTGGCATCATCGCCGACCTCCTGGGAATGTCGTGGGCGATCGGCACAATCGGGGTGCTCACGTTTATCTCCGGTGGGGTCGTCATGCTCTCTATGAGTGAGGCCGGCCATAACTAACAATTGGACCATGGTCACAAAGAGAACTGCGCGAGGCCGGCTAATTTTTTCAACATCAATCTATTGACCGCAAATCTTCCACAAACGTCACCCGCGTGCAATGTTACGGATTTGAAGATGCCCGCTTTTAAAAGGCGTAACAGACCTGAGCGGACATTCGCTTCTGGATTAACGACGCAATTCCGTCGCCTTCGATCAGGTATTGGTGCCGGCGAACTTGGGGGCGGCCTTGCCGATTAGAACCTTTTGGATTTGCGCCGCGATACTTTGCGCTTTGGCTTCTCCTGCCCGGTCCGCAGGCATCCAACTGCTCGACACTGATCCAAGTTTGGCAGGCGCGATATGGTACCCCTGCGCAGCAGAGCCGCAGCGTGTCCCGCTGGGGAAGCTTACAATGAAGTTCATCGATTCGTTGGAGGGAGTGAAGGATTGTCCTGTTACTGGCGCAAACTTGCCTCTTATCATTGTCGCTCACGGACGAGGAGGTTGGTTCGCCGCTCACTATGACGTCGAACAAGCGCTGGCAAACGCCGGATTTGTCGTAGCCGCGATCAACTATCCCGGCGATAACGGTGCGGACGGCTCGTCCAGTAATAGTTTATCCATTATCGCGTCACGTCCTGCGGACACGATCCGCTTGCTGGACTTCATGTTGAATGACTGGCGTGATCGCGGCGCAATCGATCCAACCAAGATTGGTTTCTTTGGCTTTTCCGCTGGAGCATATACTGGATTGATTTTAGCCGGCGCGAATCCCGAATTTGGCAAGATTGCGCCGATCTGCACCGAGAGAAACAAGACGTTGGCGTGTGAACAGTTTCGTAGTGGTGCCATACCGCCCGGCGCCCCTCACGAGCCTCGCATACGAGCCGCAGTGCTCGCGGACACTGCTCTAAACTTCATGTTTTCCCCTCCGGGCCTGTCGGACGTTAAAATTCCATTGCTGATTTGGCGCTCAGAATTGGGCGGCGGCGGTGTTGATCCGCAGAACTCCGCGCTTACGGCCAGCAGCCTCCCTGGAAAACCTGAGGTGCGCGTCGTGCCGGCGGGACACTTCGCCTTCCTGCCGCCCTGTACGCCTGAGTTTGTAGCCAACTTGCCGCGGCTTTGCAGCGATCCGCCTGGCTTCGACAGAACCGCGTTCCATCAAGAATTCAACGCAAGTGTTCTGGGGTTTTTCCGCGACAAACTCGCTGGTGAGGGCGGCAGCCGCTAGACATTGGACTCTGCCTCGTTTTGGCCGGTATCATCTTGAGAGGACAGTCGGAATTGAACTGATACGTGGCTTCCTCCCGTTCAGCATTGATGGCAGCCTTATTCGAATAAAGCGCCGCCTTTGGCCGCCTCGGGGCGGTTTTTTGTTTGATGTTTATCCCTGGCCGGCGCTGGCACGGTTGTTGCGAGTCGTGAGGGAAGACCCGCTGGCATGTGCCAACGAGAGACACTGGAGCACAAAAATGGAACACCAGTGCGATTTTAAGATCGGAAGCAGATTCGACTCCAGAGAGGCAGCGCAGATCAGCGGCTTGATCAGCGATCTCGATCGCATCCTCCGGATCATCGACCTCGAGATTACGGCACAGGAGGAGGACGCGCGCGTGTTTGACGCTTCCAAGTCGGCCTATCCAATTAGCGCCAGAATGTTGAGAGCGCGCCGCGATAATCTCGCACATACGATCGGCTCGCTGCACGAGCGACTTGCCAGCTTGATCCAGCAAACCGGATCCTCGCATTCAAACCATGCACCGCGCGCTCGGGCGGAAAGCCGATGATCCGAAGGCGCAGCCTAATGCTTTCAATCTTTGCGGCGGGGTGCTGGATCGTTCTGCTCGCATTTGTTTTGAATTCTGTTTTTGCAGCGAACAAACTTCATAAGCAAATCCGGAGCAAGGATCGGCAAAGCAGTGAGAATGGCTGATGCGCTGCGTCGCCCGTCGCCCTGTCAGAAGGAAGCGGCCTTCGTCTGAATAGCACGTAGCCCGGACACATCTGTCACGTGAACCAACTCACGACAAGACACGCCGTCGCAGCGAATGTTACCACCGTCGTGATCCATCCGAGCGTATTGGTGACCCGGCTGTTCGCCCGCCCGCCAATGACACTCGTATCGTTGGTCAGCAGCATCATGATGAGAAGCAGGGGCGGCACTGAAAAGCCCTGGACGATGCCCGACCAGACGAGCGCCTTCATAGGATTGAAACCGAGAAAATTTAGCAGGACCGCCAGTACAGTGACCGCAGTGATACTCAGATAGAACAGAGGCGCTTCGCTCGGTCTAGCATTCAGACTGCTCGGCCTTCCAAGTCCCTGGGCAAGGTCATACGCAGCCCCGGTTGTCATAACCGGCACCGCCAGGAAACCGACACCCACCACACCAATCGCAAAAAGGATCTTGGCCCCTTCGCCGGCCAACGGTTCAAGCGCGGCTGCCGCTTGAGCCGCCGTTTCGATTTCAATGTTGCCTGAGGCGTGGAGCGTTGCTCCCGCGGCGAGAATGATGAAATAGAGAATCAGGTTGGAGAAGGCCATTCCGATCAGGACATCCCGACGAGTTCGGTCGAGTTCTCTCTCGCTCGCGTCCCGACGCTCGGCGACCGTCCGTTTGCCTTCTTGTATTTGGTCTTCGACCTCCTGATTGGATTGCCAGGTGTAGATGTAGGCCGAAAGCGACGTGCCGATGCAAGCAACGATCATGGAAAGAAAATCGCGATTGAATTCGACGTGAGGCACCAAGGTGCTGCGAACAACCTCTCCGAGGTTGGGTTTCGCCATGAAGGCTGCCGCGACGTAGGCGAACAGCGCCAATGTCAGCCACTTGAAGATATTTCGCAGCAGCGCATAAGACCCCCACATTTGGAATGCCAGAACGCTGATTGATACTGCGATCACGATCAATGAGATCGGAATGGGTAGCAGCAAGTTCAATGATGCCGCTATGCCGCCAAGATTCGCAGCGGCCTCGATCACGTTGCCGATGATCGCGCCGATCATCACTGGGTACAGTAGCCATCGGGGATAGCGGTCGCGAATGATAGCGAACAGTCCCTTGCCATAGACGCGCCCGAGCTTGGCCGAAAGGTACACAACCACGTACATCATCGGCAGCAGGACGGGAGCTATCCAGAGAAACGACAGGCCGAACTTGGCGCCCGCGCTCGCATACGTACCAATGGCGGAGGGATCATCATCTGCGGCGCCGGTAATTATGCCGGTGCCAACGGCCCTGAAGAGTCCTCCTTCCGCGACTATCGGGTCGTCTTCGGTATTTGGAGCCGGCATTCCTCTCTCGGTCCAATCTCATCGGGCTGGGCAGGCACTACTGCAGCTCCTCACCACCTTGCGAATGCAGGAGATGATTAAACGTTCCGAGCAATCAGGACGCTGACCTCGACGTAGCGCATGTCCTCCGGTCACGGGAATACCTATCGCAGAGAGGCGATGCGCGCCGCTCATTTGCGTTGGCAGATTGGTCCGCGTACAAGGGAACCAGCGAAAAGCGTTGCTACGACGTGCACCCGGGCACAAAGCAGCACTTGGGCAGTTCTGACTTGCCGAGAGTGCGTCGTTGGCTATCCTGATCTTGCAATCAAAGAGGGCGCGATGAGCTATTTTTCGAGAAATGACGACGCGATACAGCGGGGTGGTAAGGTCGCCGCAGACATAGCGTGCGCGCTGCTGCTATGCGCATTTTCCCTGGTGTTTTTTGGGTTGTTGGGTGGCGTGATCGCGTTCGTCCTGCTTGAATCCGCATTGATCGGGGTCGACTACCTCATGCCCAATCCCGATGACTCCGGCGGGGCAGCGATCCGATAGAACAAACGGCTGTGCTGCAGCGCTGACCGGCATAGATCGACCGGGCAATTGACGAGCACGTGATGAAATCGTTGCCGGCGAAAAATTGCCATCTGGACGCATCAGCATTGCGCCGGGTCCATCACATCTTCCTGCCAAGCTGCGTTCAGGACTCGAAGAAGCAAGGAGCGATTGAGGTCTTGCTTGAATTGCCAAGCTGTCCGTGAGTTACTGACTGGAACCCCAACGCGACGTTGCCGTTGGTAGCGGTTCAATTTTCGGGTTCGGCGATGAATATTTTCGACCCCCAGGGCCCGATCGCGGCCGCCGACGCAACGATTTTGATCGATTCCGTCGCGATCATGCTGGCGATCGTGTTGCCGACCATCGTCGCCATCCTCGCCTTCGCATTCTGGTTTCGTGAATCCAACCCCCGCGCGATGTACCGGCCCGATTGGGCCTATTCCGGACGTATCGAACTCGTCGTCTGGTCGATCCCGGCGCTCACCGTGATCCTGCTCGGCGGCGTCGCCTGGATCGGCTCGCATCAGCTCGATCCGGCTGCCGAAGTCCAGGGCACGGGAAGTCCGGTCAGGATCCAGGTCGTATCGCTCGACTGGAAATGGCTATTCATTTACCCGGATCAGAGAATTGCGACCGTCAATGCGTTGACAGTGCCCGTCGGCGCGCCGCTGCGATTTGAGCTGACGTCCGGGAGCGTGATGAACGTCTTCTTCATCCCGCAGCTCGGAAGCATGATCTACACCATGAACGGCATGGTGACGCGCCTGCAGCTTCGCGCCGACAACGAAGGCAGTTATCAGGGCCTTTCGGCACATTTCAGCGGCGACGGCTTTCCCGAGATGATGTTCGACGTCCACGTGATCCCGCAGCTCGCGTTTCCCGATTGGGTAGCCAAGACTGCGCGTACCGACCAGGTTCTGAATGAAGACAACTACAAAAAGCTGACGCAGCAAACGATTGAACGTAACAAGCCGACCTATCGGCTGAGCGACCCCACTCTGTTCCAGGCGATCGCGACGCAACGGATTCCGCCGGGGCCGGGACCACAAATTACATCAGAAGCCGCGCAATCGCACGTTCGGGGAAGCGATGTTCGGTAAGCTCAGTTGGTCCGCGATTCCGATCGATCAGCCGATCCCGCTGATCGCGGCCGGCGTGGTGCTCGCCGTGATCGTTGGGGTCCTCGCCTGGGCCACGCTGAAGGGCTACATGCCCTATGTCTGGCGCGAATGGATCACCAGTGTCGACCACAAGCGGATCGGCATCATGTACACCCTGCTCGCGCTGGTGATGCTGCTGCGCGGCGGCAGCGACGCGCTGATGATCAGGGCACAGCAGGCCATCGCTTATCATTCCGATGGCTATCTGCCACCGGAGCACTTCAACCAGATATTTTCCGCCCACGGCACCATCATGATCTTCTTTGTCGGGATGCCGTTCGTGATCGGGCTGATGAATTTCGTGGTGCCTTTGCAGCTCGGGGTTCGTGATGTCGCATTTCCGACGCTGAACTCAGTCGGGTTCTGGCTCACCGCCACCGGGGCGCTGCTGGTCAACATTTCGCTTGTGCTCGGCGAGTTCGCACGCACCGGCTGGCTGCCGTACCCGCCGCTATCGGAGCTGACGTATTCGCCGGGCGTGGGCGTCGATTACTATTTATGGTCGCTCGAAATCTCTGGAATCGGGACGCTCGTCGCCGGCATCAATCTCGTCACGACCGTGCTGAAGCTGCGCACGACCGGTATGACGTATTTGCGAATGCCGATGTTCTGCTGGACGACGCTGGCATCAAATCTTTTGATAATCGCGGCGTTTCCGATTCTGACCGCGACGCTGGCGATGCTAATTCTCGACCGCTACGTCGGCTTTCATTTCTTCACCAATGAAGCCGGCGGCAACGTCATGATGTTCATGAACCTGATCTGGGCCTGGGGGCATCCCGAAGTTTACATTCTGGTCCTGCCGGCGTTCGGGATCTACTCCGAAGTGGTCGCCACCTTCTCCCGCAAGCCCCTGTTCGGCTATCGCTCGATGGTGCTTGCCACCATGGCGATCTGCATCATCTCGTTCATGGTGTGGCTGCATCACTTTTTTACGATGGGCGCGGGACCCAACGTCAATGCGATCTTCGGCATCGCCAGCATGATCATCGCGGTGCCAACCGGCGTCAAAGTCTACAATTGGCTGTTCACGATGTATGGCGGCCGCGTTCATTATGCGACGCCGATGCTGTGGGCGGTCGGGTTCATGGTGACTTTCATCATCGGCGGCCTAACTGGTGTTCTGGTGGCGGTGCCGCCCGCGGACTTCCTGCTACACAACAGCATGTTCCTGGTCGCCCATTTTCATAACGTGATCATCGGCGGCGTGCTGTTCGGCGCGTTTGCCGGCCTCACCTACTGGTTTCCAAAGGCATTCGGATTCCGCTTGCATGAGGGACTGGGCAAGGCGGCCTTCTGGTTCTCGCTGATCGGCTTCTATGTGACTTTCATGCCGCTCTATGTCGTGGGGCTGCTCGGCATGACCCGGCGCATGCAGCACTATGATGTCGCGGCATGGCAGCCCTGGATGATGGTCGCTGCAATCGGGTTCGTGCTGATGATGATCGGAGTTGTTCTCCAGGTTCTGCAGATCGTCCTCAGCATCCGGTGGCGCGAAGGGTTGCGCGACCGCACCGGCGATCCCTGGGATGGGAGATCGCTGGAGTGGGCGGCTTCATCGCCGCCTCCGGTTTTCAATTTTGCCATCATGCCCGATGTGCGCGGCGAAGATGCGTACTGGATGATCAAGTCGCACGCCAAGCAGCAGGATCTCGAGAAGGACGAGCCCAGTTATCAGGATATCGAAATGCCGCGTAATTCGCCGACCGGATTCGTGTGTGCGTTCTTTGCCAGCGTCACCGGGTTTGCCTTGATCTGGCACATCTGGTGGATGGTTGCGGCAGGTCTTGTCGGCGCGTTCGCGACCTTCGTGGTGTTCGCCTGGCGCGATCACGACGAATACGTCATTCCCGCAGCCGAGGTTGCCCGCATTGACCGCGCCAACATCGCGGAGCGGCGCGGCCTCGCCAGCCAGGCAGGGAGGGCGTAATGGCCGGCGGGGCGTTCGCATATCCACACGCCGATCCGCATCATTTGGGAGGGATGCAGGCAACGGGCACAGCGCACACCGGAGTGGCCCCCAAGCGCATCGTCACCGGCTACGGCTTCTGGATCTTCATCCTCAGCGACATGGTGATGTTCTCGGCGTTCTTCGCGACCTACGCGGTGCTGCTGCACCAGACTGCCGGTGGGCCGAGCGGGCGCGAGTTGTTCAACCTGCGCAATGTCGTGATCGAGACCGGTTGCCTTCTCGCCTCAAGTTTTACCTGCGGCTTCGCCTCGATCGCCGCCGACTTCCGCAACCGGACCTGGTTTCAAGTAGCGATGGCGATCACTTGCGTGTTCGGGCTCGCGTTTCTCGCGATCGAGGGCAGGGAATTTGCCGACCTGGTGGAGCGCGGCGCCGGGCCAACCCGCAGCGCCTTTTTGTCGGCGTTCTTTACGCTGGTGGGTTGCCATGGGCTGCACGTCTCGGCGGGCGAGCTCTGGCTTTTGACCATGATGGCCCAGGTCTTCGCCAAGGGGTTCAGGGCCGACATTCAGCGCCGCATCCTGTGCTTCGCGCTGTTCTGGCACGCGCTCGACATTATCTGGATCGCCGTATTTACGATCGTCTATCTGATTGGAAGCGCACAATGAGCAACGGATACGATGAAACCCAAGACAGCGTCGATCTGGCGCCAGGCGACGAGCACCTCGAGGGCGGCTCGCTGGGAGAGCGGGCACTCGGCTATGTGACGGGGCTCGGGCTTGCGGTGCTTTTGACCGCGACGTCTTTCTTCGTCGCGGGCACTGATCTCGTCTGGCAGCCGAGCATTCCAGTCGCGCTCGTCGTGCTGGCAATCGCGCAGATGGGCGTGCATCTGGTATTCTTCCTGCACATCACCACAGGTCCCGACAACACCAACAACGTGCTGGCGCTCGCCTTCGGCGTCTTGATCGTGCTGCTCGTGACCGGGGGCTCGCTCTGGATCATGTCGCATCTGAACCAGAACATGATGCCGATGGATCAGATCATGCAGATGCAGCGCTGACCGGGAAAGATTCCGCCGCACTCGAAACCAAGCGCGACGACGATCTCGGCTCACGCAAATTAAAGCTTCCTTCAGCTTTGATTAAGGCCTCGTTAGCCATCGAAAATAGTTGTTCCGCCAAGAGGTTGGGAAGCTGATCGGTGTGGCCGCACGGTGACAGCAATTTACTCAAAAGCTGGCTAAGTGCGCGCCATGGATGAGTTGGCAACGGCTATTCTCAAATGACTGGTGGAGCACTAGACCAATGAAAAAGTTTCTAATCGGCACTGTCGCCGTTATTGCCGTCAGCATGACGGTGCCCGCATTTGCAGCTGATCTTGGAGCGCGAGGCTACACCAAGGCTCCGCCTTATGTTGCGCAGGCCTACAACTACTGGACCGGCTTCTACATTGGCGGTCATCTCGGCGGCGCCTTCTCAAGCGACAACAATTTCAATGGCCTTGTCAGTAACAACAACAATGACGGCAGGTTTCTCGGGGGCGTGCAGGTCGGCGCGGATTACCAGTTCGCCCAGAACTGGGTGGTCGGTATTGAAGGGCAGTACAGCTGGCTCGGCAACAACAATAGCGTGATCTTCCCGGGCGGATTTATCTACACCAACAACCAGCGAGCCATCGGCTCGGTGACCGGCCGTGTTGGCTTTGCCTGGGGTCCGGCTCTGCTGTACGCCAAGGGCGGCTACGCCTTCTCCGACAATAGCGAAAGCCTGAGCCTACTCGGCACACCGGTCGCGTTCACGCTGGATAGCGGCCATCGTGACGGCTACACCGTCGGCGCCGGCCTCGAATACATGTTCGCGCCGAACTGGTCCGCCAAGATCGAGTATCAGTATTATAACTTCGGCGACACCCGGTTCGTTACGCCGACTGCTCTCGCTCCGTTCGGCAGCTTCACCAATGACGACCACACTGTGAAGGTCGGTCTGAACTATCGCATCAACTGGGGCAACCTCGCGCCTGCGCGATATTGATCCGTGCCTGATCGAAATTCGAAAAAAAAGGCCGGTTCACGCCGGCCTTTTCTTTGATTCGGTGCGCCAAGCATTATTCCGGCATCGGCCAGCACCGGAAAATACTTCTAGAGTCCTTATGCCGCGCGGCTCCGCCGATCGCGCTTGCCGAAAGCCATGCTTCCCCTGCGGTGGACTGCGCGCGCCGCGCATGATTGAGAAGGGCCGCCTGTGTTTTGGCGGAACAGCACCGGTTTTTCGGCTGGCGCCCAGTCGCTTGTGCGGCTAAGCCGATGGAGCGCGATCGGCACATTTCCCCTTTTGGGTCCGATCGCATCGAGCGTGAACATTGCGGCCTTAATAATGCATTCGAAAACAGACACGGTGGTGCAGTCTTCGGCCGAGGCGCTGCGGTACCCGTGGGAAAATCATCCCGGCCCGGACCAGGTCGTCGAAGTGAGGCCCGGCATTTTGTGGGTCCGGCTCAAGCTGCCGTTTCGTCTGAATCACGTGAACATATATCTGCTCGCCGACGGCGACGGCTGGGCGATGATCGATTCCGGTTTCGGCAACGAAGATTCGATCGCCGCCTGGACAGCGCTGTTCGAGGGTCCGCTATCGCATGTGAAGATCACGCGACTGATCGTGACCCATTCGCACCCCGACCATGTCGGTCTCGCCGGTTGGATCGTCGAGCGATTCAACTGTCACCTCTACATGTCGCAGGTGGAATATCTGCAGTCGGTCTATCACCAGAATCGCGGCACCGAGGAGCGCCGCAACGCACAGCGGCTGTTTTTCCGTCGTCACGGCATGGACGAGAACCTGACTGATAAATTGCTGGGGCGCGGCCAGGATTATCTCAAGCGAGTTTCGATCCTGCCGCCGTCCTATCGCCGCATCTCGCACGGCGACGAAATCTCGATCGGGCCGCGACGATTCAAAGTGATCACCGGCGGCGGTCACGCGCTGGATCAGGTGATGCTTTACTGCGCGGCCGACAAACTGTTCCTGTCTGCCGATCAGGTGCTCAGCAAGATTTCGCCCAACGTCAGCGTCTGGGCGGTAGAACCGGATCAGAACTCGCTCGGCGAATATCTGGGCTCACTGGCGAGCCTGACCACCACGCTCCCCTATGACGTCATCGTACTGCCCGGCCACGGCGTACCCTTCTACGGTCTGAAGACGCGGATCAAGCAATTGGCCGATCACCACGAGGATCGCTGCCGGCTCATCGCCGAGGCGTGCCGGGAAACAGCAAGAACCTCCAAGGAGCTGGTGCCAGTGGTGTTCCATAAGCACGTACTCGACGTGCATCAGATGGGCTTCGCCGCCGGCGAACTGATCGCACATGTCAACTACATGCTCGTCGAGGGACGCCTGACCGCTGAGGACACGGATGGGGTGCTGCGCTTCACGACGACTTGATCCTTAAGGTACAAACGCGATCGCGCATCAATCAGCGGAGAACGGCGTTACCAGAGGCGTGTTTGCGCGCGAAATGCCCGTTTCCGGCTCGACATCAATCCTGGAAACGCTCTAAAAAGGAATTGTTAGCCAACTCTTACGCTTCGTTCCAGGTCTTGCGATGGATTACAGCCTATTCTTCAGTTCCGCCCTCAACCGCCTGCACAATGAGCGGCGCTACCGGGTGTTCGCCGATCTGGAGCGCATCGCCGGCCGTTTCCCGCACGCGGTTTGGCACTCTCCGAACGGCGCGCGCAACGTCGTGATCTGGTGTTCGAACGATTACCTCGGCATGGGGCAGCATCCGAAAGTCATTGGCGCCATGGTCGAGACCGCTACGAGGGTCGGAACCGGCGCGGGCGGCACCCGCAACATCGCCGGCACACATCATCCTCTGGCGCAGCTCGAACAGGAATTGGCGGATCTGCATCACATGCAAGCCGCGCTGCTTTTCACTTCCGGCTACGTCTCCAACCAGACCGGCATTGCCACCATAGCCAAACTGATCCCGAATTGCCTGATCCTCTCCGACGCGCTCAATCATAACTCGATGATCGAAGGCATCCGACAGTCCGGCTGCGAGAGACAGGTGTTCCGGCACAGCGACACGGCGCATCTGGAGCAATTGCTGCGCGCGGCGGGACCCGAGCGTCCGAAACTGATCGCGTGCGAGAGCCTCTATTCGATGGATGGAGATATCGCTCCGTTGGCGAAAATTTGCGACCTCGCCGAACAGTATGGCGCGATGACTTACCTGGACGAGGTTCATGCCGTGGGCATGTACGGCGCGCGCGGCGGCGGCATTGCGGAGCGCGATGGCGTGATGCACCGCATCGATATCGTTGAAGGTACGCTGGCCAAAGCGTTCGGCTGCCTCGGGGGCTATATCGCCGCAAGTTCAGAAATCGTCGACGCGGTCCGCTCCTATGCGCCGGGCTTTATCTTCACCACCGCGTTGCCGCCCGCGATTTGTTCGGCGGCAACGGCTGCCATCCGGCATCTCAAGACTTCGAATTGGGAGCGCGAACGCCATCAGGAACGCGCCGCGCGCGTCAAGGCGATCCTCACCGCCGCGGGCTTGCCGGTTATGTCGAGCGAAACGCATATCGTGCCCGTGTTCGTAGGCGACCCCGAACAGTGCAAGCGTGCCTGCGACATGCTGCTTCAGGAGCACAGCATCTATATTCAGCCGATCAACTATCCGACCGTCGCCAAGGGCACCGAGCGGCTGCGCATAACGCCCTCCCCCTACCATGATGACGCGGTGATCGATCAGCTTGCCGAGGCATTGCTGCAGGTGTGGGAGCGGCTCGGGTTGCCGCTTCAGAAGAAGGCGATGGCCGCGGAGTAAGGTTACTCCCTGTCACGGTCGAACTCCGGACAACTGACCATCGCGCCCGGTGCTTTGCCGGCCCGATCCGGCTATACTTCCCCGGGATCGCCGGTTCATTAGCGGCGAGCCTGCGCATAGGAGTAAGCAGCGATGCTGCACGACTGGGGCGTGATCGCAGCCGCCTTCGGCTACATCGGGTTCCTGTTTCTGGTGGCGAGTTATGGCGATCGCCTCTCGCCGGCCCAGCGTGGCCGCGCCAGTGGCCTGATCTATCCGCTGTCGCTTGCGATTTATTGCACCTCCTGGACATTCTTCGGCTCGGTCGGATTTGCCACCCGCACCAGCGTGGATTTTCTCGCCATCTATATCGGCCCGATCCTGA